>NZ_JAIBES010000035.1 GCF_019459305.1 Sphingopyxis sp. | reverse complement strand
CCACCCCCCTGGGCCCGCCCCCCCCCCCCCCCCCGTGCGGGGGCGCTCCACCCTGGTGCCGCTAGTTTTCCCCCGGCTCGCGGCACCTCCTCTCCCCCTTCAAGTCCAAAGCAAATCAAAGGAGTCATCATATGTCCCATATTCTTCGCATCGACGCCTCGGCCCGCCACAGCGGCTCGACCACCCGCCAGCTCGCCGACCAGCTTGTCACCCGCCTCGTCGAACAGGGCTATGGCAGCGCCGTCACCCGTCGCGACCTGGCGCTCACCCCGCCCGCGCTGCTTACCGAAAGCTGGGTCGGCGCCAATTTCACCGACGACGCCGACCGCAGCGACGACCAGCGCGCCGTGCTCGCCCATTCGGACGAGCTGATCGCCGAACTCGAAGCCGCTGACACGATCGTCATCGGCGTCCCGGTCTATAACTTCGCTATCCCGGCTGCGCTCAAGGCATGGATCGACCAGATCGCCCGCGCCCGCCGCACCTTCCGCTACACCGAAACCGGCCCCGAAGGGCTACTGACGGGCAAAAAGGCGTATCTGGTCGTCGCATCGGGCGGTGTGCCGGTCGGCAGCGACTATGATTTCGCGACCGGTTATCTGCGTCATGTGCTCGGCTTCGTCGGGATCACCGATGTGACCGTCATCGAGGCGGGCCAGCAGATGATGGACGGCGATGCAGTGAGCCGTGCGGCTTCTGCCATCGAAGAACTGAAGCAGGCCGCCTGAGATGTCGACGCGCCGTCTGCCGAGCTTGTTCCTTTCACATGGCTCACCGATGATGGCGCTCGAGCCCAGCCCGGCGCGGGATTTCCTCGCCGGGCTGGGTCTTGTCTTGCCGCGCCCGCACGCGATCCTGGTCGTGTCGGCGCATCATGATGCGGCGTATCAGGGCGGCAAGGCGACGGTCACTACCTCGCCCGCCCCGCGGACGATTCACGACTTCGGCGGCTTCCCCGACGAACTGTTCGCAATGCGCTATCCCGCGCCGGGCGATCCGGCGCTGGCCCAGCGCATTTTCGGACTGCTCGCGGAGCGAGGGCTGACCGTCACCGCCGACCCCGACCGCGGGCTCGACCATGGCGCGTGGGTGCCGCTGTCGCTGATCTACCCCAACGCTGACATTCCGGTCGTCCAGCTGTCGATCGCGTCGAACGCCTCGCCTGAATGGCATTTCGCGCTCGGTCAGGCGCTGACCCCGCTGCGCGACGACCGCGTGCTGATCATCGGGTCGGGCAGCATCACGCACAATCTCCGCGCGCTATTCTCGGCGCGCCTGCCGATCGACGCGCCCGCAGCGTCGTGGGTCACCGGCTTCACCGACTGGATCGCCTATCGCATGGCGGGGGGCGCGGTCGACGACGTCCTGCATAGCGTCGAACGCGCCCCGCACGGCACCAACAACCACCCGACCCCAGACCATGTCCTGCCGCTGTACGTCGCGATGGGCGCGAGTGGGACGCCGCTCCGCGCCGAGCGGCTGCACCACAGCACGACCTATGGCCTGCTTGCGATGGACGTTTACGCTTTCGACTGAACGCCAGCCCGCCTATAGCGCGACATGCTCCTTTCAGACCGTGTCCTGTTCCTCGATGGCGAGGCCCTTGTTATCGACAAGCCCGCTGGCTTGCCCGTCGACGCCCCGCGCGACGGCAGCATCAGCCTTGAGAATCATCTCGACTTGCTCAAATTCGGTTTCAAGCGCTGGCCGCTCGCGGTCCACCGGCTCGACCGCGACACGTCGGGCTGCCTGCTGTTGGCGCGCAATCCCAAGGCGCATGGTCGCTTCACCCGCGCATTCGAGGACCGCGAGGTCGAAAAACAATATCTGGCGATCGTCGATGGTGTGCCGGAGGCCGACAGCGGCACGATCAACCTGCCGCTGAGCAAGGTATCAACCGCCGAGGAGGGCTGGCGCATGGTCGGCGACCCGAAAGGCAAGCCGTCGATTTCGCATTGGGAAAAGCTGGCGGTCTTGGGCGAGCGGAGTTTGCTGCGCTTTCGCCCCGAAACCGGCCGCACGCACCAGATCCGCGTCCATGCGCTCGAAGGGCTCGGCTTCGCACTGGTCGGTGATCCGGTTTACGGGCGCGGCGGCACCAAGACCCGCACCTTGCTCCACGCCGAACGGCTGGTGGTAAAACGTGACGTCAAGCCGTCAGTATTCGCCGAAGCGCCCTTTCCCGACAGCTTCATCGCGCTGGGCTTTACCGCGCCGGAGGGAGCCGCCCCGACCCGTGGCTGACATTCCGGAAAGCGCGATTTCGGAGAAGTTTCTCGCCGGCACCGGGCCGGGCGGGCAGAATGTGAACAAGGTCGCGACCGCGTGCCAGCTGCGCGTCAACGTCTATGCGTTGGGGCTTACTCCCGATGCGTTCAGCCGATTGAAAACGCTCGCGGGCAGCCGGATGACCACCGATGGCGAACTGGTCATCCTGGCACGGCGGTACCGAACCCAGGAAGGCAACCGCGCCGATGCGCGCGAGCGTCTGTCGGCGCTGATCGATGCCGCGCTGGTTCGCCCCGAACGCCGCATCAAGACCAAGCCGAGCAAGGCCGCAAAGGCGCGCCGCGTCGACAGCAAGAAGGCCCGCAGCAGCGTCAAAGCCGGGCGCGGACGGGTGCGCGGCGCAGAGTAAACGGCATATTTACAGTCGGGCGCTAGGGTCATCCGCGACAAGCGAGCGGAGCTATAAATGGGCGAAATCGTGAAATCGGTGTTGATGGGGCTCGGCTGCCTTAGCATCATGGGCTTTGTCGGCTGCAGCATGATGGGCGCCGGGGTGATGGTCGTCGCCGACCGCGCCGTCGACGTCGCGCGCGAAGACCAACGCTCTGAAAATGCACAAAAATCGCCGTGGGACAAATAGCCACACGAACCGCCAATTGACAGACGCTTGGCGCATCGCGATCGCGGTGCGATGACCGGCATCTACCGTCTCGACGCCCCCGCGGCCGCAATCGCCACGGCGTTCGCCGCCGACGCGGGCGACGATCCGTGGACCGGCGATTATGTCGCCCCCGGCCGCCCCGCACCGGTGGTCGTCAGCGACGGTCGCGGCGGCGCGCGCCGTTTTCTGCGCCCGAAACTGTGGGGCGTGCCGCCACCGCCGCGCGGAGATCGCCCCGTAACCCACGTCCGCAACCTGCAAAGCCCGTTCTGGATCGGGACGCTGCGCCATGCCGAACTGCGCTGCCTGATCCCCGCCACCGCCTTTTCCATATGGTCGGGGCCGGAGGGTGCGCGGCGCCAGCATTGGTTTTCGGTGCCGTCGCTCCCAATCTTCGCCTTTGCCGGGATTCACCGCGAGGGCGAGGATTGGCCGTGTTTTGCGATGCTTGCCACCGACCCCAACCGGCTGGTCGGTCGCTATCAGCCGCATGCAATGCCGGTGATCCTGCACCCCGACCAGCATGCCACCTGGCTCAGCGGAGAATGGCGCGACGCGGTGGCGCTCGCCGCCCCCTTTCCCGGCCAGTTGATGACGGTCGGAGACACCCCGCCGATGTAGGCGAAATTCACCATGTCTCTTCACTTCGAGGTAACCACCGGCACGCTAAAAGCGTGGGAATGACCATATAAGAACTGGGACCAAAGCAGTGTTGGGCAATTTCGTCATCGAAACCAAACGACCCGCCGTCACCGGCCGCCGCGCCGAGCGCGCTCCGGTGAAGGGGCGCGCGCGCTATCGCGAACCGGGACTGAACCCCTTTGATGTCGAATTGTTCGACCTGTCATCGACCGGATTTCGAATGGTGACCTTTTTCCGCCCGCAGATCGGCAAGCATATTTGGGTCAACCTGCCGGGGTTGCAGCCTCTCGAGGCGGTCGTCCGCCGTGCCGACGGCAACAGCTATGGGTGCGAGTTCGTCGACCCGCTGCACCCGTCGGTGGCGAAGCATTTGCAGGTGAAGCTGCGCTAATCGATCGTATCAATCCGCAGTCATTGCGACGAGCCGCAGGCGATGCGGCAATCCAGAGCGGCGCAAGGCCGCCCCTAGATTGCTTCGCTTCGCTCGCGATGACGACAGGGTTTAACCCTCCGCCCTCTCCGACTTCTTCAAAATATGCTTCCACTCATCCGGCGTTACGCGCCCGACGGACAGTCGCGACTGGCGGATCAAATCCATGTCGGCGAGTTTCGGATCGGCCTTGATCGCCGCCAGCGACACCGGATGCTTCAGCGCGCGCACCGGCGCCACGCGCACCACGACCCACGGCGACCCTTCGTCGGCGGTCGGATCGGGGAACGCGGTTTCCGTGACGCGCATGATCCCGACGCATTCCTTGCCGATATTGCTGTGATAAAACAGCGCCTCGTCGCCAACCTGCATCGCTTTCAGGTTCAGCTTGGCGGTGTGGTTGCGCACCCCATCCCACATGCCGGTGCCTTCGCGCACCAGCTGCTCCCACGGATAGGCGTCGGGTTCGGATTTCATCAGCCAATATGATTTTGCCATGTGGCTCTCTTAGCAAGCATCGATGGTTTGAAAAGAGCGAGCCTCTTTCCCTGCCCGGCCGACACTCCTACATGCGGAAACAGAGTCGCGGCCAACCAAGCGCCGCCCCAAATTGGATGATGATATGACCGCCGCCGTTCCGACCATTTCGATGGCGCTGCCCGCCGACCAGTTCGCCAAGCACTTTGGCGCGTCGTTTGAACGCTTCGGCTTCGCGATGATCACCGATCATGGCATCGACCCCGCGCTGATCGACGACGCCTGGGCGAAGGCAAAGGATTTCTTTGCGCTGCCCGAGGAGGTCAAGCGCGCCTATCACATCCCCGGCGGCGGCGGCGCGCGCGGTTACACCCCGTTCGGGACCGAGATCGCCAAGGGCGCCAAGGAAGTCGACCTCAAGGAATTCTGGCACGTCGGCCGCGACCTGCCCGCGGGGCACCGCCTCGCCGCGCAGCAGCCGAACAATGTCTGGCCCGCCGAGGTCGAGGGCTTTCGCGCCGTTTACGACAAGCTCTTCGCCGAATTCGACCGCGTCGGCGGCCAATTGCTGTCGGGCATCGCGCGCTACCTTGGCCTCGCACCCGATTTCTTCGACGAAACGGTACTCGACGGCAACAGCGTAATGCGCCTGCTCCACTATCCGCCGGTCGAATCGCCCGCAAAAGGCATCCGCGCCGAGGCGCATGAGGACATCAACACGATCACGCTGCTCTTGGGCGCTGAAGAAGCTGGGCTCGAAATCCTCGACAAGGACGGCAGCTGGCTCCCGGTCAGCCCGCCGCGAGGTGCAATGGCGGTCAATGTCGGCGACATGCTGCAACGGCTGACCAACAACAAGCTCCCCTCAACCACCCACCGCGTCCGCAACCCCGACGCGGGCCGCGCGAGCGTGGCGCGCTATTCGATGCCCTTCTTCCTGCACTTCCGCTCGGACTATCCGATCGAGACGCTGGAGAGCTGCATCGATGACGCGCATCCGAACCTGTATCCGACGTCGATTACGGCGGACGAGTATTTGCAAGAGCGGCTGCGCGAAATTGGGTTGAAGAAGTAGGCGAACACCTCGGATCCCGGATCAAGTCCGGCATGACGAAGATAGAAAGTCAGCTTTGGGAGAGGGAAGCGGCCGATCAGCCGTCAGACTTGACCGTCGCCAATATAACAGTGGATGCTTCCCCAAACCGTCATCTTGCCTAGCTCTACGACTTGGAAGTTTTCAGCAAGGTGATCGTCGAGATTTTTGAACTCATCAATCTCGAAAACCTCCTGCAGGTCGGAGATTTCTAGATCCCGCACTTCAAGAAGCTCCAAATCCATCACCAATTGCGTGCAAGTCGTATCTTCATCGGGAGCGACGGCACCCATCCATCCGCACGCGCCCCGGGCTTCTTCTGGGAGGATATCTTGCGAAGCTTCTCCCCGTTCGAAAGTAACTAGAGCAGTCCAGCATCTTCCATCAGACATCAGTGATCTTCCTTGCAACCTGACCGATTACCTGCGCGCATTTCATGTAGCGCTCACGATCGGTCGGAGGCCGTCACCTCCCCTCCCAATAATCAAACACCCCCTGCTGCTGTTCGCGGATAAACCGCGCTGCCGCGGCGCCCTCCCACGGGCCGTCAAATCCCAGCAGCAGCGCCGTCCCGCCGACCCACCATCCCTGCCCCGGTAGCCGGTCGCTTTCGCGTACCACCAGCACTGCCAGATCGGGTTCGCCGTCGAGCGCGCACAGCCGGTCGACCTCGGCCAATGTCTTGCACACCGCGCGCATCTTGGGCCGCGTGAAGCGGAAGCCCAGGTCGCCCAGCAGTTCGGAATAGCTGACCGCGCGGCCGCCGCGCGCGGCTTCAGTCAGGATCGCGCGGATGCGCGAGGCGTCGCCGAGGGCGCTGGCGTCGGCGGCCAGCGCTTCGCCGCCTAGACCTTGGTCTTTGGCGGCCATGGGATGAATCCGGAGGTGCGCGCAACATAAGCGGCATAGTCGGGCCGCGTCTTGTGCAGCCCCTTTTCGAGCAGCGCCTTGCCCGACCATTTGGTGAGGGTGAAGGTCAGGAACGCCGGCCCGATCATGCTGGCCAGCGCGACCCACGGCCCGATGTCGGCGGCGATCAGCCACAATCCCCACCAGGTCAGCGCGTCGCCGAAATAATTGGGATGGCGGGTGTAGCGCCACAGCCCGGTATCGAGCACCTGCCCCTTGTTCGCGGGATTCTTGCGAAACGCATCGAGCTGCGCGTCGCCGATCGTCTCGAACGCAATGCCGATCAGTGCCGCGACCACGCCGAGTATCGCAACGATGCCGACGCCGTCCGACGCCGCACCGCCGCTCGCCCAGATGCCGATCTGCGCCGGCAGGCAGGTGATGAACAGCAAGGGCGCCTGCGTTAGGAACACGGTGAGCAGCGCCGTCTTGCCCCAGCTCCATTTCTTCGTTTCCATCGTCCGCAACAGGATTTTTGCGTAGCGCGGATCTTCGCCATGCTTGATCCAGCGCAGCCCCAGATGGATCGCGAGCCGCAGCCCCCACAGGCTGGTCAGCCCGAGCAGCAGCTTGGCGTGCAACGCGTCCGATCCTGCCTGCCATGCCGCGCCCCATGCGAGCAGCACCATGCCAAACGCCCAGAAGGCGTCAATGAACGACACGTCGCGGATCGCCACCGAAATCGCCCACAGGATCAGGATCACCCCCAGCAATCCGGCGAAATTGAGCGCCAGCAGCATCAGCAGGTCGGTCATGCGCGCATCTCCATCTCGTCCCGGCCGTCGTCGCCGACAATATCGTCGATCGAGCGCACCGCGCGCTCGGGGATTTTCGGGATGCAGGTACGATACACCTCGAGCACCTTCATCATATCCGCGCGAAAATCGCCGCTGGGCCAGATCAGCGGGCCGAGCCCGCCGGTCTTCGTCCCATAATCCATGAAGCCGACGACCATCGGCACCCTGGCCGCCAGCGCGATCTGATAAAATCCGGTGCGCCATTTCGTGGTTTTGCCGCGCGTCCCCTCGGGTGCGACGGTCAGCATGAATTCGGCGCGGCGCGCGAACTCGGCGACCATCTGCTCGACCACATTGCCGCCGCCGCGGCGATCGACCGGCACGCCGCCCATCTGTTTCATGAAACCGCCGAGCGGCCAGCGGAACAGCGACAATTTGCCCATGAAATGCGCGCGCAACCCCAAGTCGGCGGTGAGCCCAAGGAAATTGACGAAGTCCCAGTTGCTGGTGTGCGGCGCCGCGATCAGGATGAAACGCCGCGGTTCGGGCACCTGTCCCAAAGCTCGCCAGCCGCGCGCCCGGTACATCGCCAGCAGCAATCGCCGCACCATCCGCGCCACCGGCCCCGGTGGAACATCGCTAATCGTCGTCACGCCGTCTCCTCTACCCGTCGCACGGCTTGCGCGAAAGCGCGGGGCTTCGCAAGGGGGGCGATGACGGGTTGCGGCCCGCAGCGCTTTCTGCTCCCTTCGCAAGACGATAAGCGGAGGGAAATTCGATGAAAATGCTGGCGTCTTTGCTGCTGTCCACACTGGCGGTCACCACGCCCGCGCCCGCCGCCGATCCGGCGCCGCGCCCCGACCAGCTGGCGTTTCGCGAGATTTACAAGGAACTGGTCGAAACGAACACGACGCTGTCGTCGGGGAGCTGCACGCTGGCCGCCGAGCGCATGGCGACGCGATTGCGGGCGGCGGGGATTCCCGACAGCCAGCTGACCCTGTTCGCGATCCCCGAAAAGCCCAAGGAAGGCGGGCTTGTCGCCGTCTATCCCGGCACCTCGAAAACCGTGAAACCGATCCTGCTGATCGCGCATATCGACGTGGTCGAGGCGAAGCGCGAGGATTGGGAGCGAGACCCGTTCGTGATGGTCGAGGAAAATGGCTATTTTTACGGCCGCGGCACCGCCGACATCAAATCGCAGGCGGCGGTGTGGGTCGACACGCTGATCCGGTTCCAGCAGCAGGGCTATAAGCCCAAACGCACCGTCAAGATGGCGCTGACATGCGGCGAGGAAACCAATGGCGCTTTCAACGGCATCGAATGGCTGGCGGCGAACAAACGCGACCTTATCGACGCCGAATTTGCGCTCAATGAAGGCGGCGGCGGTGATAGCGACGGCAAGGGCAAGGTGATCGGCCAGTCGGTGCAGGTCGGCGAAAAGACCTTCGCCAACTTCCGCCTCGAGACCCGCAACTCCGGCGGTCACAGCTCGGCGCCGGTGCCTGACAACGCGATCTATCAACTGGCGCGCGCGGTAACGAAGATCGAGGACTATCGCTTTCCGCTTGAAATGACCGCAACGACGCGGCGCTATTTTGCCCAGGCGGGCGCGGTGCGCGGCGATGCGATCGGTAACGCGATGGTCGCGTTGGCCAAGAACAACGCCGACAAGGATGCCGAAGCGATCGTCAACAAGGATCCGTTCCTGCACAGCAATTTACGCACCACCTGCGTCGCGACCTTGCTCGATGGCGGTCACGCCGCCAACGCGCTGCCGCAGCGCGCCGGTGCCAACATCAACTGCCGCATCTTTCCGGGCCACAGCATCGAATCGATCAGGGACGAACTGGCGACGGTGATCGGCGACCCCGGCGTCACCATCACCCAGCTGCCCCCCAAACGCCCCGCCCCGCCCGCCCCCCCGCTCGATCCCAAGATCATCGGCCCGATGGAAATGCTGGTCGCCAAATATTGGCCGGGGCTGAAGGTCATCCCGTCGATAGCGAACGGCTATACCGACGCGACCTTCCTGGGCGCGGTCGGCATCCCGACCTATGGCATCCCGGGCATGTGGGGCGACCCCGACGGCAACGGTGCGCACGGCCTGAACGAGCGGATGGAGGTCAAGTCGGTGTATGTCGGGCGCGACTATATGTTCGATCTGGTGAAGGCTTATGCGGATTAGCGGCCGCTGAGCCGACAGGCCGGACCTGAAAAGTGCAGCGCACGACGGCTTGCGACCATTGCTCCTCCCTATGGCGCAGCCGTGGGGAAGTGGCAGCGCGAAGCGCTGACGCAGGGGCAATTGCGCAAACGTCGCTGCCCCTCCACCCCTCGCTTCGCTGCGCGACAGGGAGGATTTTCTCCTCATCGTCATCGCGGACTTGATCCGGGATCCAAAACCGCACTGCCGTCGTGGATCCCGGATCAAGCCCGCGATGAAGATGCTGGCAAGCGTCCGCTACCCTAAAAAACCAACCCTCACCCCGACCGCGCCAGCCGATGCACCGGTCCAAACTGCGCAACCGCCGCCCCGACGAACGGCAGCGCAACCAGCCATAGCCTCACTCCGGTGACGCCTTCGGGGCTCGCAATGCTGATCGCCGCGGTCGCGCCGAGCCCGGCGCAGATGAGTAGGAGCCCGACGATTAGACGCCAGTGCGCAACCGCCTTGTCGCTGCCGCTCGCACGCTCGTAGCGGGCAAATGCCATGATCAGCGGAAACAGCGCCGCGATATAGAGCGCAAACCAAATCGGCCGCGCGAGCCACCACGCGGCACTGCCCGGCGGCACGTCGAGCCCGATGCCGCCAAGCAGCCACGCCGCGATCATGACAAGGACGAACGCGGTGAGGTGCCAAAGATAGATCGTCATGATCATGCCGTTGACGAACACCACAGAGGTCCAGATGCGAATCCCGTCGAGCATCCGCCGCCCCGCGGGTTGGAGCGCCAGCGCGAAGCCGCTTTGCGCGATGCCGAGCGCGAGCAGCGCGAGCGTCGGCGGCATCGAATTGCTGAGCCCCTCCCCCGGCACCCCGATCATCGCCACCGGATAGGGGCCAAGACCGACGAGCAGGCCGAGCGCGGCCAATCCGCCGACTCCCCACCATAGCGCATTATTCGGCGCCAGCCGTCCCTCGCTCCACGCAAAACCCAGCTGGTGGATCGCCAGCCACACGAAAGCGAAGTTGAGGAAATTGACATACGGCACGTCGAAGCGCAGAACCGCGACATCGATCAGCACCGCCCCCGCGACGAGCATCCAGAAAGACGCGAAGCCGAACCGCCGCCACGCCATCCACGTCAGCGGCACGACCGCCGCGACCATCAGATAAACCGCGAGGAACCACACCGGGATCAGCGCGAGCTGCGCCGCCATTGCGACCACGGAGCGTTCGATCCCCAGCAAAGTCCCGAACATCGCGACCAGCGTCCAGATCAGGAACAGCGGCAGCACCGGGTTGATCAGCCGCTGCAAACGCCCGCTGTACCAGCTGGCGTAGCTGCCACCCTTGCGCCGCGTCGCGGCCCACGACATGCCGTTCGAAAAACCGCCGACAAGGAAGAACAGCGGCATCACCTGAAACCCCCAGGTCAGCCACTGCGTCCACGGCAAGATACCGAGCAGATGCCCACCCTCGACCGCACCGTCCTTCATATAGGGCGAAGCGACGAGCCAATGCCCGACGACGACCGCCAGGATCGACAGTGCGCGTAGGAAATCGACGTAGCGATTGCGTTCGGGCGGCGACTTTTGCGCCATGTCTTTCGCGCGGGACCAGATGTTTTTTCGAACGGCGCCAGTGGTTTCGTTCAAGATGTCGCCCCTCTTGCGATTGATCGGACAAGCTAGTGTTGCCGGGCGCGAACGCAAGGCTTTGCGTTGGCGCGCCAGCCTTGCTATCGCGCCGCGACCATGGCGACCACCACCGACGATCCCGACAGTCCAGAACCCGTCCCCGGCATGACCGACACGCCGTTCGGCAGCGCGCTGTCCGAGCGCTATCTGGTCTATGCGCTATCGACGATCACCGCGCGATCGCTGCCCGATCTGCGTGACGGGTTGAAGCCCGTCCACCGCCGCCTTCTGTGGGCGATGCGCGCGATGCGGCTCGATCCATCGCAGGGTTACAAGAAATCCGCGCGCGTCGTGGGCGACGTGATCGGTAAATTCCACCCGCACGGCGATGTCGCGGTCTATGATGCGATGGTCCGCCTCGCGCAGGATTTCTCGCTCCGATATCCGCTCGTCGACGGCCAAGGCAATTTCGGCAATATCGACGGCGATAACGCCGCTGCCTATCGTTACACCGAAGCGCGGCTGACGCGCGTCGCGGTCGACCTGATGCAGGGGCTCGACGAGGGCACCGTCGATTTCAAGCCGACCTATAATGGAGAGGATGAAGAGCCCGAAATCATGCCGGGGCTGTTCCCCAACCTGCTCGCCAATGGCGCCAGCGGGATCGCGGTCGGCATGGCGACGAATATCCCGCCGCACAATGCTGCCGAGGTAATCGGCGCCGCGCTGCTGCTGATCGAAAACCCGCAGGCCGAGCTGTCCGAACTGCTCGCGCATGTCAAGGGCCCCGATTTTCCGACCGGCGGCATCGTCGTCGACAGCGCCGAGACGATCGCCCACGCCTATGCTACCGGTCGCGGTGGCTTCCGCGTCCGCGCGCGCTTTTCGACCGGCAAGACCGACGGCGCTTGGGAGGACAGCGGGATCGAGAAACTGCCTGGCGGCACCTGGCAGCTGGTGATCAGCGAGATTCCCTATGGGGTCGCCAAGGGCAAGCTGATCGAACAGATCGCACAGCTGATCGCCGACAAGAAATTGCCGATCCTGGAAGATGTTCGTGACGAAAGCGCCGAGGATCTGCGCATCGTCATCGAACCCAAGAGCAGGAACGTCGACCCCGATATTCTGAAGGAAAGCCTGTACCGGCTCACCGATCTCGAAAGCCGCTTCGCGCTCAATCTCAACGTCCTCGACGCAACACGGACGCCGAAGGTGATGGGGCTGCACCAGCTGCTCACCGAATGGCTCCAGCACCAGATCGTCGTGCTGGTCCGCCGCGCGCAGCATCGGATCGCGAAGATCGACGACCGGCTGGAGCTAGTTGCGGGCTATATCATCGCCTTCCTCAACCTCGACCGGATCATCGAGATCATCCGCACCGAAGATGAGCCCAAGCCGGTGATGATCGAAGAATTCATCCTGACCGATCGGCAGGCCGAGGCGATCCTCAACATGCGGCTGCGGAGCCTCCGCAAGCTCGAGGAGATGGAGCTCAAGCGCGAGCAGGCGGACCTCACCGCCGAGCGCGAAGAGCTGGTCAAACTGGTCGAAAGCCCGCAACGCCAGCGCACCCGGCTGCGCAAGGATCTGGAAAAGCTGCGCACCGTTTACGGGCTCGACACGCTGCTCGGTGCGCGCCGCACGACGATCGCCGAAGCTGCCCCGGCGCGCGACATTCCGCTCGACGCGATGATCGAGAAGGAGCCGGTGACAGTCATCCTTTCGAAACGCGGCTGGATCCGCGCCCAGCGCGGCCATGTCGCGGCCAATCAATGGGCGGAATTTAAGTTCAAGGAAGGCGACGAACTGCTGTTCGCCGCGCACGCGCAAACCACCGACAAACTGCTGATCGCGGCGAGCGACGGGCGTTTCTTCACCATCGGCGCCGACAAGCTGCCCGGCGGGCGCGGCTTTGGCGAGCCGCTGCGGCTGATGGTCGACATCGACCCGGAGGCAAAGGTCGTCGCGATGATCCCGGCGAGCGCCGACGGTCGCCTGCTGCTCGCCTCGACAAGCGGCCATGGTTTCATCGCGCAAATGGCAGAGGTGGTCGCCGAGACGCGCAAGGGGCGCAACGTCGTCAACCTTAAGACCGGCGCGCAGCTGGCGGTCGTCCGCTCGATCGTCGTCAGTGACGACAGCGTCGCGGTGGTGGGCGAAAATCGCAAGCTCGTGGTCTTCCCGATCAGCGAAGTGCCGGTGATGGCGAGGGGTCAGGGGGTCATGCTGCAACGCTATCGCGACGGAGGCCTGTCCGATGCAGTCAGCTTTGCCTTTGCCGACGGGCTAAGCTGGGCAATGGGCGGCGAAACGGGGCGGACGCGGACCGAAACCGATCTGGCGCCTTGGCGCGTCGCGCGCGGCGCGGCGGGGCGGATGCCGCCAACCGGCTTTCCGCGGAACAATCGCTTTGTCTGACCGCATTTTCCCTTTGCCGTAAATAGCTTCTTTACCTCCCGCCCCATAAGCATATGCCAATGGGGAAAGGTCGCACAAAACCCACTGTTATGCCACTTGATCGAACCGGTGAAGACCGGCCCTTGTTGTTTGTCGGCTGGATCGACGCGCTCCCGGTGCCAGCGGCACTGATCCGCCCGCTCGCGCGCGGCAATTTTCGCCTGCACGCAAGCAATGCTGCATTCGACCGGTTGCGTCTGTCGCCCGCCGGCGCCGACGCCCCGATCCAGCTCTTGCGTGCCGTCGAACGCGCGGCGCAATCTCCCGATGACACGCAGGAATTCAGCTGCCAGCTGGGCGACGGCGTCGCGGCGCGCGACCTGCGCGGATCGATCGGGCCGCTGCCCACCGAAACGGGCGACGAAAGCCTATTCCTTTTGACACTGATCGACCGCACCCAGGAAATGATGACCGAGCGCAACCTGCGCCGTGAACTGGTGTCTGACAGCCTGACCGGCCTGCCCAATCGCGCCGGGTTCGAAGAAATGGTCGAACAGCGCGGCGTCACCGACGGCATCGGCGCCGACCATGCCGTCCTCCTGCTCGACCTCGCGCGCTTCAGCCGCATCAACGAACATATCGGCCCGATGGCGGGCGACGAGCTGATTATAACCGTCGCGCGACGGCTGAAATCATCCTTGCGCAGCGGCGACATTTTGGCCCGCACCGGCGGCGATGAATTCGCCATTTCGACCCGCGTCGCGGGTGGCCGCGCCGATGTGCGCGAAATGGCGCGGCGTATCCGCGGCTGTTTCGATCATCCTTTCCGCATCGGCGACCTGAAGGTCAGCGTCGATTGCGCGCTCGGCTGCGCGATCCAGCCCGCGACCGAAATCGACGTCGCCGACCAGATCCGCCACGCCCAGATCGCGCTGAAACGCGCCAAACAGACCGATCGCATCGAAATCTACGAACCCGAATCGGCAATGCTGTCGGACAATCGTTTCGGGCTCGAAACCGAATTGCGCAATGCGATCGAGGACGACCGGCTCCACCTGGCTTTTCAGCCGCTGATCGAGCTTGCGACCGGCAAGGTCGCCGGTTTCGAAGCGCTCGCGCGCTGGGACAAACAGGACGGGCATGCGATTTCGCCGAGCGAATTCATCCCGATCGCCGAGGATTCGGGGCTGATCGTCCCGCTCGGCCAATGGGCGATCGGCAAGGCGGCGGCGGTGCTCGCCGACTGGGACAAACAAAATGGCGGCGAGACGGTCGATTGCTATGTCTCGGTCAATGTCTCAGCGATCCAGCTGCTGCGCGACGATGTCGCGGCGGTGGTGCGGGGCGCGCTCGAAAAGCACAAGATCGGCGGCGAGCGGCTGATGATCGAGCTCACCGAAAGCGCAATCATCGGCGACCCCGATCTCGCGCTGTTGGTGCTCAGCGAGTTGAAGGCGCTCGACGCGCGCGTTGCGATGGACGATTTCGGCACCGGCTATTCGAACTTGGCTTATCTCCAGCGTCTGCCGCTCGACGTGCTCAAGATCGACCGCAGCTTTGTCGAGCATATGGTCGACGACCGCGACAAGGTGGCGATCGTCCGCACGATCCAGAGCCTGGCCGAAGTGCTGGGAATGAAGACCACCGCCGAGGGGGTCGAGACCACCGATCAGGCACGCCTGCTGTCGGCGCTCGGCTGCGATTTCGGGCAGGGCTATTTGTTTGCGCGGCCGCTGGAAGGCGCCGCGGCGCTCGATTTCTGGCGTCAGTCGCTGGTGCGCCCGATCTTCTGATTGACGAGTTCCACGACGCGCGCCGCATCGGGAAAATCTTCGGCCACCCACGCCGCCTCGATATCCTTCAGGATGCGCGCGACCTCTGGCCCGACCGCAATCCCGCGCGCGACGATGTCGCCGCCTTTGACTGGCAGCTGCGGCACTGCCCATCCCGTCAGATCGCGCACCGCGGCGGCGTCCCCCGCGATCAGATGCACGTCGCGTGCCGCCTCGACCCCGATCGCATGCGCAAGCTGCCGGATCGGCCGCGCGACGTCGCCGCGATGCTCGGCCACGGCGCTTAGATATTTGCGCTGCCGCGTCGATAGCCGCAGGCGGCTCGCCACGTGCTCGGCAATCGCGCGATCGGCGGGGAGTAGCGCCGCAAGACGGCGGTGCGCCGCCACATCGGCCCCGGCCGCGGCTTCGTTGGCGAGCAGGCAGTCGAGCGTGACGGCAAAATCCGGATCGAGTTCGGGCAGGACCACCGCAAAAATGCCGTCGGCCGCCATCTGGCCAACAATCGCACTCGGATCCGACAGGGTCAAAATCTTCATCAGCTCGTCGGCGATGCGTTCGCGCGACAGGCTTTTGAGCGACTGGCGCGCGGTCACCACCGCGGCGTGGCTGGCCGCATCAAGATCGCCGCGCCCGAAGCGCGCCGCAAAGCGATAGTAACGCAGGATGCGCAGATGATCCTCGGCGATCCGCGTTGCGGCATCGCCGATAAAGCGCACGCAGCCACTGTGCAGATCGGCAATGCCGCCGAAATAGTCGTCGACTGTCCCGGTTTCGGGATCGGCATAGAGCGCGTTGATCGTGAAATCGCGCCGCGCCGCATCGTCGTGCCACTCGCTGGCGAAAGCGACCATCGCGCGGCGGCCGTCGGTTTCGACATCGTGGCGCAGCGTCGTGATCTCGTGATGATCGCCGCTCGCGACCGCGGTGACGGTGCCATGCGCAATGCCAGTCGGAATCACCTTGATATCCGCCGTCTCCAGCCGCCGCGTCACCTCGTCCGGCAACAATGGCGTCGCCAGGTCGATGTCGGTCACCGGCAGCGCCAACAGCGTGTCGCGCACCGCGCCGCCGACGATCTTCACCGCCCCGCCATCGCTGCCGAGCGCCGCGACGATGCGGCGCAGCCCCGGCCGCACCCGCCATTCAGCATCGGGCAGCACGCTCACCGGTGCCAGCCCGCCGGCATCCGCCGCGCCAGATTGATGATGATCCCCGCCGTCACGCCCCAAATCCGCCGTCCTTGCCAGTCCATGTCGTAATAATGCCGGTCCTGACCCTGCCAATGCGCCTGCTGGCGCGCATAATTGGCGGGATCAAACAATATGTCGAGCGGCACTTCGAACCAGTCTTCAACCTCGTCGGGATTGGGGTCGAGCGGCAGGTCAGGCGGGATGACGCCCAGCACCGGGGTGATGATGTAGCCGCTACCTGACCGATAGGGTTCGGTCACCCCCGCGACCATCACGTCGCGCGGGCTGAGGCCGATCTCCTCCTCGGCCTCGCGCAGCGCCGCATCAATCGCATCGCGGTCGTCGGGGTCGACCTTGCCACCCGGAAAAGCGACCTGCCCCGCGTGGCTGCGCAGCCATTGCGGGCGCTGGGTCAGGATGACGCCAGGGTCGGGGCGGTCGGTAAAGGCGATCAGCACCGCGGCATCGCGCAAGGTCGGCGTGCCCAGATACGCCTCATCCTCCCCCGCATCGGGTAGCAGATTATTAAGCGCGGCGCGCAGCTTCGTCGACAGCATCAGCGATCGACCAGCGGAAATCGTGCACCGTTCGACCAGATCGCGGGGGGATCACTTTGGTCGGCGAGCGCCATCTCGACGATTTCGTAATAAAGCGCGCGATCGATCCGTGCCTCGAGCCTGTTGCCGATGGCGCCGCGGACATGCAGCCGCGGGTCGGGGCTGTCGGGATCGCTTCCGAACGTTAGCAGATGATCGGGTCCGGCCATAACGAGGTCGTCGGTGTCCAGCCGGAAGACGAGCTGGCGCGCCGCGCCTTCGCCCTCGCTCTTCATTTCTACGGCGCGAAACGGCGTGTCCTCGACCGCGATGCTGAGCCGTTCGGCGGGGGTGACGAGGACATGGCTGCCATCGGCTTCACGGCGCAGGATCGTCGAGAACAGCTTCACCATCGCGGGCCGGTTGATCCGCCCGCCCTCATGATACCAGCTGCCGTCGGCGCGGATTTCCATAAAGCTGTCGCCGCTGCGCTCCGGGTGCCATTGGTCAACCGGCGGCAGCTTGCGCGCCGCGAGCAGTTCGGCAGCTTCGGTGAGCGAGAGCTGCGAGAAGTCTTTGGGGAGTGAAGGCGCCGGGGTGACCATGGCAACCGACATAGGGGGGCCAACGGATCGTGCAAGTCGCAGCGTAGATCTGACTACTGAGCCGTGCCCCCTGCGAAGGCAGTGGCCCATCATCGACCCTATGCGTCCCCGATCCAGCGGTTGGCCAGCGCGAAAAATCAGGTGATGGGCCCCTTCCTTCGCCGGGGCACGGGGCCTAACGCGGCCCGATCATCCCCGCGCCGGTCGGCAGGTCATGCCGATTCACCGCGCGCGCCAGCAAACGCCGCTGCTCGAACGGCCCCGGCAAATCCCACGCTCCCGTCGCGTCAGCGTCAAAGCCGAAGAATCGCCCATAATATTCGGGATCGCCAATCATCATCAGCGCGCCATCGGCCTCGCTTTCCGCCGCATCCAACATATGCGCCATCAACACCCGACCGTGACCTCCACGCTGGAGATCGGGGCGCACCGCGACCGGGCCGACCATCACCAGCGGCGTCGCAGCACCATCGACCGCGCGATGCGCGACCGGCCAGCACTGGATGGTGCCGATCAGCGCGCCATTATCGACCAGCGCAAAGCTGAGCGCCGGGACCGCATCTGCACCAGCACGGATGCGATAGGCGGTTCGTCCAAAGCGATCGGCCCCGAAAGCGGCGTCGAGGAGTTCCTCGACCGCCTGCGGTTCGATGTCCGACAATGGAAGTAACTCGACCAACGCGCGTCCTTTCGCTAATGCGGCGGCGCTTTAGGGTCCGAGGTCGACATTGCAAAGGTGAATGTCGCCGCGGCAGGAACAGGATTTCTTGTGACCGATACATTGTGGCTGGAGGTGGACGGGCTGATTACCCAGGTGCTGACCGGCATTTACTCCGAAGAAACCCACCTGCCGCAGCCGCTGCGCATCGGCGTGCGGGCGCGGCTGAGCATGGCCGGTCATTACGATCCCACGACCCCGCTCAGCGCCTCCAAAAATTACATGCACCTGAAATTTGCGGCGACCGAGGGCATCCCCAAGGATGTCCATTTCGTGCTGATCGAAAGCGTCGCCGACCACATCATCGACACTTTGTTCCTACAGGACGACAAGGTCGAAGAGGCCGAGGTGAAGATCGTCAAGCTCGCGATCGCCGAGGACGGCGAAGAGATTGGCATCACGATGCGGCGGGCGCGCAAGTGACGCAAAAGCTGGCGCTGGTCACGGGTGGCCTCCACCGCGTCGGCGCCGCGATTTCGGCGCGGCTGGCGCGCGAAGGCTATGCGCTGGCGATCCACAAGCGCAGCCCGGGTAATGCCGATCCGGTGCTCGCCGACGCGCTTGCCGAGACCGGAACACTCAGCCATCGCTTCGCCGCCGACCTGTCCGATCCCACTGCGGTCGATGCGCTGATCCCCGCGGTGATCGCAAAATTCGGCCGCGCGCCCGATCTGCTCGTCAACAACGCCGCGCTGTTCGCCGAGGGCGAATGGGCCGAACTGTCGGCGGTCGCGCTCGCGGAAATGATGCAGGTAAACCATCATGCGCCGGTGATGCTGACGAAAGCGCTTGTCGCCGCCAGCGAGGGCGCACGTCCGGCGATCGTCAACATCGTCGACCAGCGCGTCGTGCAGCCGGTACCCGACCAACTCGCCTACAGCCTGTCGAAATCGGCGCTGTGGCAGACGACCGTGACATTGGCAGTAGCGTTCGGCAGCCGCGCGCGCGTCAACGCCGTTGCGCCGGGGCTGACGCTGGCGACCGACGACTATTCAGAGGCGCAGGTCGAGCGGCTGGCGGGGCGGATGCTGCTCGGAGCGCTGCCGACGCCCGGACAGATTGCCGATGCCGTCGTCTATCTGGCCCGCGCAGAAGCGGTGACCGGGCAGACGATCTTTGTCGACGGCGGCGCGCATCTGGCGCCGATGGGCAGGGATTTCGTGGCGCTGGATCGGGATTGAATTCTCCTCCCCGTGGCGAAGCCATGGGGAGGATCGTCACCCTCAATAGATATGCACCGCCTTGGTCACGAGATACCCATCCAGCCCCTCCGGCCCGCTCTCGCTGCCAAAGCCCGATTCCTTGATCCCGCCAAACGGCATGTCGTTCGCCGAGATGACGAAGCTGTTGATCCCGACCATCCCGCTCTCGATACCATCGGCAATCCGGTTGATGCGGCGGCCATTCTCGGTGAACGCAAAAGCCGCGAGGCCATAAGGCAGCCGGTTCGCCTGCTCTAAAGCCTCATCCTCGGTTCCGAACGGGCGGATCAGCGCCATCGGACCAAAGGGTTCGTTGTTCATCGCATCGGCGTCGATCGGCACGTCGGCAAGCGCGGTCGGCTGGAAGAAATAGCCGTCGCCCGTCGCCGCGCCACCCGCGATCACGCGCGCACCCTTGGCGGTCGCGTCGGCGATCATCGACTCGAGCGCCGGCGCGCGGCGCGCATTGGCGAGTGGTCCCATCTGGGTGTCGGCGTCGAGCCCGCTGCCGATCTTCACCTTCTTCGTCCGCTCGGCGAACCCCGCCACGAAGGCGTCGTAGATCCCCTCTTGAACGTAGAAGCGCGTCGGCGAGACGCAGACCTGCCCGGCATTGCGGAACTTCTGCATCACGACGCGGTCGAGCGTGCTCTCCAGATCGCAATCATCAAAGATCAGCACCGGCGCATGGCCGCCAAGCTCCATCGTGATCCGCTGCACCCGATCGGCGGCGAGTTTCATCAGATGTTTGCCCACCGCAGTCGATCCCGTGAAGCTGACCTTGCGGATCACCTCGCTGCCGAGCAGATGACGGCTGACCATGTCGGGATTGCCGTAAACGAGCTGGACGACGTCGCCGGGAATGCCCGCGTCGGCCAGGCAGCGCATGATCGCACTGGTGCAGCCTGGCGTTTCCTCGGGCGCTTTCGCGATCACGACGCAGCCCGCGGCGAGCGCGGGGGCGATTTTCTTGACCATCAAATTGACCGGGAAATTCCATGGGCTGAATGCCGCGACCGGACCGACCGGCTGGCGCAGCACCATCGCGCGCTGGCCGGCAGGACGCGGCGCAATACGGCCTTCGACGCGCTTTCCTTCCTCGGCAAAATATTCGAGAAGCGACGACGCCGACAGCACTTCACCGCGAGCCTCGGCGATCGGCTTGCCCTGTTCGAGCGTCAGCAGCGTTGCGATATGGTCGGCGCGCTCGCGGATGAGCCCCGCGGCCTTGCGCATCAGCGCAGCGCGCTCGTCGGGGGTCTTGGCCCGCCACACCGGCCAGCCAAGCGCCGCAGCCGCCAGCGCCTCGTCGAGATCCGCGGCCGTCGCGACCGGCAGTTCGGCGATCGTACCCGCGGTCGCGGGGTTATACACCGGCCGCGCTTCGCGCCCCTCACCGCTCCGCCAGGCGCCGTTGATGAAAAGCTGGAGGTCGGCGTCGTAGGTCGCGGTCATGGTGGAGCTTTCATTCTAGAGCCTCGTCATTGCGAGCGAAGCGAAGCAATCCAGGGCGATTGACGCGGGCTCTTGGATTGCCGCGTCGGTTCATTCCTCGCAATGACGATGGTGATATAGTCGCGCTCAGCGATAGTTAAAGCTGATGCTGATCCGCTCGCCCTTTCCGCTATGCGGCATCACTTCGTGGCGCAGCCAGCTTTCCCACAAAAACACGCGCCCCGCCGCGGGCTCGGCATAGACGAAGGGCAGCAGATGTTCGGGCGCATCGTCGCTGCGTCCCGGCGCCGCCATCAGCATCGCGAGGCGCGGATCTTCGAGTTTCAGCGCGCCCGATCCAAGGGGGACCGCAACATAGTAGGTGCCCGACACGATGCTGTGCGGATGGATGTGGCCGCTGTGGGTGCCGCCGGGTTTCAGGACATTGACCCACATACTGTCGAGCTTCAGCGGCTTGGCGAGGTCGAAATGCGCCGTCTTGGCAAACGCCTTAACCTCCTTGTCGAGCAGGCGCTTGAGGTCGTGAAACGCCGGATTGCGCTCGGGAAGGTCGTTCAGGCTAGCATAGCTGGTATAGCCCTTGTAGCCATGGTCGCGGCTCCACGCGCGTCCCGCGCCATCTTCCTCGGCAAACATCCGGCTGCTGTCCTCCAGCTCTGCGAGCAGATCAGGCGTGCCAATATCGGCTTCGTAGAAAGTTGTGGCGAACAGCGAACGAACGGGCATGATGGCCGCAAAGCACAGCCAATGTGGACAAGCAAGGGAGTCGAGAATGGCCGAGTTCGAATTGATCGCCGATGGATTGCGCTTTCCCGAAGCCCCGGTGGTGATGAACGACGGTAGCGTCATCGTCGTCGAGATTGAGGCGGGGCGCATCACGCGCTGCTGGCCCGGCGGCAAGAAGCAGGTCATCGCGACCCCCGGCGGCGGCCCCAACGGCCTTGCGATCGGCCCCGACGGCAAGCTCTATTGCTGCAACAACGGCGGCTTTAACTACGTCGAATCGGATGGCTACCTCGCGCCGCACGGCATCGCCGACGATTATTCAGGCGGCCGGATCGAGCGCATCGACATCGACACCGGCGCGGTCGAAATCCTCTATCAATCGGGCGATCATGGCGTCGTGCTGCGCGGTCCCAACGACATCGTGTTCGACGGCCATGGCGGCTTCTGGTTCACCGATCATGGCAAGGTCGATTATGCCAAACGCTGCCACGACATCGTCGGCATCTTCTACGCCAAGGCCGATGGCAGTTTCATCGAGGAAGTCATCTTCCCCTCGAACAACCCCAATGGCGTCGGCCTGTCGCCCGATGGCGACGCGCTATATGCCGCCGAAACCTACACCTGCCGCCTGATGAAGTTCAACATCATCGCCCCCGGCAAGGTCGCCGCCGACGCTGGTCCCGGCGGCCCCGGCATCCCGCTCTATCGCCCCGCGGGCTATAAATTCTTTGACAGTCTGGCGGTCGAGGCATCGGGCAATATCTGCGTCGCGACGATCGGCGAATGCGGAATTTCGGTCGTCGGTCCGGATGGACAGCTGGTCGAATTTGTCGCGACCGACGACATCTTTACCACCAACATCGCGTTCGGCGGACCCGACCGGCAGGATGCCTATATCACTCTGTCGGGAACGGGGCGGCTGGTAAAAACGCGCTGGGCCAGACCAGGGCTGCAACTGCAGCACTGACCCCGCGCCTCGATCGGGAGGCGAGGATGAAGATATTGTGGACCGCGGTAATGCTCGCGGCGACGCCCGCAAGCGCGCAGATGCTCGACGCCAATATGGCGGACGTAATCGTCAAGGGCTGCGCCGCGCACGCAAGCGCGAAGGGACAGAGCCACGCGATTGCCGTGGTTGACACCGGAGGCCATCTCGTCGCGGCGTGGCGGATGGATGGCAACGGCCATGGGGCCATGGAATTCTCGTTGCAAAAGGCGCGCGCCGTCGCAGCTTGGGGCTTTCCGACCAGCGGCATGGAAGAGGCCGTCAAAGGCACACCGGGTTTCGCCGAAGCAGCCTATGTCGTCACCGTCGCGGGCGGAATTCCCGTGTTTTCGGCGGACGGCCGCACCCGCATCGGTGGGGTCGGCGCGTCGGGCGAGGCGCCCGCTGACGATGCCGCTTGCGCCGCCGCGGGGATCGCAGCAGCAGGGCTGAAGTCAGAGCGCGCCCGCTGATGGCTTTGGGCCGTGTATAACCATAGCATTGACTTAGCTAAGTAGCTTAGCTAATTTTTTCAGCATGACCGTCGTTACCATTCACGAAGCGAAGACCAACCTGTCGCGCCTGATTGCTCGCGTCCTCGCGGGCGAAGAGGTAACGATCGCGCGCGGCAAGGAGCCGGTGGTGAAACTGATGCCGGTGAAGGAAGTGACCAAGCCGAAACGCGTTTTGGGCACGCTGAAAGGCACGATCGATCTCGACGCTGGCTTTTGGGACCCCCTGCCCGAAGAATATCTGGCGCTGTGGAACGGCGAAGACAGTCCAGAGGCGCAATGAACCTGCTGCTCGATACGCACGCGCTGATCTGGGCCGCCAATGAACCGGAGAAATTGCCTGATGCCGTGAGGTTCGCCATCGAAGACCCCGACAATCAGATCTGGATCAGCGCGGTCTCCGCGACCGAGGTCGCGATCAAATTCCGGATTGGCAAGCTGGACGGCGCCGACGAACTCGCCGAGCGCTTCGAAACCGTCATCGCGGGTTTTGGCTTCGACCAGCTCCCCATTTCGGTTGCTCATGCCAGTCTGGCGGGCTTGCTGCCGTTCGACCATCGCGACCCGTTCGACCGCATCTTGATCGCTCAATCGCAGATCGAGCAATATGCGCTGGTCTCAAACGAAAAGCTGTTCGACCAGCTTGGCGTTATCCGTTTCTGGTAGGAGTGCCGTCCATGCACCGCGAAACCCATGCCGCCAGCCGCATCGGCTGGCTGCGCGCAGCGATCCTGGGCGCCAACGACGGGATCGTGTCCACCGCCAGCCTGATCGCCGGGGTCGCGGCGGCCGGGACATCAGCCTCAACGATCCTTGTCACCGGCACCGCCGGGCTCGTCGCAGGGGCGATGTCGATGGCCGCGGGCGAATATGTTTCGGTCAGTTCCCAAGGCGATGCCGAAAAGGCTGATATTGCCAAGGAGAAGCGCGAGCTCGCCACGGTTCCCGAACTGGAGCTCGAAGAGCTGACCCAGATTTATCAGCAGCGCGGCCTCGACCGTCCGCTTGCAGAACAGGTTGCGGCGCAGCTCACCGCACATAATGCGCTGGACAGCCATTTACGCGACGAACTGGGCCTGACCAGCGAACTGGCGGCGCGCCCGATTCAGGCAGCGGCCGCATCAGCGGCTAGCTTTACCGTCGGGGCCGCTCTGCCGCTGGCGATCGTGCTCCTCGTCACCGGCCCATCGCTGCCATGGATCGTCTCCGCTGCGTCGCTGATATTCCTCGCCATCCTAGGCGCGCTTGGCGCGTGGGCAGGCAATGCGCCGATCGCGCGCGCCGTCGTGCGCGTCGGATTCTGGGGCGCTGTCGCGATGGTGGTGACGATGGCGATCGGATCGCTGTTCGGGACGACGGTCGGCTGAATAGTGCGCCCTGCGTGATTGTCACCACGGGCTGTATCTGTATGACTAGGGCGTAACCCGCGAAAGCGGGACGACAATCGGAGGGGTCCGGAAATGAGTAACACAAGCTGGGCGATCGACATCGATCGCGACGATATCACGCAAGCCCGGTTGGTTAGCGATCCCGCTACGCCGCTCGTAGCGGGACAGGTTCGCGTCCATGTCGACAGCTATGCGATGACCGCTAACAACATCACCTATGCCGTGTTTGGCAAGCCCGCCGGGCTGTTCGGCAATGATCTGGGCTATTGGGATTTCTTCGCTGAGCCGGGCGAACCCGGCCGTCTGCCCGTCTGGGGTTTTGCCATTGTGACCGAAAGCGCAGCAGAGGGCGTATCGGTCGGCGACCGCTTCTACGGCTATTATCCGATGGCGAGTGACGCTGTGCTCACCGTCGGCAAGGCCGGACCGGGAGGCTTCACCGACATCACCCCGCGCCGCACCACGCTGCCGCCGATCTACAATCAATATCAGCGGATCGAGGCACTGGCCGACTATCGCGCCGCCGACCATGAATATTGGCCGGTGTTCCGCCCGCTGTTCCTCACCGGCTGGCTGATTGCGGACCAGTTCGATGATGAGGGCGATTATGGCGTCCAGCAGATTTTGATCGCCAGCGCGTCGAGCAAGACAGCGATCGGGCTGGGCTTTGCGCTCAAGCAACGCGCTGACCGCCCTGAAACGATCGGGCTGACCAGCGCCGCCAATGTCGATGCGCTCGCCGCGCAGGGCATCTACGACCGGGTGATCAGCTATGACCAGATCATGACGCTCAACGCCTCCACCCCCGCTGCGCTGGTCGACATGGCGGGCAATGGCGCGGTCACGCGCGTCGTCCACAGTCATTTCGGCAGCCAGCTGCTCGCATCGATCATCGTCGGCAAATCGCATTGGGACGCGCAGGCCGATGTCGAGGGCTTGCCCGGCCCCGAACGCCAGGGTTTTTTCGCCCCCGGCCGCAGCCAGAAACGCATCTCCGACTGGGGCGGCGCGGTGTTCGGGCAAAAGATCGCGGAAGCATGGCTGGCATTCATGGATATTGCCCCGCGGCTGGCATCGGTCGATAAGCGCAGCGGCGGCGACGCGGCGCTCGCCGCCTATCGGGAAATGCTTTCGGGACAGGCCGACCCCAGAACGGGGATCGTCGTCGTCCCATGAGGGTGGTGAGCGCACATCCCGTCGGGCCGCGCCGGAAAGGTTAGATCCATGCTCCGTACCCTGATAGTCGCCATGACACTCGCGCTGTCGCTCCCGGTTGCCACCACACAGGCCGAGACGCCCAAGGCCTCCCCCGCGCGCAAGGCCGACCTCGCCGATCGCGTCGCCGGCACCTACAATGGCGCCGTCATTTCCGACGCGCGCGGATCGTCGCGCGACAATGTCACGATCACCGTCACCCGAGTCGGCGCGAATAAGGTCGAGATAAAATCCGCCTATGCGCGCATCCCAACGGTCACCATTGCGCTCGAAAAGGCAATGGATGCAATCCTCGCCGCCAGCGGCCCTTATGTTTTTCTGCTCGACATGGTGCGGTCACCCGATCGGCTCGATCTCACCATCGACGACGCCAGCTGGTCGGGTACGCGCATCGCCAGCCCCGCCCCCAAATAAGGTTGCCCCTTCTTTCATGATCTACAGCACTGTGATTTTCGATTTCGGCGGCGTCATCACGTCTTCGCCGTTCCAGGCGTTCAACCGGCTGGAGGAAGAGCGCGGGCTGCCGCGCGATTTCGTGCGCCGCGTCAACGCCGCCGACCCCGACGGCAATGCCTGGGCGAAGTTCGAGCGCGCCGAGATCGATGCCGCGACCTTCGACACTTTGTTCGCCGCCGAGGCACGCGCGCTGGGCCATGAGTTGGAAGGCGAAGCGGTTCTCGCGGTGCTGGCGGGTGCGGTGCGCCCGGCGATGGTCGCAGCCCTCGACACGCTGAAAGCCAAGGGCTTCACGATCGGCTGCATCACCAACAATGTGCCCAGCGGCCAAGGCGCTGGCATGGCGCGCAGCTTCGCCAAGGCCGAAGAGGTCGCCGCGATCATGGCGCGCTTCGACCATGTCATTGAATCGAGCAAGGTCGGGGTCCGCAAGCCCGATCCGCTAATTTATGAAATGATGTGCGAAGCGCTCGGGGTTGGTCCCGCCGCCTGCATCTATCTCGACGACCTCGGCATCAACTGCAAACCCGCCGCGAAGCTGGGCATGCACGCGATCAAGGTGACCAGCGGCGCGCAGGCGCTGGTCGACCTTTCGGCGGCGCTGGCGATGCCGTTGGCCTGACAATTGGCCTACGCTTGCGCCCTGAATGACGGTTTAGGGGTGGCGAGCTGCCGTTTCCCATTCGTCATCCCAGCGAAGGCCGGGATCTCACCCTCTCGGATTTACGTACCGGCGAGATCCCGGCCTTCGCCGGGATGACGAGGTTTTTTTGATGGCGGATTGTGGTCGACACCCTCCGCCCCCGCTCAGCTTCCCGCCTCGGCAATGTCAAGCTGCGCCGCGCGTGCAAAAATCTGCGTCAGCACCGGCTCGGTATCCGCAACGCGCATCGCGACCTGAAATTCGACTGGCTCGAGCGCAGGCATGCCCCCGATTTCGACGAGCGCGCCGCTCGCCACCTCGGCCCGCACCATCGGCTGCGGGAAAATGCCGATTCCCCCGCCCGCTTTGGCGATGTCGATCATCGTGCGCGCATTGTTGCAAAGGTTGAGCGACTTTTGCGCAATGTGCGACGCCGCGATCGCCTCGCGCATCCGGCCGTGGATCGGCGAATGGCTGGCGAGCGACCAAACGGGCAAGCTGGTGCAGCCATCCGCAAACGCCCCCGCGACGCCCGGACTGGCCAGCCACACCAGTTCGACCTCGCCGATCGGGCTGGTCTTGAGTGCCGGATGCGCGATCGGTCCGGCGGCAAAGGCGATGTCGGTGCGGCCGGTCAACAGCTGCTGGATCAGGTTGGCGGTCAGGTCGATTTCGATCTCGAGCCCGACATGGGGCATATCGGCCTTCAGCCCCGCGACGAAGGCGGGCAGGCAGCTTGCTGCCGCGATCTCGCCCGCCCCGATCCGCACCACCCCGCTCGCTTCGCCATAACCGCCGCTGCCGAGCAGAGCATATTGCATGTCGCGCAGCAGCGGATCGCAATCGCGCACCAGCTTGCGCCCCGCCGCGGTGAGCGACATGGTGCGGCCGTCGCGCCGAAACAGCGCCGTCCCCAGACGCTGCTCCAGCTCGCGCATTCGCGCCGAGACTGTCGGCTGGGTGGTGTTCAGCCGCTCGGCGGCGGCCGAAAACGTGCCCAACCGGTCTATCCAGAGCAAAGTTTCGAGGTGATAGAGCGCAACGCGATTGATAGACATTGCCTATGCATAATCACAAATTAGAACAATTAGAATTGATGAATTAAATGCGCCAAGATCCGCGCGCCATCACAGTCAGGAGAGCCGTCCCATGGGGAAGAAGCAATATCCCACCGCCACCGCTGCGCTGGAAGGCCTGCTCTTTGACGGCATGCAGATCTGCGCGGGCGGTTTCGGCCTGTGCGGTATTCCCGAACGACTGATCGACGCGATCCGCGATGCCGGTACCAAAGACCTGACGATCGCCAGCAACAACGCCGGGATCGACGGCGAAGGGCTCGGCAAACTGCTCCGCACGCGGCAGGTCAAGAAGATGATCAGTTCCTATGTCGGCGAGAACAAGGAATTCGAGCGCCAATATCTGGCGGGGGAGCTCGAGGTCGAATTCTGCCCGCAGGGCACGCTCGCCGAACGCTGCCGCGCCGGCGGCGCGGGCATTCCCGGCTTTTACACCAAGACCGGCGTCGGCACCGCGGTCGCCGAGGGCAAGGAAGTCAAGAATTTCGACGGCCAGGATTATATCCTCGAACGCGGCATCTTCGCCGACCTGGCGATCATCAAGGGCTGGAAAGCCGACGAAAGCGGCAACCTGATCTTCCGCAAGACCGCGCGCAATTTTAACGCACCGATGGCGACCGCGGCGAAGATCTGCGTCGCCGAGGTTGAGGAAATCGTCCCCGTCGGCAGCCTCGACCCCGACACCATCCACCTGCCTGGCATCTATGTGAAGCGCATGATCATCGGCGCGCCCTATGACAAGAAGATCGAGTTCCGCACGACACGCCCGCGCGAGGCGGCGTAATGGACTCGCCACCCATTTCCGGGCGGATCGCGGACGAGCTATTGGTCGACGACTGTGACTTTTTCAACAATTCGGTCAAAGTCGTCCAAATGTGGGTGGAGAACAAGGGCCCGGCCACGTGCATCATCCAACCTGAACGGTGGGCTACCCCAGAGATGTGCGCAATGTTGATGGTCGATGCAGTCCGTCATGGAGCGAGAGCCTTCGCCCAACCAAACGGAACCAGCGAGTCCGAAATGCTCGATCGCATTTGGCTGGGGTTGGATGCAGAGCGCGATGATCCAAAGACGGTTTCTGCTCCGCTCACAAACTGTGGAGAATTGAACTGATGCCTCGCTTGTCGCTTACTCTTGCGATGGTATTGGTACTTTCGGGCTGCGCTAGTGCACCTGCCCAAATCGCAACGTCGCTTGCTGCACCGGCACCAGCGAACGCCGCCAAACCGCCCGTCGCGCTGCAATATCTCTACGGCTCGGCCGAGGCCGCTATCGCCGTTCGCGCGACCAATGCGCGCATCGCCGACTACGGCCTCGCACGGATCAAGCAGCGCCCGACCGACAGCGTCATCCTCGCCGCCGTTGCGACGATGGACGCGCCGCGTTTTGAACCATGCGGCAACAAGCCCTTCGCCGCAGTGTTTGACGCCGACGAAACGCTGATCTGGAATCTCGGCCCGATGCGCTGGTTCGCACAGCAGGGCGTCGCCTTCGATCCGAAAATCTGGGATCAGTGGGAAAAGACCGGCGCGGGCAAGGCCTTCGCGATGCCCGGCACGGTCGAGATGATCGGGAAGCTGCGCGCGGCCGGGATCACCGTCATCGCCAACACCAACCGCAGCGCCACCAATGTCAAAGGCAGCGAAGACACTCTTCGCGCTGCCGGGCTCGGCGACTTCAAGCATGGCGAGACCTTGTTCCTGATGGGCGACGATGCCACCGGGTCGAGCAAGGACATGCGCCGCGCGACCATCGCGGCGAAATATTGCGTCATCATCCTCGCCGGCGACCAGCTCGGCGATTTCAGCCAGCAGTTCAACCTCAGGGATCTGCCCGCCGCAACCCGCACCGCGCTCGCCAACGGCCCCACCGTCGCGGCGCTGTGGGACAAGGGCTGGTTCCTGTTCCCCAACCCCGTCTATGGCCCATGGGAAAAGCTGGGCTGGGACGATACCTTCCCCTCCGACAAAAATTGGGAGCCGAAATAATGCCCTGGACTCGCGACGACATGGCGGCGCGCGCCGCAAAGGAACTGCAGGACGGCTATTACGTCAATCTCGGGATCGGCATTCCGACCTTGGTTGCGAACCATATCCCCGCCGGGATGACGGTGACGCTCCAGTCGGAGAACGGTATGCTGGGCATCGGTCCCTTCCCGTTTGAGGGCGAAGAGGACGCCGACCTGATCAATGCGGGCAAGCAGACGATCAGCGAAGTCCCCAATTCGGCCTATTTCAGTTCGTCGGACAGTTTCGCGATGATCCGCGGCGGCCATATCGACCTGACCGTCCTGGGCGCGATGGAGATCGCCGAAAATGGCGACATCGCCAACTGGATGATCCCGGGCAAGATGATCAAGGGCATGGGCGGCGCAATGGACCTCGTCGCCGGGGTCAAGAAGATCATCGTCGTGATGGAGCACAACGCCAAGGACGGCAGCCCGAAATTCATCCCCGAATGCACGCTGCCGCTGACCGGCAAGAATGTCGTCGACATGATTATCACCGACTTGGCGGTGTTCCGGCGCGACGATCACGCCAGCCCGTTCAAGCTGATCGAACTGGCCCCCGGGGTAGCCGCAGAAGAGGTCGCCGAAAAAACTACCGCGCATTATATTGCCTGAATCGATGACTAGCGTCGCCGCCAACCCCGGTTCTACCTGGCTGATGATCGGCGGCGCGTTGTCGGTCGCGGCGGCCTTGGTCCATATCGCGTGCATTTTTGGCGGCTCCGACTGGTATCGCTTCTTTGGCGCGGGCGAAGGCATGGCGCGGGCGGCGGCGCGGGGCGACTGGCAACCGACGATCATCACCCTGTGCATCGCTGCGGTCCTGCTGATCTGGTCCGCTTACGCCTTTTCGGGCGCGGGCACTCTTCCCCGCCTGCCCCTGCTACGCACCGGATTGGTGACGATCACCGCTATCTATCTTATCCGCGCGCTGGCCTTCGTGCCGGTGAACTTTGCCAGCCGCCAATATACGGACAGATTCGCAATCTGGTCGTCGCTGATCGTCCTGATTTTTGGCGCGGTTTACGCCATCGGTACCGTCAAAGCCTGGCGCCACCTGGTTCCCTAACGCCTCCGGGGGTGACGGCGGCGGCAGGCGCGGCTAAGACGGCGTCAACTATGAGGTCGCAGTCCAATCCCGCTTCGATGCCGCGCGTTGTCCTTCTCCTTGTCGCGATAGCCGCGCTGGGGGTTTCGGGCTGGTTCGGCATTCATGCCTTTGGCGGCAACCAGCCGCTCGCCAGCGTTCCCATCCCGATCATGGCGCCGGAAAACCTGCCCGACACCCCCGCGCAATGGCGCGGCCGGATCGACTATCGTGCGCTCGACCGGCAACTCGCCGACCTCGCGCAGCGGCCCGAAATGGCCGGACTGGCGGTGGCGGTGGTCGAGGACGGTGAATTGCGCTTCGTGCGCGCTTATGGCGTCACCGACGTGTCGACCGGTGCGCCGGTCACTGCGCAGACGATGTTCCGCTGGGCGTCGGTCTCTAAAACCACGACCGGCGTGATGGCGGCGGCGCTCGCCAAGGACGGCACGCTCGATCTGGACCGTCCCGTCGCCGACTGGTCCACATCGCTGCGCCTGCCGCGCGGCGCAGAAGCGCAGGTGACCCTCGATGACCTCCTCGCCCAGCGCACCGGCCTCACCAAAAATGCCTATGACGACAGACTGGAGGAAGGGCAGAACCCCGCGCTGATCCGGACCGGACTCGCCGCCGCGCCGCTGCAATGCGACCCCGGCACCTGCCACACCTATCAGAACATCGCTTTCGACGCGGCGACCGAAATTTTGACGGCGGCGGCGGACAAGCCCTTTTCCAACGCCGTCGAAGATCGCTTTTTCCTTCCGCTCGGCATGGTCAGCGCCGGTTTCGGGATGGAGCGGCTGACCGGCGCGAATGACTGGGCGAAACCGCACCGGGGTCACCATATCCTTCCCGTCAAGGAGGCCTATTGGCGTGTTCCTGCGGCGGCGGGCGTCGAAAGCGACATCGTCGATTTCGCCAAATGGATGCAGGCGATGATGGGGACGCGCCCCGATGTGCTACCGCAATCGGTGTTGCAGCTCGCCCACCGCCCCCGCGTCGGCACTGCAAAACTCTATGGCGGCGACTTGCGTCAGGCGATGGGCGATGCATCCTATGGCCTCGGTTGGCGCAGCTTCAGCTATAGCGGCCACCGGCTCGAAGGCCATTCGGGCGCGGTTTCGGGATATCGCGCGACCATGATTTTCGAACCCGCAACGCGGACGGGCGTCGTCGCGATGTGGAACAGCGACTGGGGCTTCCCCTTCCGCATCCCGTTTGCCGCGATCGACAGCTACCACAAGCGCGCCGACGCCGGCTGGCTCGACCTCAGCGAGCTGCCGCCCGCGCCGGGCGTGGCCGCGGCGCCCACCCCGGTTGCGGGCGCGGCGAAAGGGTAACGCGCGGGACGCTTGCTCCCGGGACCGCTGCTTGGTTAAAGCGCGCGTCCGAGAGCGAGAGGAGACTCATTGATGCGCGTGCTGCTTACCGGATCGTCCGGCTGGCTTGGCCGGTATCTCTTTCCGTTGCTCAGACAATATGGTCATACGGTCACCGGCCTTGATGTCGTGCCCGGCGTCTGGACGCAGGTGATCGGCACCGTTGCCGACCGCGCGCTAATCGATCGGACAATGGCCGAGCATGGCATCGAAGTCATCATCCATAGCGGCGCGCTTCACAAACCCGACATCGTCCGCTATCCGCGCCAGGCCTTCATCGACGTCAACGTCAGCGGCACGCTGAACCTGATCGAGGCGGCGGTTGCGGCGGGCAACGATCGGTTCCTGTTCACCTCGACCACCTCGCTGATGGTGCGCGCCGACGTTCGGGCCGGCGCAGGCGACACCGGCGCCTGGTGGATGGACGAGGATTTCGGTCCGCTGGAGCCGCGCAACATCTATGGCATCACCAAGCTCGCCGCCGAGCAGGCGTGCCGCCTCGTCTACCGCGAACATGGCATCAACGTGGCGATCCTGCGCACCGGACGCTTCTTTCCCGAGGATGACGACACCCATGCGGTACCGAGCGGTCCGAACCTGAAGGCGAACGAGATGCTCCACCGCCGTCTGGCCGTCGAGGATGCTGCGGCCGCCCATCTCGCGGCCCTGGAGGCGGCGCCGACGATCGGCTGCGACACCTTCATCCTCTCCGCGCCGCCGCCGTTCGCGCGCGACGATGCCGAGGAGCTTGCCCGCGACGCCCGCGCGGTCATCGCACGCGCACACCCTGATGCCGCCGAGCTCTATGCAGCGGCGGGCTGGGTGCTTCCTGACAAGATCGACCGCGTTTACGACCCGTCGCGCGCCGAGCGCCGCTTCGGCTGGCGCGCCCGCAGCGATTTCGCGAGCGTACTGGCGGCGCTGCGCGAGGGGAGCGCGCTGCCTTTCGCGCACGACCCCGCCTACACCTCCCCCATCGTCGCACAGGAGCGCGAAGCATGTACGAGTTGATCACTGCCAACCGCAATTATTCGAGCTGGTCGCTGCGTCCATGGGTGCTGATGAGCGCGCTTGGCATCGCGTTTCGCGACCGCATCGAGCCGTTCACCAAGCCTGCCAATTACGACGATTTCCGCAGCTTCTCGCCGACCGGACAGGTTCCCGCGCTACTCCACAAGGGGCGCACCATCTATGATTCGCTCGGCATCACCCTGTATCTCGGTGACCGGCACGACGGCGTGTGGCCGACCGAGCCGGACGCGCGCGCCTGGGCGCAGTGCGCGGCGTGCGAAATGCACAGCGGCTTTGCGGCGCTGCGCAACGATTGCACGATGAATGTCGGGGTGCGCGTCACCCCGAAGCCGATGTCCGACGCGCTAAAAGCCAACATCGCGCGGATCCGCGAATTGTTCGAAGAGGGGCTGGCAAAATTCGGCGGCCCTTGGCTAGCCGGGCCGGAATTTACCGCGGTCGACGCCTTCTTCGCCCCGGTCGCGTTTCGCATCCGCGCCTATGGCCTCGACGTCGGCGCCGGGCAGGCGTGGGTCGACCACATCCTCACGCACCCCGCGATGCTCGATTGGGAACGGCAGGCGCTCGCCGAAAGTTGGCGCGAGGTCGGACATGAGGAAGAATTGCGCGCCTGCGGGGCGATTACGGCGGATTACCGGACGGGGTAGCTCCATTTTCTTCGTCATTGCGAGCGCAGCGAAGCAATCCAGGCCGGTTGACGCAGGCTGTGGATTGCCGCGTCGCTTCGCTTCTCGCAATGACGAAATTTAATCGCTCAAAGCTTCACGCACGACCGCAATCCCGGCCTCGCGCTGGACCTTCAACTCCACCTTCAACTTCGCTGGATCGCGCGCAAAGACGAAGCCGAAACTGACCCCGCCTTCCTTGCCGATCGTCGCATGGTGCAGCTTGTGCGCCTGCACCAGCCGCTTGGCATAGCCGCGCCGCGGCACCCAGTGGAAATAACGTTGATGCACCAGTCCGTCGTGGACGACGGTATAGATGATGCCATAAAACAGCACCCCCAGCCCGATCCACGTCCCCGGCTCCCACGCCGCCGATCCCATGATCATCTGGCTGCCCACCGCAAACATCGAAATGCTGAGCGCCGCGCCGAACAGCCCGAACAGATCATTCTTTTCCAGCATCTTGTCGTGCGGTTCATGATGGTCACGGTGCCATGCCCAGCCGAAACCATGCATGATATATTTGTGGCTCGCCCAGGCGACGAACTCCATCGCGAGGACAGTGGCGAGAATGAGCGCGATGATGGTGGGCAGCGACATGGAGCGAATATAGGCGCGGCCAATCAGTCACGCCACTCCCTTCGCCGGGGTGACGGCAAAATCGCTACCAAGGATTAACGGCAACCGTCACGACCGAAAATTGCGTTTCTTATCGCCACCAGCTTGCAAAGTTGTGCCGCTGATCTAAGGCAGCGGCATGACTCGCCCCCGCACACTGTATGAAAAAATCTGGGACGCGCATGTTGTCGAACAGCGCTCCGACGGTACCTGCCTGATCTTCATCGACCGCCACCTCGTCCATGAAGTCACCAGTCCGCAGGCGTTTGCCGGGCTGCGCGCGAGCGGGCGCACGGTGCGCCGCCCCGACCTGACGCTGGCGGTACCCGATCACAACCTGCCGACGACGGCGCGCAAGGATGCGGCGGGCAACCGGCTGCCGATTGCCGACGTGGAAAGCGCGGCGCAGCTCGCCGCGCTCGAAACCAATGCCCCCGATTTCGGCATCCGCTACATCGACGCCACCGCCGCCGAGCAGGGCATCGTCCATGTCGTCGGCCCCGAACAGGGCTTTTCACTGCCCGGAACGACGATCGTCTGCGGCGACAGCCACACCGCGTGCCACGGCGGCATCGGCGCGCTGGCATTCGGGATCGGAACCAGCGAGGTCGAGCATGTGCTCGCGACGCAGACCTTGCTGCTCCAGCCTGCGAAAACGATGGAAGTGCGCGTCGAGGGCGAGGTCGGTCCCGGCGTCACCGCGAAAGACATCATTCTCCACATCACCGGCACCATCGGTGCCGCTGGCGGCACCGGCCATGTCATCGAATATACCGGCAGCACAATCCGCGCGTTGAGCGTCGAGGGTCGCCTGACGGTCAGCAACATGGCGATCGAGGGCGGCGCGCGCGCTGGGCTGATCGCGCCGGATACAACGACCTTCGCCTATCTCAAGGGTCGTCCCTATGCGCCGAAGGGCGCCGACTGGGACGCCGCGATCGCTTACTGGACCAGCCTCGCGACCGATCCGGGCGCGACCTATGACAAGACCGTCGTCATCGACGCCGCCGAAATCGCGCCCAGCGTCACCTGGGGCACCAGCCCCGAGGATGTCGTGCCGATCACCGGCACCGTCCCCGCGCCGGACAGCTTTGCCGACCCGTCGAAACAGGCCGCCGTCGCCAAGTCGCTCGCCTATATGGGGTTGGAGCCCGGTACGCGGATGCAAGACGTACCGATCGAGAATATCTTCATCGGCAGCTGTACCAACAGCCGGATCGAAGATCTGCGCGCTGCCGCCGCCGTGCTGAAAGGTCGCCACAAGGCGGCCAACGTCAAATGGGCAATCGTGGTCCCCGGATCGGGGCTGGTGAAGGCACAGGCCGAGGCCGAAGGGCTCGACCGCATCTTCACCGACGCGGGTCTGGAGTGGCGCGAGCCGGGCTGCTCAGCGTGCCTCGGCATGAACCCAGACAAGGTACCCGCGGGCGAACGCTGCGCCAGCACCAGCAACCGCAATTTCGTCGGCCGTCAAGGGCCGGGCAGCCGCACCCACCTCGTCTCCCCCGCGATGGCAGCGGCGGCGGCGGTGACCGGGCGGCTCACCGACGTGCGGGAATTGATCGATTGAGCGCGTGACGGAGGGAGCCAAGAGCATGATCTGGAAAGCTATCGCATCAGCCGCAGCGGCACTGGCACTCGCCGCCCCCGCCATCGCGCAGGACAAGCCTGCGGCGGCCAAGGTCAGCCTGACCCGCCTCGATTGCGGCACGGTGCGGGTGAACCGGCTCAACGCCTTTTCGGACACCGAGGCCTATCCGGGGCAGAGCCGAGACCTGACGGTCGGTTGTTACCTCATTCGCCACGGCGACCAGCTGATGCTGTGGGATCTGGGATTGCCGTCTGCGCTGAAAGGCGCGGCCTTCAGTGCAGACGGCGACATGTCGGCGTCAGTGACCCGTACCCTCGTCGAGCAGCTCGCCGAGCTTGACCTCAAGCCCGAGGACATCGACATCGTCGGGGTCAGCCACTTCCATTTCGACCATATCGCCCAGCTGCCCGATTTCCCCACGGCGAAGCTTTTTATCGGCAAAAGTGACTGGGACTTGCTGACCCAGAGCCCTCCACCCGCGTTTGTCGATCCGACACCTTTCGCGCATTGGATCAGCGGCGGCGGCAAGGTCGATCCGGTCGCGCGCGACAAAGATGTTTTCGGCGATGGCAGCGTGGTGATGTTCGACATGCCGGGGCATACCCCGGGCCATCATACGCTGCTGGTGCGACTGGCGGGAATGGGGACGGTGCTGCTGACCGGGGATCAGGCGCATTTTCAGGAAAATTACGACAGCGAAGGCGTGCCGACCTTTAACACCAACCGCGCCGACACGCTCGCGTCTTTCGACCGCTTCAAGGCGCTGGCCAAAAATCTGAAAGCGACGGTGATCATCCAGCATGAACCGCGCGACGTCGGCAAGCTGCCTGCTTTCCCGCAGGCCGCCGAATAGCATGGCACCGATCGAAAAAATCGAAGGCCGCGCCATCCCGTTCGGGCTGAAGAATGTCGACACCGACGTCATAATCCCGGCGAAATGGCTGAAGACGATCAGCCGCGAAGGGCTGGGCAAGGGTGCGTTCGAAACGCTGCGTGCCGACCCCAACAATCTGTTCGACCAGCCCGAGTACAGGCAAGCCCCAATCCTGATCGCGGGCGACAATTTCGGCTGCGGGTCGAGCCGCGAGCATGCCGCGTGGGCGCTCGGTGACCTCGGTATCCGTGTCGTGATCGCGCCCAGCTATTCCGACATCTTCTCGGGCAACGCGGTCAAGAACGGCATCCTGCCAGTCGTGCTTCCCCAATCGGCCATCGACCGGTTGATGGAAGTCGCGGCGACCGATCCGATCCATGTCGATCTCGACACCCAGACGGTGACGACGCCGTTCCAGGACCGCTTTACTTTCGAGATCGACCCGTTCCGAAAAATGTGTCTGCTGAACGGGCTCGACGAGATTTCACTCACCGAAAAAAGCGATGCGGCGATCGCCGCGCATGAACAAATGATAGCAAAAACCCAGCCTTGGCTAACGCCGACGCTGGCATAAGGAGAAGATGATGAAGGCTCTCTTGTCGACCGCCACTGGCGGCCCCGAAACGCTGGTTCTCGGTGAGTTGCCACGGCCGACCGCAGGCGCTGACCAGATCGTCATCGACGTCAAGGCGTGCGCGGTCAATTTCCCCGACACGCTGATTATCGAGGACAAATATCAGTTCAAGCCCGCGCGCCCCTTTGCCCCCGGCGGCGAAGTCGCGGGCCTCGTCGCCGAAGTCGGCGAAGGCGTGACCGGGTTCAAGATCGGCGACCGCGTCATCGCCGGGTGCGGCAATGGCGGCATGTCCGAAGCCGTCGCGGTCGGCGTCCACAACGTCTATCACCTGCCCGAAGGCCATGACTTCGCCGAGGGCGCATCGCTGCTGATGACCTATGGCACCAGCATCCACGCGCTGGTCGATCGCGGTCACATTCAGGAAGGCGAGACTTTGCTCGTCCTCGGCGCCTCGGGCGGCGTCGGTATTGCCGCGGTCGAACTGGGCAAAGCGTTCGGCGCGCGCGTCGTCGCCGGGGTTTCAAGCGAAGAAAAGGCCGAAATCGCGCGGCAGGCGGGCGCGGATGAGGTGGTGATCTATGGCCGCCAGCCGTTCGACAAGGATCAGTCCAAGGCACTCGCGAACACCTTTAAGGAAGCGGTCGGACCGGGCGGCGCGAATGTCATCTATGACGCCGTCGGCGGTGATTATGCCGAGCCCGCGCTGCGTTCGATCGCATGGGAAGGCCGCTACCTCGTCGTGGGCTTCCCCGCGGGCATCCCGCGCCTGCCGCTCAACCTGACCTTGCTCAAAAGCTGCGACGTCGCGGGCGTGTTCTGGGGCGCCTTCGTCGCGCGCGAGCCGGAGCGCAACCGTGCGCATGTCGCGCGCCTGTTCCAGTTGTGGGAACAGGGCAAGATCAAGCCGCGCGTCACCGGCACCTACGCCCTCGCCGACGGCGGCAAGGCGATCGCCAAGCTTGGCGACCGCAGCGCGGTCGGCAAGCTGGTCGTCACGATCTGAAATATCGGCGCGATCCCGTCCTGACGGCGGCGCTGCGGGATCTCGCGGCGCCGACCGGCAGGCTGGAGGTGCGGGTCACGCCCGGCGCAGCGCGCGACGATGTGCAGATCGACGGTCAAAGCGTCCTTCTGCGCGTCACCGCCCCGCCTGCCGACGGCGCTGCGAACCATGCCGTGCTCGCTTTGCTCGCCGCCGCTCTGGGCCGCCCGCGCCGCGACCTCACCCTGCTGCGTGGCGCGACGGGTCGGATCAAACTCATCGCGATCGCGCCCGATTGATTTGCCTCAAGTTAACGCTTTCGCAGGGGCTGTGCCTTATGTCCGGCGGCAGGACTATCTGGGTCAGGGTGCAACAATGGCGACTCGCCGCGCAAAGGTTGATGAAAGTAACGCGAGTATCGCGAATATCTCGCGTACCCGTCGCGCGCAGCTGGTTGCCGAGTTCGAGGGCGAGCTCGGCATCGATTACAAGGCGCGGGCCGCCGCCGCCGAAGCCGAACGCCGCTGGATCGCGCGCAAGACCTTCATCGTGTGGACCGTCGCGCTGATCTTTTTCGCCATTGCGTGCCAGAAGCTTTGGATTATGGGCCAGGACGTCGATCGGCCCTTCTCGGACATCAACCCGATCGAAAGCTGGTTCTAGCCGCTGGTACCGAATTTTGGTAATTTGACGTCAGGGCTCGCAAAAACACATCGGTCGCCCTCGGCGAACCCTTCATCAAATTCGCACGCCGCAAGGTGGAATCGGGCGAATTTGCGACGACGAGCGAAGTCGTGCGCGAAGCGATGCGGCGCTATATCGCCTATGATGACCGGGCCGAGGCTTTGCGGCGCGAAATTCAGAAAGGCATCGACAGCGGCCCCCACAGCCATTCGACTGGGATGCTTTCATGGAACGAAAGTTCGGCCCCGAAGGCGATGCATAACATCGTCGTGCACCCCGAGGCGGAAGTGGATATCGAAGACGCCGCCGACTACACCATCGAACAAGGGGGTCGCGACCAGGCGCTTCGCTACGTCGGTGACATTCCAAAAGTTATCGATCGTCTCGCCATCAACGGTCTGCGCTATCCCGAAGAGTGGGAAGCCTGTCCGGGGCCACGCCGGATGCGGAGCGGACATCACTTCATCTTCTTCCTGATCGAAGACGAAAAGATCGACGTCGTTCGCGTGATGCACGAGCGCCGCGATGCCGTCCGCCATTTGACAGATTAGGATCGCCTGGCGTCAGCTTGCTGCACTTGGTTTCGCGCAGAACTCCGACCCCGCCGCTCCCTCAATAAACCCGCGCCTTCGGCTTGATATATTCGACATCGTCCGACAGCGTATATTCGTGAACCGGGCGGTAATCGAGGCGAACGCCGCCGCCCTTGCCACCCCATCCGTCGAACCATGCCACCGTGTGCTTCATCCAGTTCGCATCGTCGCGGTTCGGGAAATCCTCATGTGCGTGAGCGCCGCGGCTTTCCTTGCGGTTATACGCCGAATGCATCGTGACCGTCGCCTGGCTGATCAGATTGTCGAGCTCGAGCGTTTCGACCAGGTCGGTGTTCCAGATCAGACTGCGGTCGGTGACGCCGACGTCGTTCATCCGCTGGTAGGTCTTGGTCAGCTTTTCCTTGCCCTCGGCCATCAGTTCGTCGGTGCGGAACACCGCGGCGTGCGCCGACATGGCGCGCTGCATCTCGGTGCGGATTTCCGCGGTCGGCGAGCCGCCCTTGGCGTGACGGAAATGGTCGAGACGGCCGAGCGCCAGATCGGCGCTATCGGTCGACAGCGGCTGCTGCGCCGCACCCGGCTTGATGATGTCGCGTAGGCGATGCCCGGTCGCGCGGCCAAAGACGACGAGGTCGATCAGGCTGTTCGAGCCCAAGCGGTTCGCGCCATGCACGGACACACAGGCCGCTTCACCGACCGCGAACAGGCCGGGGACGACGGTATCGGGTCCGTCCTTGCCCAAGGTCACGACTTCGCCATGATAATTACACGGGATGCCACCCATATTATAATGGACCGTCGGCACGACTGGCAGCGGCTGACGCGTCAGGTCGACCCCCGCGAACACCTTGCCGCTTTCGGTAATGCCGGGCAGCCGCTCAGCCAGCACCGCCGCGTCGATATGGTCGAGGTGCAGGAAGATATGGTCCTTGTGCGGGCCGACACCGCGGCCTTCGCGAATTTCGAGCGCCATCGAGCGCGACACGACGTCGCGCGACGCCAGATCCTTGGCAGACGGGGCATAGCGTTCCATGAACCGCTCACCCTCGGAATTGGTCAGATACCCGCCCTCGCCGCGCGCACCTTCGGTGATCAGCACGCCGGCGCCGTAAATGCCGGTCGGGTGAAACTGAACAAACTCCATGTCCTGCAAAGGCAGCCCGGCGCGCAGCACCATGCCGCCGCCGTCGCCGGTGCAGGTGTGCGCCGAGGTCGCGGTGAAATAGCTGCGGCCGTAGCCGCCGGTCGCGAGCACGACGGCTTGCGAGCGGAAACGGTGGATGCTGCCGTCGTCCATGCACAGCGCGATCACGCCGCGGCACTCGCCATTTTCCATGATCAGGTCGAGCGCAAAATATTCGACGAAGAAGTCGGCGTCATATTTCAGCGACTGCTGATAGAGCGCATGGAGCATCGCGTGGCCGGTACGGTCGGCGGCGGCGGCGGTGCGCTGGACCGGCGGGCCTTCGCCCATATTCTGCATATGGCCACCGAACGGACGCTGATAGATCGAGCCGTCGGCATTGCGCGAGAAGGGCACCCCGGCGTGTTCAAGCTCGTACACCGCCTGCGGTGCTTCGCGGACCATATATTCGATCGCGTCCTGGTCGCCGAGCCAGTCGGAACCCTTGACGGTGTCGTACATATGCCATTGCCAATGGTCGGGCGAATTGTTGCCCAGCGATGCGGCGATGCCGCCCTGCGCCGCAACGGTGTGGCTGCGGGTCGGGAACACCTTGGTGATGCACGCGGTCTTCAGCCCCGCTTCGGCGCTGCCCATGGTCGCGCGCAGGCCCGATCCCCCGGCGCCGACGACGACGGTGTCATAGATATGGTCGATGATCTTGTAAGCTTCGGTCATGTCACATGCCCCCCGGGCCGGCCACGACGGGTGCCAGCGCGATGCGGGCGATCGTAAAGATCCCGTAGGCGGCGCCGCCGATGGCGTAGAAATTGAGCAGGACGAGCGCGAGCAAGCGCATCGGCCCATGGACATAATCCTCGAGCAATACGGTGAGGCCGAGCCGCAGATGCCAGAAGACGCTGACCACCATCAGGATCAGCGCGAGCGCGACCATCGGGTTCGCCGCCCAACGCAGCACCGCGCCATGATCTCCGAGCGGCAGCCGTATCAGCGACACGAACAGGAAACCGACAAGCAAGATATTGCCGAGCGCGGTCAGACGCTGTTGCAGCCAGTGGTGCGAACCATGCCCCGACGAGCCAAGGCCGCGGACCTTGCCGAGATGCGAGCCGTCGCCCATCAGAGTGCTCCCGCCATGATATAAAGCCAGGTCGCGGCGGTCGCGAACACGCCCGCGGCGATCACGACGATCGACCACAGCTTGTTGGTCTTGAGCTCATATCCCGCGCCGGTGTCGAGCACGAGGTGACGCAGCCCCGAAAACAGATGCTGGAAAAAGGCCCAGGTCAGCCCGATCAGCACGACCTTGCCCAATATGTTGGTGATCTGGTGAAACAGGCTGATTTCGGGGTTGGGATCATGCCAGATGCATGCAACAAACGACGCATAAGCCTCGGGTCCAGCCGCAATCGCCCCGAGCCACCACAGAAACAGGCCTGCGCCGACAATCGCCAGGCCGTCGCCGCTGGCGCGATGAAGGATCGAGACCGCCATCGCGGGGCCCCATTTATACACTTGCAAGTGCGGCGCGCGCGGGCGCGCATTCGGTTCGTTGCCAGCCATATCAGCCCCGTTTCTGACTCTATTCGGTCGATGGGCGCCGGTTTAGCGCCATGGACGCGATATGCAATTGCTTAGCGGGCGTGGGCGGGAAGAAATCGATGGGGGCAGCGCCGCTTTATGTTGGCGTGCAGACCGCTATCGACATTGGGATGCAATTCGGGTTGCTTCCTTATCGATGGGTTCTCGACTTCGCTCTGAAAGAACGAAGGTCGGGCATTGCTTATTGCGTCCCCTGAACTTGTTTCAGGGTTCATGGCCTGCCGTTTCCTTCGGCGCGGCGTGAAACAAGGGGTCGGGCCATCGATGCTGAAACAAGTTCAGCATGACGAAGTTGGAAATGGCCGCTTCCCAACCCAAGGCAGCCATTCTGTCGCAAAAAAAAGGGACTCTCGACCCTTCTTCCTTACCTATATCCCGGCTTTCGCCCGGATCACGCATTGCCATTCCGTTCAGGTCAGCCGAACGGGTTGATCCGTCACTTGATCTTGTCGCGGTTCGCGTAAAGCAGCGCCGCAATCACCGCCGCCGAACCGATACCCAGCCCCGCCGCGGCCGCAGTTTTCCAGCCGCGCTTGCCGCCCTTCGTCGCTTCGCGATCCGCCGCCTGGGCCGCGTCGGCGGCTTCTTTCTGCTGACGCTGCTCGCGCGCCGCGCGCAGCACTTCATTTTCTTCGGGTTCGTCGTCCTGGGGCGGCGGCGGGGGAGATTGGTCGGTCATGATCACTTATGTCCTTGTATTCAGGCGAGTGCCTGCTCAACAGACACATAATCGGTTCCGATCGCTTCCGCTACGGCTTCGAACGTCACCTTGCCATTCCATACGTTCAAACCCTGCGCAAGATGCACGTCCCGTCGCAAAGCTTCCTTCCAGCCCAGATCGGCAATGCGCAGCGCGTGCGGCAAAGTGACATTGTTGAGCGCATAGGTGCTGGTGCGGGCGACCGCGCCGGGCATGTTGGCGACCGCATAGTGAACGATGCCGTCGACGACATAGGTCGGGTCGGCGTGGGTCGTCGCATGGCTGGTTTCGAAACAGCCGCCCTGATCGATCGCGACGTCGACGAGCACCGAGCCCGCCTGCATCGTGCCGAGCATCTCGCGCGTGACGAGCTTGGGCGCTTCGGCGCCGGGGATCAGAACCGCGCCAATGACCAAATCGGCCTCGGCGACGCATTCGGCCAGATTGGCACGGTTCGAAAAGCGCGTCTTGGCGCGCGATTCAAAGAAAGTACCGACGCGTTCGAGCACTTCGGGGTCGCGGTCGAGGATGGTGACGTCGGCGCCGAGGCCCGCCGCCATCTGCGCCGCGTTGAAGCCGACGACGCCACCGCCGATCACGCACACCTTGCCCGGCGCGACGCCGGGAACGCCGCCGAGCAGCACGCCGCGACCGCCATGCGCCTTTTCGAGCGCGGTCGCGCCGGCCTGGATCGACATGCGCCCCGCAACCTGGCTCATCGGCTTTAACAGCGGCAGGCCGCCGTGCGGGCTGGTGACGGTTTCATAGGCGATGCACACAGCGCCCGATTTCATCAGGTCGCGCGTCTGATCGGGATCGGGCGCAAGGTGGAGATAGGTATAGAGGATCTGCCCCTCGCGGAGCATTGCGCGCTCGCCGGACTGCGGTTCCTTGACCTTCACCACCATGTCGCAGGTCGCGAAAATCTCTTCGGCCGTCTGAACGATCTCGGCGCCCGCCTCGACATAATAGCGGTCGTGTGCGCCGATGCCCTCGCCGGCGCCGGTCTGCACGAGCACGCGGTGGCCATGCGCGCTGAGTTCGCGCGCGCTTTCGGGGGTCAGCCCGACACGATATTCGTGATTCTTGATTTCCTTGGGGGTGCCGATGATCATGGTCGCTCTCCATTGGTTCGCCGCCGGTCGCGCTGTCCCGGCGCCGCGTCGTTCATGCTGCGCCTGATAGCAGAAACAGCGCGCGAGGTGCTTGCATATCATCGCTGATTTCGCGACAAACGCGCACAAATTTTGCGCTAAACTTGCCAAGGACGCACAATGATTGATCGAATCGACCGCAAGCTCCTCGACTTGCTGCAACGCGGTGGTCCGCGCCCCGCCGCCGAGCTGGGCGAAGCGGTCGGCTTGTCGGCGTCGGCGTGCCACCGCCGCATCCGCGCATTGGAGGCTTCGGGGATCATCACCGGCTATACCGCGCGCCTTGCGCCCGAGCGCATCGGTCTCGGGCTTGATGTGTTCGTCGACATCAGCCTGACGTCGCAGAGCGAAGAGGCGCTGACCGCGTTCGAAAGCGCGGTCAAAAGCTTCGACGAGATCCTCGAATGCCAGCTTTTGTCGGGCGCGTCCGATTACCGACTACGCGTCGCGGCGCGAAACGTCGCCGATTTCGACCGGCTGCACCGCCACTGCCTTTCGCGCCTGCCCGGGGTCGCGGCCATGCACAGCGCCTTTGCACTGCGCACGATCAAGGCGTTCGAGGGCTATCCGGTTCCTGCGGGCGAGGCGCACTAGCCGCGAAAAACGCGGTGCTGGTTAACGCGCAATTTACCAAAAGCACCGCATAGCCGGGTCATATGTTTTGCGGACGACAGGCGGGCGCCAGACTCGTGCGTCGGGATCGATCAGGGAAGCAGGATCATGGTGAAGGAAAATCCGATTCATAAGCAGCAAATCGACCCGATTTCGATGGCCGACCGCTTCCCCTATTACGACCTCGACGGCCAGCTTGCCGCCAATGCCGCCGAGATCTACACGATCATCGCCGGGCGCGAAGAAGCCGTCGCCCGTGCCTATTGGGACGCGTTCAATGCGCTGCCCAGTGTCGAACGCGCAGTCGAAGGCGAACTTCTCGAATCCTATGTGCGCGGCAGCGCGCGCCACTCCGAAGTCAAATATGCCGACGCCGCCGGACAGGAAGTCGCAACGATCGCGTGCCAGAACGCGCATATGGCGCGGCGGGTCAAATTGCCGCTTGCCTCGGTCATGTCGTGCATTGCCGAAAGCCAGCGCCTGACCATCGAATATGTTGTTGCCGCCTGCATCGACGATGCGGCGCGCCTGACGCGGCTGACCAGCGCGGTAAACCGGCTGGCCTTGCTCGAATTCGACATTATGCAGCGTTATGCTGAAAAGCTCGATCGCGCAGTGATCTCCAGCGAACGCCAGTCGCTCGCGGGCGATTTCGACCGCTCGATCGCCTCGCTGGTGCAGGACACCGACGGGGTGCGCGAACAGCTCGCCAAACAGGCCGCCTCCGCCGACCAGGCGGCGAAAGGCATGATCGCCAAGACCAGCGAAGTCGCCGCCGCATCCGAACAATCGGCGATGGCGATGCGCGAAGCCGCCTCGACCGCCGCCGGACTGATCCGCGCGATCGAGGATGCGCGCAGCGAGGTCGAGGCATCGGCGAGCGTTGCCACCCGCGCCTCCGAACAAGCAGGCGAAGCCGTCGCGATGTCGGAAACACTGTCGCACCACGCCGAATCGATCGAATCGATCCTGGGTCTGATCCGCGAGATCGCGGGCCAGACTAACCTGCTCGCGCTGAACGCCACGATCGAGGCCGCGCGCGCGGGCGAGTCGGGGCGCGGCTTTGCTGTCGTGGCGCAGGAAGTCAAAAGCCTCGCCAACGAAACCGCCCGCGCGACCGACGACATTGCGGGCAAGATCACTGCGATCCAGCAAGCGACGCGCGGGTCGGTTTCCGCCAACCAGTCGATCCAGGCGACGATCGTCGAGGTCCAGCAATCGGCGCAACGCATTCGCGACGCGATGGATGCGCAGGCACAGACGGTTACTTCGATCACCGCCGCCGTCGACGAAACCGCGCTTGCCGCGGACAGCATGTCGTCGACGATCGCCAGCATCCGCAACGATTCGGGCATGGTCGCGAGCGAAATCAGCGTGCTGAGCCAAGAATTCGGCAAGATGGGCGGGCGCTTGCAGCAGCTGGAACAGGCCGCGAGCGAGTTCAGCCGCCGGGTGGCGTAACCGCACAATCCACCCTTCTCGTTCACCCCGGCGAAGGCCGGCGTCTTACCCTCGCCAGCTGACGCACCGGCGAGATCCCGGCCTTCGCCGGGATGACGATAACGTATGACATCGCTGCAACTTGGCAAGGGCAGCCGCGCTGCCTAAAGCCACCCCATGCAAACCCACATTCTGATCACCGGCGCCAGCCGCGGCATCGGCGCCGCGATCGCCGCCGCGCTGACTTCGGCCGCCACAAAAATCGTCGCGCTTTCCAGCGCCGACGGAGACCTCGCCGACCCGGCGGCCCCCGCCCGCCTGTGGCAGGCCAGCCTCGACCGGCTCGACGGCCGCATAAACGTGCTGATCAACAATGCCGGAATCTTTGAGGCCAGCCCGCTCGACAACACCGACGCCGACTGGCTGGAAAACTGGAACCGCACGCAGCAGATCAATCTGACCGCCAGCGCCGACCTCTGCCGCCGCGCCGTCCTCCATTGGCAAGAACGCCAGGCCGCAGGCCGCATCGTCAACATCGCCAGCCGCGCCGCGCACCGCGGCGACAGCCCGGCGCACTGGCATTATGCCGCGTCAAAAGCGGGCATGGTCGCAATGACCAAGACGATCGCGCGCGCCTATGCCGCTGACAATATCCTCGCCTTTGCGATCTGCCCCGGTTTCACGATGACCGGCATGGCCGACGACTATCTGGCCAGCCGCGACGGAGACAAATTGCTCGCCGACATTCCGTTGGGCCGCGTCGCGATGCCGGAGGAGGTCGCCGAAATGGCGCGCTGGTGCGCTATCGACGCGCCCGCGTCGATGACCGGCGCGGTCCTCGACGTCAACGGCGCCAGCTATGTGCGCTAAGCGACAAAATCAGGGTTGTTCCCCCGCGAAGGTGGGGGTCCATCTCCCGCCGCCGAAATCCGAAACGACCGGTGATGGGTCCCTGCCTTCGCAGGGAAACAGCATTTTTGTCATCACGGCGCGACACAAATGAGCTGGCTGATCTCGCTCCCCTGCACCCGCGCCGAGGCCGAAGCTGTGTCGGACGGCTCGCCGCTCGATGCGCTGGCCGAGCCGCCGGTTGTGGTGACGCGCGAAATTGATGAGGATGCGGGGCTGTGGCAGCTCGACGCCTATATGGACGACAAGCCCGGAGCGGCCCTGCTGAGCCTGCTCCAGTCGCTCGTGCCGAGCGCGAAAGGCCATAAGCCAATCGTCGAACAGTTGGTCGAACAGGATTGGGTCACGCTGTCGCAGCAGGGACTCGAACCCGTACAGGCGGGCCGCTTCTTCGTCCACACCAGCAGTTACGCCGACCGCGTCCCGCCCGGCACCACGCCCTTCCTGATCGACGCAAGCCAAGCGTTTGGCACCGGCGGCCACGATACCACCGCGGGCTGCCTCGCGATGCTCGACCGACTGAAGCGCAAGGGCATCGCACCGCGCGACATCGCCGACATAGGTACCGGCACCGGCCTGCTCGCCTTTGCGGCAATGGCCTTATGGCCGGCAGCGCGGACGATTGCATCGGACATCGACCCCGCCAGCATTTTCGTCACCCGCGATAACGCCGCGATCAACCACGTGCCACTTGGCCGCGGGAGCGGCGCGCTGACGCTCGAGGTCGCGCCGGGGACCGACCATCCGGCGATCCGCCACCGCGCACCTTATGATCTCGTCATCGCCAATATCCTCGCCGGGCCGCTGATCACTCTCGCTCCCGACATCGCGGTCGCCACCGCGCCCGGCGGCCATGCCATCCTCGCCGGACTGATCGCGCGCCAGATGGAACCCGTGCTCGCGGCCTACCGCGCGCAAGGTTTCCGCCTCGCCGCGCGCGGCGGCAGCTCCGAATGGCCATGCCTGCTGCTGGTCAAACGCCGCCGCTATGGCTGGCGCCGCAAGGAACGCGCTTTCCACCGCGCCGACCCGGCGGATGCGAGTTTCGGGAGCTGGTAGCATTCCGCTCCCCCTTGCGGGAGGAGATGGTTCATCAGGCTTTCGCCGTCGCGTAATCCTGCGTGCCACGCGTGACGACTTCGTCATCCGGCAAGATATCTGCAATCGCAATCGGCGGCAGCGCGTCATTGGCGGCGTAAAGCGGCGCAAAATCGGTGTTCACCGTCGTGTCGAGCAGCTGGTCCAGACTGTCGATGACGAAGTAATTTTGCTGAAAATCGTCGATCCGGTAATCGGTCCGCATCACCCGCGCGAGGTCGAACCCGATCCGGTTCGGGCTGTCGCTGTCCAGCGCGAACACACTTTCTGCATAGGAGGATACGATCCCAGCGCCATAGATGCGCAGGCCGCCCGCCTCGCGGATCAGCCCGAATTCGACTGTGTACCAGTACAGCCGCGCCAGCTGCTTTAGCGCATCGAACTTCAGGCTGCGCAGCCCACCCTCGCCATAGGCGACCATATAATCGGCGAACACCGGGTCGGCGAGCATCGGGACATGACCGAACACGTCGTGGAACACGTCGGGTTCCTGCAAATAATCGAGCTGCTCGGGGGTGCGGATGAAATTGCCCGCGGGAAAGCGCCGGTTCGCCAGATGGTCGAAAAACACATCGTCAGGGACGAGTCCCGGCACCGCGACCACCTGCCACCCGGTCGCCGCCATCAGCCGCGCATTCAGCTCGCGATAGTCCGGAATCCCCGGCTTTTCGAGCTTCAGCACGTCGATCCCGCGCAGGAACGCGTCCGACGCGCGTCCGGGCAGCATCGCCGACTGGCGCGCGAACAGCTTGTCCCACATCGCATGTTCGGCGGCGGTAAACGCGTCCCAATTTTGCGAAATCGTCCAGTCGGCCGCGGCACCCGGCGGCGGCGTTGCGTGGACATGGGTAAAGCCGTCTTTCATAAGCTGCGACCTAACATGAACTGGTTTCAAAAGAAACCACTTACGCGCGCGCCATTCCCAACCAACGCGCGGCGCGCGGAAGGCGCGGGATGATGAGCCGATCGACGATCCATAGCAAGATCAGCGAGGCCGCGAGCAACGGCAGCAGCGCAGCCAGCGCCAAGATGATCGCCGCAACCCCTTTAAGCTTCGCCGGATCGCGCGGCAGCGGCGGGGCGCCCAGCGCATCGTCGGGCTTGCGGCGGCGCCACATCAGAAATCCGGAGACGGCGAGAATCATCAGCATCAACGCGGTGAGCACCCCGATCAACTGGCTGACGATCCCGAACAAGGCCCCCTCATGCCAGGCGATGCCGATCCCGACGACGCGGTCGATCACATGTTTGTCGACAAAGCCGCTGCGCGACACCTCGATCCCGGTGACGACGTCATAACTCACCTTGCGCACCAGCGGCCGGTTCTGCGTCCGGGTGGTCAGCGTCCAGGTGTCGCCATTGGGCGGCCCGAACATGTTCGGCGCCCCCGGCGGCTGGATGATTACCGGCGCGGGCAAATTCTCGTTCCGCGCGCGCAGCACGATGCGGTCGAGCAGGACGCGCGGCGCATCGCCGACCGCGACCGGCCCGGGCATCGCCTTGGCCATCGCACTATGATCATGCGCCGCATAATGATCCGCCGCACCGCTTTTCCAGTCCTGCGCGCCCTGTACCCACCCCATCTCGGCGCGCACGGCGCGAAAGCCCTGCGCCCAGACATCGGTCCACGGCAGCGCGGTGAGCAGCAGCACCAGCGCCAGTCCTGACACCCAGAAACCGGTGACGGCATGCAGGTCGCGCAGCGCCGTGCGCCCGCCCAGCCCCCGCCGCGGCCATACCACCCCCCCAATCCCGCGCCCGCGCGGCCACCACAGATACAGCCCGGTCAGGATCATGACGATCGCCCAGCTCGCCGCCAGCTCGACGATGATCCCGCCGGGCTTGCCGATCAACAGGCTGCCATGGATCTTTGCCAACCACGCCGAAATGCGGTCGTCGGGATTGGCTGACCCGATCACTTGTCCCTGCGGTGCCACCGCCACATCGCGCATACCGCCGTCCGGCAAGCCGACATGGACGATCGCCGCATCGCCCAGCGCCTCCGGCACGCGATAATAATGGAAGCTTGCTCCGGGAAAGGCGGTCAGCGCCGCCTTCACCTGCGCATCGGCATCGACCCGCTTTGCCGTAGGCAGCCCGCGCCACGCGCTTTCCTGCCACCGGTCGAGCTGCGGCTTGAACAAATAGGCCGCCCCCGTCACCGACAGCATGACGATGAAAGGGATGACGAACAGCCCGGCATAGAAATGCCAGCGCCAGATCGTGCGATAGAGCGGAATCCGGTTGATGTCGGTCATCCCCTGTCCTTTCGCTTAGAAGCGCGCGCGAATGCCGGCGGACACCGCGCGGCGCTCGACCGGATAATAGATCGCCGAAGCGGCCGGTGTGACCACCGACGGCGCCGTGGCAGTGATCACCGCGCTGATGTCGCCGATCGCCTTCTTGCCCGTGATGTTACGGACATCGACAAACGCGTCGATCCCTTCGGCAATCCGCGCCCCGCCGGTCACGCCCAGCAACGCATAGCCCGGCGTTTGCACCAGATTGCGGTAATCGACGTAGGGACCGTTGGGCACCCACTCGACATTCGGCGCAATGTGCAGCGCGTCGCTTCCGATCCGCGCCTCGGCACGGTAGACATGTTTCGGCACCACCGGCAGGCGGTTGTCGCCGAACTGGCTGTCATTCCGGAAGCGGAAGTCGCTGTACGTATAGACCTGCAGCAGCCGCAGCCAGTCGGTCGGCGCGATTTCCAGCGCCGCCTCAATCCCCTGATGCAGCGTGCGGTCGGCGTTGAAGGTCGCTGCAGGAATGCTGACATTGGTGGTGAATTGCAGCAATTCGCCCTTCAGCGTCGAGCGATAGAGCGCCAGATCCCAACTGACGATGCCGGTCCTGCCGCGCGTTCCGATCTCGGCCGTCCAGGCGCGCTGCGGGCGGATGGTGGACACCACCTGGCTGATCGGCGGAGTGCCGATGGTCTGGAACACTTCGCCAAAACCGGGAAATTCCGCCGAGCGGCTGTAATTGGCGAAGAATTGCACATTTTCGTTCGGCTCGAACAGCACGCCGAACTTGGGTGAAAAGGCGTCGAATTCGATCCGGCCGTCGCGCGACGTCGACACATTGACCCGCCGCTTGCGGAAACCGTCGGCATAGACGCCGCCCGCGATCAAGGTCAGCTGCTCCACCGGTCGCACGCGCACCTCTCCATAGACATTGGCGGTGCGCGCGGTCTGGTCGGCATCGAACACCAGCGCGCCGCGCCGCCCCGCGACATTGACATATTGGCGCGCGTCGGTGCTGCCGCGGCGCAGCTCTCCGCCCAGCGTGACCTCGACCGGCCCCGCGGCATAATCGGCGCGGAAGAAGCCGCCGAGATCGAGCGAGTCCTGATCGATCACCTGAAAGATCGGGTGATAGAGCGACTTCGCATTGACGAAGCCGCCGACGTCGAGCTTGAACGCCCCCCAGTCGAACGTGGTGCGGTTCTGGAGCCGCAGCGACACGATGTCGCGCGCCTGATCGCCCGCCACGGCTGCCGCGCTGGCGACGCGCGGGGTGGTCAGCGCCTGGTTGAAGGTCAGCGCGCCGGGGATTTGCTGCATGATGTCGTTATAGCTCGCATAGAAACGCGTCGAAACGACGTCGCTCAGCTTCAGCCCGACATTGCCGTGAAAGCGAAAGCTGCGCCGATTCACATGATCGCGGTCGCCGCTCGACGTGTCGGCGCTGACCGCCGCCCACGCATCGACGCGCTGACTGGCAACGCCCGCCGACACCAGCCCGCGATAGCTGTCGAAACTGCCGACATCGCCGCGCAGGTAAAAGCCTTCGGCCGTCCGCCCGGTCGGCGTCACGCCATTGACCGCGCCACCCAAAGTCCCCGACCCGAAGCGCAGTGCATTCGCGCCGCGATACACTTCGAGATGGTCAAAAAAGATCGGCTCGAGTTCCTGGAAATCGCCATTGTCGTCGGCCAGGTTGATCGGCACCCCGTCCTGGAGCAGCGTCAGCCCGCGCATATGGAACCCGCGCGACAGCCCCGATCCGCGGATCGAGATGCGGACCTCCTGCCCATAGCGCGGCTGGAGATAGACGCCGGGCGAAAAGGCGAGCGTATCTCGCAAGCTGACGATCGACTTGTCGGCATAATCCTGATGGCTGACGACATCGGCACCGCCCGCGGTCTTGGCGACGCGCGCTTCGGCGTCGTTGGTCAGTTCGGGGGCGGTGACGATGATCGTCGGATCGGCTTCGGCCTCGGCGGCGTGCGCCGCGACAGGGACGAGCGAGAAGGCGAGCGCCAGCAAGGGCGCCGCCCGATAGGCGTGAGGTGTCATGGTTCAATCTTTCGCGTGAAGTCAGCAAAGCGCCGCGCCGCGCATCTGCGCGGGCGGCCGTTTAATCTGGTTCAGGCGAAAGCGGGCGGTCCGGTACTGGGCGGCAGTGGTGACGCAATACCCGGCGCATAGCCCAGCGACCGCACCGCAACCGGGGTCGGCGCCGCAACCATCGGTGCGGCAAGCAACACGGGTTCAGCGGGGACGATCGGCGCATTGGCGAGCGCGCCCCACGGGCAATGCTGCTGCGTCTCGCCCGCGTCGTGACTACCCGCCTTTTCCAGCGGGATCGTTACCGTCTTGCCGGGGTCGGTTGGGTCCGAACAGATGCGCACGGTGATCGACCCGCCCGCATCGCTCTCGATCATCCACCCCGGCGCGACCAGCACCCGCGAGCCGATCGCGAGCAGCAGCGGCAACAGCAGCAAAATGCCGGGACGGCGAAAGGCGGCGAGCAGACTCACGCGGCGGCCATTATGATCGATGTCGATCACTGACAAGCCATCTTACCTCGTCATTGCGAGCGAAGCGACGCAATCTAGGGGCGGCCTTGCTCCGCTCTGGATTGCCGCGTCGCCTTCGGCTCCTCGCGATGACGACAGAGTCTATTCCGCCGGCGTCTCGTCGATCTTCTTCCCCGTCCGCTGCCACGGATACAGGAACTGCCCCCAGTAATTTTTCGGTACATCTTCGGGAATGCCGTAATTCTCGGGCCAGCGGTCCTTCGGCAGATGAAATGTCCCGAAAATCTTGTCGAGCCACGGAAAGTGGATCGCAAAATTGACGTCGAACGCCTCGCGTTCCAGCCCGTGGTGCCAATGATGGAAACGCGGCGTCGCGATCCAGTGGCCCAGCCGGTTGAAATTGCCCCCGACATTGGCGTGGAGCAGCGAAGACCACACATAGACGAAACCGATATAGGCCTGCATCACCGACGGGCTGAACCCGAGGGTGAACAGCGGCAGCGAGGTTATCGAGCGGAGCAGGATGATCTCGACGAAGTGCATCCGCGATCCCGCCAGCCAGTCCATCGATTTGGCGCTGTGGTGGATCGCGTGAAAGCCCCACAGGAACGGCACCTTGTGGAACAGCCGGTGGTACCAATATTGGGCGAGATCCGACGCGACGAGCACGATCGCGAACTGGACGATCCAGGGCAGCGACGCGATCCCGGCGCGAAATGCCTGCCAGCTCGACGTATTCTCATTGATGATCGTCGACGGCGCGAGCGCCAGGAAGCCCAGCACCTGCACAAACATCGTGCTGACGAGGTAATAGAATAGGTCCTCGCGCCATTCGGTGCGGAACAGGCGTTGCGCGCGGCGATGCGGGAACAATCGTTCGAGCGGCGCGAACATGAAACCGGTGATCAGCAGATTGACGACAAAAAAATCGAGCCCGAAGAAAATCCCCCAGCTCCGCGTCTCAGCGGGCTGGACATTGGCGCCACCGATCAGCGTCGCGGCCAGCGCGATGATCAGCGCAGTCGCGCCCAACACCTTGCGGAGGCGGAGCAACAGGCTGAGCAGCGCAAGCCCGTAACTCGCGAGCAGCACCAGATGCACCACCCCGCGAAACCCGCCCCAATCTTTGATGATTGCGAGTTCGGGCGTCGCAAACCAGTCGGGAAAGCGCAACGCGATCACCATCCCGAACCCGACGATCGCGAACAGCAGGGCGAAAAAACCTGACAACCACCCGCTACCGAACCGCCTCACCTCGGTATGCGATTCCAGATCGCGCATCAGATGGTTCAGATAGTCGCGTTTGGCCATATGGTCCCCACCCCATTTGCCCCGCCCAATTCCTCCCCGCTTGCGGGGGGAGGGGGACCATGCGAAGCATGGTGGAGGGGGCAATCGTTCTGAAAGCGAGGCTTGATGACGCAAGCCCCCTCCGTCAAGTCTGCGGCTTGCCACCTCCCCACAAGTGGGAGGATCATCCTACCCTGCCGCCACGACAATTGCCGCCCACGCGGCCTCGTCAATCACCCGTATCCCCAGCGCCGCCGCCTGCTTCAGCTTCGACCCCGCCCCCGGCCCCGCGACGACCAGGTCGGTCTTGGCGCTGACCGATCCCGCCGCCTTGGCGCCCAATGCCTCCGCCTGCGCCTTCGCCTCGTCGCGGCTCATCGTCTCCAGCTTGCCGGTGAACACCACCGTCATCCCAGACACTTCGCTCGCGCGCGTTTCGACGACAAAGGGTGGCGGCGACACCTCGGAGAATAAATCGTCCCACAGCGCGCGGTTGTGCGGTTCGTGGAAGAAATCGCCGAGCGCCTCGGCGACCGCGGGGCCGATGCCGTCGGCGCGGACGTCGAGGATCGCCTTGATCGCCTCCATCTTGCGCGTCACATATTTGCCGTCGGATTCGCCCTCGGCGCGCGGGTTTGCCTCGACATAAGCGTTAATCTCGGCTGCCTTGGCGGGCAGCAGCGTGATGTTACCCACACCTTTCAGCAGATCGCGCGCGGTCACCGCACCGATATGACGGATGCCCAGCCCGAACAGCAGCCGCGCCGCGTCGGGCGCGCGTTTCGCCTCGATCGCGGCGAAAAGATTGTCGACCGACTTTTCCTTCCACCCCTCGCGCACCAGCAGTTCGTCGCGGTGCCGATGCAGCCGGAAAATATCCGCCGGCCCCTTGTCGAGCCAGCCGAGCTCCAGAAATTCGGCGATGCTTTTCTCGCCCAGTCCCTCGATATCGAGTGCCCCGCGGCTGGCGAAATGACGCAATCGCTCGAACTTTTGCGCCGCGCAGATCAGCCCGCCGGTGCAGCGCACATCGACCTCGCCCTCCTCGGCGACCGCTTCGCTTCCGCACACCGGGCAATGATCCGGAAAGACATAGGCGTCGCGTGCCTCATCGCGGGTCAGATTCGCAACCACCTGCGGGATCACATCGCCCGCGCGCTGCACGACCACCCGATCGCCCGGGCGCACGCCCAGCCGCCCAACCTCGTCGCGGTTGTGCAACGTGACGTTCGACACCACCACCCCGCCAACCGTCACCGGAGTCAACCGCCCGACCGGGGTTAGCTTGCCGGTGCGCCCGACCTGGATGTCGATCGCCTCCAACGTCGTCTGCGCGCGTTCGGCGGGGAACTTATGCGCGATGGCCCAGCGCGGCGCCTTCGCCACGAACCCCAGCCGCGCCTGCCAGTCGAGCCGGTCGACCTTATAGACCACGCCGTCGATGTCATAAGGCAGCTCGGCGCGCCGCGCCTCGATATCGCGATAATGCGCCAACACGTCGGCCACGCTGTCGAAACGACCAAGCAGCGGCGACACCGGCACCCCCCAGCTTTCGATCAACTGCATCATGCCATATTGTGTTGCCGCAGGCACCTCGCTGACCTCGCCCCAGCCATGCGCCAGAAAGCGCAGCGGCCGCGCCGCGGTGACGCTCGCATCCTTCTGCCGCAGCGATCCGGCGGCAGCGTTGCGCGGGTTGGCAAAGACCTTCGCCTCGACTTTTTGCTGCGCAGCATTGAGTGCAGCAAAATCCGCTTTGGCCATATAGATTTCGCCGCGGATTTCGAACACGTCCGGCGACTTTCCGGCCAGCTTTTCCGGTACATCCGATATGGTGCGGACATTCGGCGTCACATCCTCGCCAACATTCCCGTCCCCGCGCGTCGCCGCCTGCACCAGCACCCCCTGCTCATAGCGCAGCGAGCAGGACAGCCCGTCGATCTTGTCCTCCGCGGTCAGCGCAACCTCGGCGCCTTCGGACAGGTTCAGGAACCGCCGCACCCGCGCGACAAATTCGGCGACATCCTCGTCGGCGAACGCATTGTCGAGGCTCATCATCCGCTGGGCGTGGGTGATCTTGGCGAGCGGCGACGCCTCGACTGCGGCGCCCACCAGCTTGTTCGGACTGTCGGTGCGGATCAGGTGCGGAAAAGCTTCTTCCAGCGCATTGTTGCGGCGCACCAGCGCGTCATAATCCGCGTCCGAAATCTCTGGACTGTCATCGGCATGATACAGCCGGTTGTGATACGCGATGGACTTCGCCAGCCGCATAAGTTCGTTGGCAGCATCGGCCTCGGTCAAGTCTGAAATGTCGGTCATTCGCTCTCGTCGAACAGGGGTTTAAACTCGGCGCGAGTGCCAAAGCCGGTGAGGATCGGGCGCGCCTTCGTGATCGCCGCTCGTACCTGCGGCAAGGCAAGCGACGCCGCGTGCGCATCCTTGTCCGTCCAGAATTCGACGATCCACAAGGCGTCCGCATTCACCATATCCTTGCCGACCAGATAACTCAGGTTTGCGGGCATATCCGCCGTGCCTTCCTGCAGGATCGCGGCAAGTGCGGCACGCTGACCCGGCTTGGCGTTCATCTGCCCGATCAGGCCATATTGGGGCACGATCTTGTCCGCCATGACATCCTGCATTGCTTGCAATTGCCGCGCAGGCAGGTCCATCGCCGCCATCACCAGCAACCCGGCCAGATGCGCACGCCGATCCATCATTCCGCAATGACCAGCACATGCACCGCACGCCGGATACGAAAGCCCAGCGATTCATACAGCGCGATCGCCCCGGCGTTGTCGGCATAGCTGTGCAAGAACGGCTGTTCGCCGCGCGCCACCATGTCGCGCATCACATGGCCGATCAGCGCCCGGGCATAGCCGCGGCCGCGGCAATCGGCCCAGGTCGAGACCCCGCTCACTTCGGCTATGCCGGGCATCAGCATCCGCTGCCCTGCCATCGCGAGCAGGCGGCCAGCATCGTCGCGGATCCCAAAGAACGGCCCATAGCGATGCGTTTTAGGCCCCCATGGCCCGGGCTTGGCGTGGTCAGCCAGCGCCGCCATCTCGGCCGCATCCGCCTCGCCCAGACCGATGATCGCGGGTTCGCCGTCGCGCGCCGTCGGCGGCGCCCCTTCGGCGACCATCTGAGTCAGCACCGCACGCTTCACCTCGCGCACCCCGGCGGGCACCGGCCAGCGCTCGCCCTCGACGATCCACAAGTCCTCACCCTGGGGAATCAGCGCCGCGAGCGCCGCCTGCGCCTCGGCGCCAGTATCGGCGGCGACCCCAAACACGCCATAACCGCGGTCGAGCCGCAGCGCGCGCGCATCCCCCTCCGCCAGATGCGCCTGCCGTCCGGTGAGCATGCTCCACACTGGCCGGTCGAGCGGGTGCGCGGTCATGGGTTCAGCGCCCTTCCATCGCCAGCGCCTCGGTCGCGGGGATCTGCATCCCCTCGAACGCCTGCGCCGCATAAGGTCCGGCGGGATCGACCCAGTGCAGGAACAGATGCGCCGACCAGCGGTTGGGATTGGGCATCAGCCGCCCGTGCAGGCGGTGAACGCCCTGATACAGCACCGCATCGCCGGCCAGCATCGGCACCGACCCATAGGCTTCGCCGCCAAAATCGGCATCGGCACGTTCGCGCGGTGTTTCGATATGCTGCGACCCGACCTCGAGCGGCCAGGCCTTGTCGTCGCTCGCCGCAAGCAGCAGCGACAAGCTATGTTCGCACGCGTGGCGGTCCGAATGGACACGGCAGATATCGCCCGCGCGGTACATACGGAAATAGCAATAGGTCGGGCGCAGGTCATGGCCGACCAGCGTACTGATCGCGGGAGTCATCCCCCACAGGAACGTCGCCATCGGCGGATATTGCTGGCCATACACCTCGACCGCCTCGGTCTTGAGCAATGCAGAGCCTCGTTTCAGCGCGTCGAACGACACCCCGCCGCGAATCAGGTCGGATTTCAGCGTCGCGAGGAAGGCGTGCGTCACATCGGTCGGGACAAACCCCGGCAACGCAAGATAACCCTGTTCGCGGTAATCCTGTCTCCGGTCGTCGGTCATATCGTCTCCAGCAGCCTTTCCGCCTGCGCCCGCGCTTCGGCGGTCACCTCGGCGCCTGACAGCATCCGCGCGATTTCCTCGCGGCGGCCCGCTTCGTCAAGCGCGTGAACGCTCGTGCGCGTCACCACGCCCTCGCTTGACTTGGCGATGACGAAATGCGCTGCGCCCTTGGCCGCGACCTGCGGGCTGTGCGTCACCGCCAGCAATTGCTTGCCCGCGCCCGCCAGCCTTGCCAGCCGCTCGCCGATCGCCGACGCGACCGCGCCGCCCACGCCGCGGTCGATTTCGTCAAAGATGATCGTGTCCGCTCCACCCTCTTCGGCGAGCGCGACCTTGAGCGCGAGGATGAAGCGCGACAACTCGCCCCCCGACGCGATCTTCGCCAGCGGCGCAAAGGGCGCGCCGGGATTGGTCGAAATCAGATATTCGACGCGGTCGATGCCTTCTGGCCCCCAGCGTTCGGCGGGCAAGCGCTCGACCAGCGTCTGGAACCGCGCCGCGTCGAGCTTCAGCGGCACCAGTTCGCCCGCCACCGCGGCATCGAGCCGCGCCGCGGCCTTGGCGCGCAGGTCGGACAGCGCGCTCGCAATATGGGTGTAGGCGGCGGCGGTTTCCGCCACTGCGGCCTCCAGCTTCGCGAGCCCGGCGCTGCCGCCCTCGATCGCATCGAGCCGGGCCGCGAGCGTGCCACTGAGCTCCGTGAGCTCGTCGGGCTGGACATTGTGCTTGCGCGCCATTGCCCGCAGTTCGAACAGACGCGTCTCGGTCGCGTCGAGCCGTTCGGGGTCATATTCCATCGCCCGCGCAGCTTCGCGCAGCCGCGTCTCGGCCTCGTCGGCCTCGATAATCGCCCGATCGAGCCCGGCGAGCGCTTCGGCAAGCAGCGGGTGATCGCCCGCGACCCGGTCGAGCCGCCGCGCCGCGCCGCGCAGCAGCGCCGGGCCGCTGTCGCTGCCCTCGAACGCCTCCAGGATCGCGCCCAAATCGCCCGCGATCTTTTCGCCCTTCTGCATCGCCGCGCGCGCTTCGGACAGTTCGGTATCCTCGCCCGGCTGCGGGCTGAGCACCTGCAGTTCGGCGACGCAATGTTCCAGCCATTCGCGGTCGCGCGTCGCCTCATCGAGCGCGCTGCGCGCCGCCGCCAGCTTTGTTTCGGCCGCGCGCCACGCCGTATGCGCCGCTGCCACTGCGCCCGTGTCGGCGCGCGCAAAGGCGTCGAGCAAAGCGCGATGCCCCGCCGGCGCGAGCAACCCGCGATCGTCGTGCTGACCATGGATCTCGACCAGATGCCCACCAACCTCGCGCAGCAGCGCCGCTGAACAGGGCTGGTCGTTCAGGAACGCGCGGCTGCCGCCGTCGGCCTTGAGCGTGCGGCGCGCCAGCAGCGGCTCGCCCGGCTCCAGCGCAATCTCGTTGCCGGCGAGCAGCGCAGCGAGCGGCGTACCCGCCACCGGCGCGACAAAACTCGCGGTCACCTGCGCCTGCCCGCTCCCCTGCCGCACCAGCGCGCTGTCGGCGCGCGCACCCAGCGCGAGCCCTAGCGCGTCGAGCAGGATCGACTTGCCCGCTCCCGTCTCGCCGGTGAGCACACCCAATCCGGCCGCGAAATCGAGGTCGAGCCGTTCGATCAGAACGATATTGGCGATGGATAAAGCGGTTAGCACGAGCCGTCCTTACCGCAGAACAAAGGCAGAATCTATTCCCGGCGCGATCAGGCGCTCGGCGCGTGCTTCTGCATCAGCTTGTAGGCGCGGTCGTACCATTCGTTACCCGGATAGTTGGCACCCAGCACCGCGGCCGACTTCTTCGCTTCGACGGGAATTCCCAGCGCGAGATAGGATTCCGTCAGGCGGTACAGCGCTTCGGGCGCATGGCTCGTCGTTTGATATTTGTCGACGACCTCGCGGAAACGGATCGATGCCGCCAGCCAGTTCGAGCTGCGCTGATAGAAGCGGCCGATTTCCATTTCCTTGCCCGCCAGATGGTCCTGCACCAGATCGACCTTGAGCCGCGCGTCCGACGCATAACGGCTGTCGGGATAGCGGCGGATCACTTCACCGAGCGCGTTGGACGCCTGCTGGGTGATTTTCTGGTCGCGGGTGACGTCGCTGATCTGCTCATAATAGCTGAGACCGATCAGATAATAAGCGTAGGGCGCATCCTTGTTGCCCGGATGGATCGCCAGGAACCGCTGCGCGGCTTCGATCGCCGGGGTATATTCGCGGTCCATATAGTAACTGAATGAGCTCATCAGCTGCGCGCGGCGCGCCCAGGGCGAATAGGGATGCTGGCGCTCGACCTCGTCGAACAGCGCCGCCGCAAGGCCATATTGCTGGCGATCGAGCCGGTCCTGCGCCGCGCGGTACAGCGTGTTGACGTCGCGCGCGACATAGCGCGTATCGGGCTTTGACCCGCCACCGCCGGCGCAGGCCGCAAGCGGCGTGATAATCAGGGCGGCGGCGAGCAGGCGCGTCATGGCGCGCGAGGGTAAACGCTGAGTCATGCGCGCGGTATAGCCACAGCGCGGATGAACGCAAAATAAATGATGGACGGCTCAGCGCAGATTTACGGCGCCTGCACTACGCACCCCTTGGGCGCATCCGCGGGCGCGGGAACGCGGCGCGCGGTCTTGATCGTCACCTGCGGCTCGAGCATCTGGCCGACCATCACGCCCTGCCCCGCGGTCGGCGAGACCGGCGCATTGAAGATCGCCTCAGCTACCGTGGTGCCCGCAACCAATTCGCCGAACACCGCAAAGCCCGCACCGTCACCGCCCGGCGAATCGCTGTCGAACCCCTTGATATCGGAGAGCAGCAGGAAAAAATCGGTCGTCGCATCGCCGGGGTTCAGCCGCGCCATCGACAATGCGCCCTTGCAATTGGTCAGCCCGCTCGCCTTCGTCGGCTCGTGCGCGATCGGCGGAAAATTCCCGCGCGCATCGCCGCGATTGCCCGCCTGGATCAGTTGGTTGCCGGGCCCCCAGCTTTTGGTCGAGCGATAAAATTTGAACCCGTCCATCTGCTTGGCATCGACATAACGCAGGAAATTGGCCGCCGTCACCGGCGCCCGCTCGTTTTCCAGCCGCACCACGATCGTGCCCAGGTCAGTAACCAGCGCGACATGCGGGCGCGGGTCGATCGCCGCGGAATCGCGTGGCACCGGCAGCGGCGGGGGTGGTGGTGGCGGCGCAAAGGTCGGCCGCGGCCGCGGTGGCGAGGGGGCAGTGGGCGGCGAGGCCGGAGCGGCCTGGGCCGCTAGGGCGAGCGAGAGGATCATGGTCAGCATGGCTCTTCTTATGACCCGCTCCTTACGTCCAAGAAAGCCGGAATTTTCGGCATGCCATTGCCAGGTGCCACCAAAGCGAACCTGTTCCGCACGTTCGATGCCAATCTTGCGGGCCGTTGGAACGCGACACCCGAGGAAATAATTAAACCATCTGGTTGACAATGTTTACCGCTTGATTATATTAAACCACATGGTTGAACATAATTCGCACGCACTCGACACCGTCTTCCACGCCCTCGGCGACGCCACGCGGCGCACCATGCTCGGCGACCTTGCCGCCGGAGAACGCACGGTGGGCGAGCTCGCCCAGCCCTTCGCGATGTCGCTCGCGGCGGCCTCGAAACATATCAAGGTACTTGAAGCCGCCGGACTGATCCGTCGCGACATCCGCGGTCGCACGCATGTCTGTAGCCTCGACCCCGCACCGCTGATGTCCGCCGACGAGTGGCTCGGCGTCTATCGCCGCTTCTGGACCGACCGCCTCGATACCCTGGAACAGCTGCTGCGCGCCGAAGACGCCGCACCGCCCCCCCCCAAGCCACCCCTCCCCGGGAAAGAAGGAGAATGACGATGAATATCATGACGACAGCCGACGATTATGGCGTGGTCAGCGAGGACGCGACCATGACGCTCGAACGCCTGCTGCCCGGGCCGATCGGGCGCATCTGGGCCCATCTTGTCGACAGCGATCTGCGCCGCCACTGGCTCGCTGCGGGGGCGATGGAGCAACGGGTCGGCGCCCCGGTCGACCTGGTCTGGCGCAACGACGAACTGACCGACCCGCCCGGCACTCGCCCCGACGGCATGGACGAAGAGCATCGCATGACGTGCGAAGTCCTCGAATTCGACGCCCCGCACCGGCTGGCGATCAGCTGGGGCAGCACCGGCGGCGTGACCTTCACGCTGCGCGAGCAGGGCGCCCATGTGTCGCTGACAATCACCCATCGCCGCGTCGCCGATGCCTCGCTGCTGCTGAACGTAAGCGCCGGCTGGCATTCGCATGTCGATGTGCTGGAGGCCAAGCTGCGCGGTACCGCAGCCACGCCGCACTGGGACAATTTTGTGCGCCTGCGCGGTGAATATGCGGCTCGGCTAAAGGGCTGATCGAGCCATTTCGACAGGACGGTGGGAGCCGCGCGAGTGGCCCCTTACTGACATCTGGCAGCGACCGGTTCTAGCCGTTTATCCTCCCTGTGGCGAAGCCATGGGGAGGTGGGCAGCGGCGTAGCCGCAGACGGACGGGTCATGGCGCAACGTCGCCGCCCCTCCACCATCGCCTGCGGCGACGGTCCC
>NZ_JAIBES010000026.1 GCF_019459305.1 Sphingopyxis sp. | reverse complement strand
GCGCAGCGGAGCAATCCAGAGCCCGCGTAAGCCGCTCTGGATTGCTTCGCTGCGCTCGCAATGACGGTTGATGACGCGTCCATGCTGCATTCGTAATTGCTATGCCCTTGCGGCCAAGGGGGCGTTGCCAAACCTGCTTTGCGGCTCCTATAGGGAGCCTTGCCGTAACGGCTAACTGCAAAGGAACCCGCCTTGGCCAAAGCACCCGCGCGCGCACCTGCCGCGCCGAAAAAGACTGCGTCCACGCCCGCCGCCGCGACCAACCGCGAGCAGCCGCGCGATCCCGTTTCCTATGACGCGACGCCCGAGGAGCTGGAGAAATTCTACCGCGAAATGCTGCTGATCCGCCGCTTCGAGGAAAAGGCGGGGCAGCTGTACGGGCTCGGGCTGATCGGTGGGTTCTGCCATCTGTATATCGGCCAGGAAGCGGTTGCGGTGGGTTTGCAGTCGGCGCTGGATGGCGACAAAGACAGCGTCATCACCGGCTATCGCGACCATGGTCACATGCTCGCGTATGGGATCGACCCCAAAGTCATTATGGCTGAACTGACCGGCCGCGCCGCGGGTATCTCGCGCGGCAAGGGCGGTTCTATGCACATGTTCAGCGTCGCGCATAAATTCTATGGCGGCCACGGCATCGTCGGGGCGCAGGTGTCGCTCGGCACCGGGCTGGCCTTTGCGCACAAATATCGCGACGACGGCGGGGTCGCGATGTCCTATTTCGGTGACGGCGCGTCGAACCAGGGGCAGGTGTACGAGAGCTTCAACATGGCAGAGCTGTGGAAGCTGCCGATCATCTTCGTGATCGAGAACAACCAATATGCGATGGGCACGTCGGTCAATCGCTCGTCGGCCGAGGACCAGCTCTATCGCCGCGGCGAAAGCTTCCGCATCCCCGGGATGCAGGTCGACGGCATGGACGTGCTCGCGGTGCGCGGCGCGGCCGAAGCCGCGCTCGAATGGGTGCGCGCGGGCAAGGGTCCGGTGCTAATGGAACTCAAAACCTATCGCTATCGTGGTCACTCGATGTCCGACCCGGCAAAATATCGCAGTCGCGAGGAAGTACAGGCGGTGCGCGATAAATCCGACGCGCTCGAACATCTGAAAAAGGTTATGCTCGACGCGGGCATCACCGAAGAGAAGTTCAAGGATATCGACAAGGAAATCCGGGCGATCGTGGCCGAGTCCGCCGACTTTGCCGAAAGCGCGCCCGAACCCGACCTTTCCGACCTTTATACCGACGTGCTGGTGGAGCAATATTGAGATGGCCATCGAATTGAAGATGCCGGCACTGTCGCCGACGATGGAAGAAGGCACGCTCGCCAAATGGCTCGTCAAGGAAGGCGACACGGTCAAATCGGGCGACATCCTCGCCGAGATCGAGACCGACAAGGCGACGATGGAATTTGAAGCGATCGACGAGGGCATAATCGGCCAGATCCTGATCGCCGAGGGCACCGACAATGTGAAGGTCGGCACCGTGATCGCGACGATTACGGGTGAGGGGGAAGAAGCTGCTGCCCCGGCTCCCGCGCCTGCGCCCGCTGCCGAAGCGCCGAAGACCGATACGCCCCAAGAAGACGCGCCGAAAAAAGCCGAAAGCGGCACCGAACAACTCGCCGTCAAGGCGAAGGCCGCGGTCGCTGACCCCGCCGTACCCGAAGGCACCGCGATGGTCCGCCTGACCGTCCGCGAAGCGCTGCGCGACGCGATGGCCGAGGAAATGCGCGCCGACGACCGGGTGTTCGTGATGGGCGAGGAAGTCGCTGAATATCAGGGTGCGTACAAGGTCACCCAAGGGCTGCTCGACGAGTTCGGCGCGCGCCGCGTCATCGACACCCCGATTACCGAATATGGCTTTGCCGGGCTCGGCGCCGGTGCGGCGATGGGCGGACTGAAGCCGGTCATCGAATTCATGACCTTCAACTTTGCGATGCAGGCGATCGACCACATCATCAACTCGGCGGCAAAGACCAACTATATGTCGGGCGGCCAGATGCGCTGCCCGATCGTGTTCCGCGGCCCGAACGGCGCCGCGTCGCGCGTCGGTGCGCAGCACAGCCAGAATTTCGCGCCATGGTACGCCAGCGTCCCCGGTCTGATCGTGATCGCGCCCTATGACGCCGCCGATGCCAAGGGATTGTTGAAAGCCGCGATCCGCACCGAAGATCCGGTCGTTTTCCTTGAGAACGAGCTGCTCTATGGCCGCAGCTTCGACGTTCCCGACCTGCCCGACCATGTCCTGCCGATCGGTCAGGCGCGGATCATGCGGCCGGGCAAGGACGTTACCGTCGTCAGCTATTCGATCGGCGTCGGACTCGCGCTCGAGGCCGCCGACCAGCTTGCGGGCGAGGGCATCGATGCCGAGGTCATCGACCTGCGCACCTTGCGCCCGCTCGACGCCGCGACGGTGCTGGCGAGCCTCAAAAAGACCAACCATCTCGTCGTCGTCGAGGAAGGCTGGCCGACCTGTTCGATCGCGAGCGAACTCGCGATGGTCGCGATGGAGCAGGGCTTCGACGATCTCGACGCGCCGGTGATGCGCGTGTGCAACGAGGATGTGCCGCTGCCCTATGCCGCGAACCTTGAAAAGGCGGCGCTGATCGATGTGCCGCGCGTCGTGGCGGCGGTGAAGGCGGTTCGTAATCGCTAGAATGTCGCCCCCGCGAAGGCGGAGGCCGCTATCGGTTTACTCGGCATCGAAGGGCAAGGCCGACATCGGCCCCCGCCGAAGCGGGGGGGCCATTTTATCGATTTCCAACCCCCATAACCCCCCCCACCCCCCCCGGGCCAACGCTAAGCGCCCCCCTTTTAAGGTTAGGG
>NZ_JAIBES010000133.1 GCF_019459305.1 Sphingopyxis sp. | reverse complement strand
CCCTGCCCCGCACCCTGGTCCTGTCCACCCTCGTGCTCGCGCTGGCGGCCTGCCAGACCGCCCCGGCCCCCGGGCCCGCCCCCCCGCCCCCCCCCCCCCCCCCCCCCCCGGCCGCCCCCCCCCCCCCCCCCCCGCGCCCGGTTTCCTGATAATAGCTTTCGATCGATTTGGGCAGCGCGGCGTGCGCGACAAAGCGCACGTCGGGCTTGTCGATCCCCATCCCGAACGCGACCGTCGCGGTGACGATACCGTCCTCCGACGCGACAAAATCATGCTGGACGTGCGACCGCACCTCGGCATCGAGTCCCGCATGATAGGCCGCGACCCGCCGCCCCGTCGCCTTCGCCAATTGCTCCGCCAGCCGCTCGGTGCCGCTGCGCGTCGGGCAATAGACGATCCCGGGCCCCGGATTTGCAGCAATAAATTCGACGAGCTGACGCGCGACGGTCACCCGCGGGCGGATCGCGTAACGGATGTTCGGCCGGTCGAAGCCCGCAAGGATCAACCCGTCGTCGGAGATGCCGAGCTGGAAGAGAATATCTTCGCGCGTGTGCTTGTCGGCAGTGGCCGTGAGAGCGAGCCGCGGCACCGCCGGAAAGGCATCGAGCAACGGGCGCAGCAGGCGGTAATCAGGACGGAAATCATGCCCCCATTCGGACACACAATGCGCTTCGTCGATCGCGAACAATGCCGGGGTTTTGGCTTCGAGCAGCGCGCGAAACCCCTCCCCCGTCGCGCGCTCGGGCGCCACATAGAGCAGGTCGAGCTCGCCGTCGCGGTACCGCTGCCGCGTCTCGGCGCCATCGGCATCGACGCTGGTCAGGCTGGCGGCGCGAATCCCCGCCGCGCGCGCCCCGCGCAGCTGGTCGTGCATCAGCGCAATCAGCGGCGACACGACAACGACGCAGCCATCGAGCGCGACCGCGGGCAGCTGGTAGGTCAAAGATTTGCCCGCGCCCGTCGGCATCACTGCCAGCGTCCGCTCGCGCGCCATCACGCGGTCGACGACGTCGCTTTGACGGCCACGGAAATGGTCGAAGCCAAAGGTGGATTTGAGGAGGGGGAGAAGCGCGTCGGCGGACATTGTGAGGGGGCGATAGGGAAGATGGCAAGGGGAGGGAAGCCCCATCCGTCGCCCCCGCGAAGGCGAGGACCGCCGTCGGCCCGGCATCAGCTTTTCAGCGGCCCCCGCCTGCGCGGGGGCGACGCCAGGCTAAGCCCGCACCAGCATCGCCCGCTCCGCCATCCGCGATGCCGTCTCGCGCTCGGCCATCACGACATGGTCAGCGCCGCGTCGCACCAGATCGTCGACTTCTTCGTCCGAATGCGCGCGCGCGACGATCACCAGGTTCGGATTGATCGCCCGCGCCCGCCGCACGATCGCCCCCGCCTCGACCCCCTCGGGAATCGCGATCAGCAAGGTTGATGCGGTGTCGAGTCCCGCCTGCCGCAAAATGCTTTCCTTGGTCGCATCACCGACAATCACCGTCGCGCCCGTGGCGCGGGCGGCTGCCGCCATATCCCTTTGGTCCTCGATCACCGTCAACCCCTCGCCACGCCCGCAGATCAGGCCGCCGATATGGCTGCCGACGCGCCCATAGCCAATCAGCACCACGCCCGCGTTGCACAGCGCGGCAGCCTCCTCGCTTGCCGTATCGACCGGTTCGGGCGCCGCGTCGGCTCGGATGCGCCGCACCGCCAGCGTAAACAGGATCGGGTTGACCAGGATCGACAGCAAGGCACCGGCCAGGATCAAGTCACGCCCCGTTTCGGGCAATACTCCCAAGCCGACCCCCAGCCCCGCCAAAATGAACGAAAATTCGCCGATCTGCGCCAGGCTGACTGACACCGTCAGCGCGGTCTGCGACGTGTGACCAAAGGCGCGGACCAGCGCAAAGGCGGCGAGCGATTTGCCGACGACGATGATCGCCACGGTCGCCAGCACTGGTCCCGGTTGCTCGACCAGCACATTGGGGTCGAACAACATGCCGACTGACACGAAGAACAACACCGCGAACGCATCGCGCAGCGGCAGCGTCTCTTCGGCGGCGCGGCGGCTGAGCTGCGTTTCGCCGAGTATCATGCCCGCGAAAAACGCGCCTAGCGCAAACGATACGTCGAAAATCACCGCGGCGCCGAATGCCACCCCAAGCGCGATCGCCAGCACCGCGAGCCGGAACAGCTCGCGCGATCCGGTATGCGCGGCCCAGTGCAGCACCCACGGCAGGATGCGGCGCGCGACCACGAACATGAAAGCGACGAAGCCGACGACCTTGAGCAGGACGATCGCCGCCGATTGGAGCAGTCCGGCGCTACCGCCCTCATCGCCGCGATTGCCGAACATCGCGGGCAGCAGCACGAGCGCGAGCACCATCACCAGATCCTCGACGATCAGCCAGCCGACCGCGATCCGCCCCTTTTCGGTCTCGACCATATCCCGCGCCTGCAGCGCGCGCAGCAGCACGACGGTACTCGCGACCGACAGCGCCAGCCCGAACACCGCACTGCCCTCGATCGTCCAGCCGAGCCACAACCCGAGCATGATCCCGAGCGCCCAAGCCACCACAATTTGCGCAATCGCCCCCGGCACCGCGATCTTACGCACCGACAGCAGGTCTTTCAGCGAAAAATGCAGGCCGACCCCGAACATCAGCAGGATGACGCCAATCTCGGCGAGCTGCATCGCCAGCCCGGTGTCGGCAACAAACCCCGGCGTGAACGGTCCGACCAGCACTCCGGCGAGCAAATAGCCCGCAATCGGCGAAATCCGCAGCCGGTGCGCCAGTGCCCCCATCAGGAACGCAACGCCAAGCCCGGCCACGATGGTGCCGATCAGTGTGGTGTCATGCGGCATGGTTCATGCCTAGGGGGCGGGCACGCGGGGGGTCAACCCAACCCAATCAGTTTCGCGGTGAAAAGCCTCAGCTATTGCGGGGCACGCTGTCCGGAAACCAGCGCCGCCCGAACCAGAAGGCTAGGTTAACGAGCAGGATCAGCACCGGCACCTCCACCAGCGGGCCGATCACCGCAGCAAAGGCCACAGGCGACGCCAGCCCGAACGCCGCAATCGCGACCGCAATCGCCAGCTCGAAATTATTGCCCGCCGCGGTAAAGGCGACCGCGGTGGTGCGCGGATAATCGGCGGCAATCCACTTACCCATCGCAAAGCTGATGACGAATTGCAGGACGAAATAGATCGTCAGCGGCACCGCGATGCGCAGCGCGTCGAACGGCAGCGTCAGGATTTCGCCGCCCTTCAGGCTGAACATCGCCGCGATGGTGAACAGCAGCGCGACCAGCGTGATCGGCGCTATACGCGGCAGGAAGCGCCTTTCGTACCAATCTTCGCCCTTGGTCCGGACCAGCAGGGTACGGGTCAGGAACCCGGCGAGGAACGGGATGCCCAGATAGATCAGCACCGCCTCGGCAATCATCCAGGTGTCGATCGCGATCACTTGGCCCTCCAGCCCGAGCAGCGGCGGCAGGAAGGTCAGGAAAAACCACACATAGGCGCTGAAAAACAGGATCTGGAACAGCGAATTGAACGCGACCAGCGCCGCGACATATTGATTGTCGCCCCTCGCCAGTTGGTTCCACACCAGCACCATCGCGATGCAGCGCGCCAGCCCGATCAGGATGACCCCGGTCATATAAGCGGGCTCGTCGCGCAGGAAGATCACCGCGAGCACGAACATCAGCACCGGCCCGATCAGCCAGTTCTGGACCAGCGACAGCATCAGCACCCGCCGATCCTCGAACACCTGCGGCAGCGCGGCGTAGCGCACCCGCGCCAGCGGCGGGTACATCATCAGAATGAGGCCGATCGCGATCGGCAGGTTGGTCGTCCCGACGCTCATCGCATCGATCCCCGCCGGCAGCGCTGGAAACAGCGTCCCCAGCGCGACGCCCAGCGCCATCGCAAGGAAAATCCACAGCGTCAGAAAGCGGTCGAGAAAGCCGAGGCGGCTGCGTTGCATGGGGTCGGTCCTTGGTTGGAAATCGGCGGGGGCGGTCAGGCCGCGCCCGCCATCGCGCCAATGGCGTTCAACGCATCGCGCCGCTCCGCCGGGGTCATGGTTTCGAGCGGCAGCGTCAGCATCGCACGCACCCGCATATCGAGCAGGCGGTATGTTTCGGCAAAGGCGGCATCGACCGCAGCGTCGTCGCCTGCGACATCGGCGGGATCGGGTAGCCCCCAATGCGCGCGCACCGGCGCGCCGATGAACAGCGGGCAGGTTTCGCCCGCCGCATTGCCGCACACGGTGATCGCAATGTCGATGCGCGGCGCATCGGGCGCCGCGAATTCATCCCAGCTTTTTGAGCGGAAGGCCGAAATGTCATAGCCCTCGCGCTCCAGCAGGCGGAGAGCGCCGGGGTGCGGCACGCCTTTCGGCTGGCTGCCCGCGCTGAACGCGCGGACCCGGTCGGCGCCCTTGCGAGCGATCAGCGCTTCGCCCAAAATGCTGCGCGCCGAATTGCCGGTGCACAGCACCAATATGTTCAGTCCCCCGGCGTCATTCATGTCAGCAGCAGCCGACCTTGACGGGCGCCGCCTGCGGCATCGTGGGAACGCAGCACCCGCCCTCGGCGGCATTGTCCGACGCCAGCGGCGCAAAATCAGGGCTGTCGCCATACACCGTCGATTCGCCATTGGTCAGGAAGGCTTCCCAGACGACGCCATCGGGGTCGGCGATCCAGCTCTTTTCGGACTTGGCATAACAACAGGTCGTCGCGCCTTCCTCCAGCACCGGCGCCCCGGCATCTTTCAGGCGCCCATAGACCGCCGCGAGCTCGGCTTCATCCTCGACCTGCAAGCCGACATGTTCGATCCCGCGATGCGCGCCCTCGCGCACCGAAATCGCGAAATTGATGCGCGGATCGTCAAGCATCCATTTGGCATAATCGGGCTTGGTCACGCTCGGCGCAGTGCCGAACAGCCCCGAGTAAAAGGCGATCGATTTGTCGAGGTCGCTGACCCCGACGTGCATGTGAAAACGGCTCATGCTGCAGTCCTTTCATTCTTGTCTTTGGTGTCACAGGGCGCGGCAGGCGCGCACACCGCCCCGCCGCAACAATTTTCCATCAGAAAGCCGAGCAGCGCGGTCATCGCGCCATAGTCGGCGGTATAGATCAGCGACCGCCCGTCGCGCCGGTGCGCGATAAGGCCGGCATTGGTCAGTTGCGCGAGGTGGAAGCTGAGCGACGACGCTGGCACCCCCAGCGACACCGCAATCGCGCCCGCAGCCAGCCCGTCCGGCCCCGCCTGCACCAGTAGCCGAAACAGCGCCAGTCGATGCTCCTGCGCCAGCGCGCCCAACGCGCGAACAACCGTTTCCGACTCCATCGCCACCTCCGTGATTCGATGATTGTAGAAATATAGAAATTAGAAGGAGGCGTCAACTGATATTTCGATAATATTCGAAATGATTTTGCGCCTCGTCATTGGGCCGGTATTAAACCGTCCCCTCTTCCTTCTCCGCCTGCTGCCGCGCCCACATATCGGCGTAGAGCCCGCGCATCGCGAGCAGCTGGTCGTGCGTCCCCGTCTCCGCCACCCGGCCATGATCGAGCACGATGATCCGGTCCGCCCCAGTCACCGTCGACAGGCGGTGCGCGATCACCAAGGTCGTGCGGCGTTCGGCGATGCGTTCGAGCGTGTCCTGAATCGCTGCCTCGGTGCGGCTGTCGAGCGCGCTCGTCGCTTCGTCGAGGATCAGCACCGGCGGGTTCTTGAGCAACGTCCGCGCAATGGCGACGCGCTGTTTCTCGCCGCCCGACAGCTTGAGCCCGCGCTCGCCGACCTCGGTGTCATACCCCTGCGGAAGGATGGCAATGAAGCCGTCGATCGCCGCTCCTTCCGCCGCGGCCGCCACCTCGTCGGCGCCCGCGCCCTCGCGGCCATAGGCGATGTTGTAGCCAATGCTGTCGTTGAACAGCACCGTGTCCTGCGGCACGATGCCGATCGCGCCGCGCAGGCTGGCCTGCGTCACCGCGGCAATATCCTGCTCGTCGATCGTGATCCGCCCGCCCTGCGGGTCGTAGAAACGGAACAGCAGCCGCGCGATCGTCGATTTGCCCGCCCCCGACGGCCCGACGATCGCCAGCGTCTCGCCCGCGCCGACCGCAAAGCTGACGCCGTTCAAAATCGTGCGATCGGGCTCGTAGCCAAACACGACATTGTCGAACGCCACCGCGCCGCCGTTGACCACCAGCGGCCCCGCGCCCGGCGCATCGGAAATCTCCGGAGGGGTGTCGAGCAGGCGGAACATCGCCTCCATGTCGATCAGCCCCTGCCGGATGACGCGATAGACCATGCCGAGCATGTCGAGCGGGCGGAACAGCTGCGCGAGCAAGGTGTTCACGAGCACCACGTCGCCGACCTTATATTCGCCCGTCGACCAGCCCCACACGGTGTAGGCCATGGCGCCCGCCAGCGCGGCGTTGGTGATCAGGCTCTGCCCGATGTTCAGCCAAGCCAGGCTGTTCTCGCTCTTCACCGCGGCGCGCGCATAACGATCGGCAACGTCGCGGTAACGCGCCGCCTCGCGCTCTTCGGCGCCGAAATATTTGACCGTTTCGTAATTGAGCAGGCTGTCGACGCTGCGCCCGATGGTCAGCGTGTCGAGGTCGTTCATCTGCGTGCGCAGCGCGTTGCGCCAGTCGGTCACCTTGCGGGTAAAGATGATATAGACGACGACCATCAGCGCGGTCGCGCTGGCGAGACCGAAGCTGAATTTGGTCCAGAAGATGATCAGCACCGCGAGCAATTCGATGATCGTGGGCGCAATGTTGAACAGCAGAAAATAGAGCATTGTGTCGATGCTCTTGGTCCCGCGCTCGATCACCTTGGTCACCTCGCCGGTCCGCCGCGCGAGGTGGAAGCGCAGACTCAGCGCGTGCAGGTGGCTAAAGGTCGCGATCGCCAGCTCACGCGTCGCATCCTGCCCGACGCGTTCGAACACGACGTTGCGCAAATTATCGAACAGCACCCCGGCAAAGCGCGCGCCAGCGTAAGCAAGGACAAGGCCAATCGCGAGCGCGACGCCTTCTTCCATCCCCGGCACCATCGCGTCGATCGCGGCGCCATAAAGGAACCCCATCGACAGCTGGACGCCCTTCGACGCCAGCACGATCAGCCCCGCCCCGGCGATGCGGACCTTGTGCCCCCTGTGCCCCGCAGGCCACAAATAGGGCAGGAAACGCCTCAGCGTATCGAGAACGGGCGGTTCTTTGACCGCGTCGGCGGAGGTGAGGGTATCAGGCGGCATGCGCGCCCCATGTAGGGGCGCGGGGGCGGAAGGCCAAGCGGACTTAATGACGACGGGCTGGGTTATGCCTTCGTGCGCGGCGCCGATTTGATCTCACGCAAAGGCGCAAAGAAGAAAGAAGAAGGGGACGCGCACAAAGACAAAAAAGGGCTGCACCGGGTCGGCCGCCATCCGCCTGCCGCCGCAGGCACCCATCCAAATGCGCCTCGTGCGAGCCTCAGGCTGCGCCTGTGGCGCGCGCCGACCTCTTTGTGTTTTTGTGTAAGAATATCTTGTTCTTCTTCGCGCCTTTGCGCCTTTGCGCCTTTGCGTGAGATATTCTTTTCTAACGCCGCTCACCTGGGTTCACATGCCGCACGATCCGCTCGATCAGGCGCCGTTCTTCGGACGTCGGGGTCGGGATGATCGCCGCGGGCGGCTCAATACGGCGCCCGAACAACGGGCGGCGCGGTGGAACAAGCGGGGAGAAGCGCATGGGGCGTACTTTCGTAACGCGGCGTCGCCCCCCGGCACCGCACTGGTTCTGGTCCCTGCGCACATGGTGAAGGCGCATGGTTGCAAAATCGTATAAAGCGCTGGTTACTGCTTTCTTTCCGGTACCGTGAAGGTGCCGGTGACGCGCCCGCCGGTGCCGCCAGCGATTGGGTTGCCGTCGGGACCGCGCGCCGCGCCGCGCCCGTCGACGGTCGCGCGACCGCTGTTGAGGTCAATCACCATCCGCCCGCCGCGCAGATTATTGCCGCGCTGGCGGAGCTCGACATTGCCGACCATCGTGATCAGGCGGCGGTCGAGGTCATAGATCGCGACATTGCCCGACGCGCGCTCATCACCCTTGGTCACCACGACGCCACCGGCCGCGTCGAGCCGGTTGACGTCGGTGCCGCCCTGTCGGCTATAGGCGACAGTCATCCGCGCCGCGGTCAAAGTCATGCCTGCCTGTGTCACGCGGACATTGCCCGAAATCACGACCCGGTCGGCGCGATCCTGCACTTCGATGCTGTCCGCGGCAAAATCGACCGGGGCATTGCTGTTGTGATTGGCGAGCGCTTGTGCCTGCGCGGCGTCGCCGCCGGTACCGGTCGACAACAAAGCCAGGCTGGTGAATGCAAAGCCTGCACCGGCCAACGCCATGCTTTTCATGGTCCAAAGGCGGTTCATTTGATCACTCCCTGATTGATCCGCAGCCGCGCATTGCCCTGCAAGCGCACGATCCGCTGGTCGAGATCGGCACGCAGCTGGTTGGCCGAAAACTTGCCGATGTTCAACGTCCCGTCGACGCCGCCCTGCCCGGTCAAGGTACGGGTCTTGAGATCGATCGACACATTGCTGGCGTCAATGCGGTAGCCATTGGCGCCTTTGACCTGCACCAATCCCGGCACCGCGACCTTTTCGGTCTCCATATTATAGGCGCTGTCGCGGGCGACGATCGTCGCGGGTCCGTCGGTCAGGCGGATCGCCCCGGACAGGTCTGTCATCCGCACGATCGGTTCGGCCGAGCTTTTCTGCACCGCGCTACCTGCGAGCAGCGCGAAGGGCTGGCCCTTGGCATCCTGGCCGCGATATTCGGCGCGGGTAACCTTCATCCGCTCGGTCGCCATATCGACCTTGTCCTTGGCGAGCAGGAAGCTGATTTCCGAACGCTGGGTAAAGGGCGAAAAGACCAGCACCGCGGCGACCACCCCGATCACAAGCGGCAGGCCGAAGCGCAGGATGCGCACGACGCGGTCGTGACTCGACCCGCTCGCCGCCCACAGGCGGCGCATCGTGCGGTCAAGATCGGCGCGTTCGGACATGCTGCTGCGAATCGCCCCTCAGCTGTGCGCAAAAATATCGACCTCGGGCCACCCGGCCAGGTCGAGTGCGGCGCGCGTCGGCAGAAAGTCGAAACAGGCCTGCGCCAATTCGGTGCGCCCCTCGCGCGCCAGCCGCATGTCGAGAATGTCTTTCATCGCGTGCAAGAAGCGCACGTCGCTCGCGGCATAATCGCGCTGCGCGTCGCTCAGTTCGGCAGCGCCCCAGTCGCTCGACTGCTGCTGTTTCGACACTTCCTGGCCCAGCAATTCGCGCACCAGTTCCTTGAGGCCGTGGCGGTCAGTGTAGGTGCGGATCAGCTTCGAGGCGATCTTGGTGCAATAGACGGGAGCGGTCACAACGCCGAGCGCCTGTTGCAAGGCCGCAATGTCGAACCGCGCAAAATGGAACAATTTCAACCTGTTGGGATCGGACAATATCGCTTTTAGCACCGGGGCCTCATAGGTGCTGCCGGGTGCAAAGCGGACGAGATGCTCGTCGCCCAAACCGTCGCTGATCTGCACCAGGCACAGCCGGTCACGCAGCGGGTTGAGGCCCATGGTTTCGGTGTCGACGGCGACGGCGCCAGGGCCCAGCGCGCCTGCGGGCAAATCTTCTTCGTGGAAATATACGGTCATCCGCTCGCCTTAGGCGAAGCGGCCTTGCCGCTCAATGACTGGTTTTCGCGGTCCCGACCGGCACGCCGCCACCATGGCAAAAACTCTGCGACAGACCGCATCGCCGCTTTGAATTTTCCGTTCGCAGATGAAAGCGCTTTAAGCTATATATTGCGTCGTTAGCGGCATGGGGCGAGTCTGTGCCCGTGGTGAAGTGCGTCCCCGTCCGACGCAAGGCGCCGATCGAATGGGGTATGGACGAACCGAAAGCGACTATTAGACAATGAGTTTCAACAAGGATCGCCGCGGCCAGCGGGGGCGCGGCAAGCGCGATGATTTCGGCAATTTCGACAGCTTCGAACCTGCACCTTATGGCGGCGACAGCTATGGCGGCGGCAACCGCGGTGGTGGTTTCGGCGACCGCCCCGGCGGCGGCTTTGGCGGTGGTGACCGCCCCGGCGGCGGCTTCGGCGGCGGTGATCGCGGCGGCGGCGGTGGCTTCGGCGGCGGTCGTGGCGGCGGTATGCCGGCGCAGGTCGTTGGCGAAGGCAATGGCACCGTGAAATTCTTCAACGCAGCGAAAGGCTTCGGCTTTGTCGCGCGCGACGATGGCGGCGAAGATGTGTTCGTTCACATCAGCGCCGTCGAACAGGCAGGACTTCAGGGTCTCGCTTCGGGCCAGCCGCTCGGTTTCACCCTCGTCGAACGCAACGGCAAAGTGTCGGCGATCGATATCAAGATCGAGGGCGAGCCGATGCCGATCGAAGACAGCGGCCCGCGCCGCGACGATCGTGGCGCTCCCGGTGCAGCCCCCGGCGGTGCGCGCGGTCGGCGTCAACTGACCGGTGAACGCACGTCGGGTACGGTCAAATTCTTCAACACGACGAAGGGCTTCGGCTTTATCGCGCGAGACGATGGACAGGCCGATGCCTTTGTCCACATCAGCGCGGTGCAGCGCGCCGGGATGACCGGCCTCGACGAAGGCGACCGCGTCGCGTTCGACATCGAAGTCGACGACCGCGGCAAGTTCGCCGCGGTGAACATTCAGCCGCATCAGGACTGATCGGCAGGACGGCAAAAACGAAAAGGGCGGCTTTCGGGCCGCCCTTTTTATTTGGCAATCGGCGCGCGCCCAATCTCCGGCAATTCAGGTAGCAGCATGGCCCGCAAACATTCGAAGCATGATCCCTATGGCGACCGGCATCGCGAGGACGAGGCTCCCGCGATCCCTGTGCCGCCGTGCTGGCTGTGCGCCCGGCCCACCGGCAAGACGATTGTCTGGCATCATCCCATACCCAAGAGCCGGGGCGGGCGCGACGTCGTGCCGATGCACCCCATCTGCCAGCAAACGCTGATCGCCAATTTCACCAATTCGGAACTGCAGCGCCATGGGATGGATGTCGAAGGCCTACTCGCCAACCCCAATGTGCGCAAATTCGTCGATTGGGTGGCCAAAAAAGACCCCGATTTCAACGCGACCACAGCGAAGAAGCAGCGCTGATCACGGCTCGGTTTCCGAGCAAGTCCGCGTTACCTTCGACATTGGCGTGGAAGGCTCCGGCACTTTCGAAACGCTTCCCTTCCCTGCAAGGGAGGGGTGCGAAGAGTTGGCAACTTGCTGGCTAGTTTTAGCAGGGTGGGTGCGCGCGCAAGAAAGAACGCCTGCGGCGACCCACCCAGTGGCAGGTTGATCAGCCGCCCGGCTGATCAAGGATGTGCCGGGGGCACATCCGACCTATCACTCCCCTCCCTCAAGAAGGGAGGGGAATAATCAATACCCCAGCGTCGCTTCCAGAAACCAGATCCGCTGCTGGGTCTCATCGGCCCATCCATCGACCAGCCCGCTCGTCGCGATGTCGCCGTCGGCTTCCGCCGCCGCTTTCACTTCCTTGAGCTGTCCGAGCAACGTCTTGTTATCGTCGGCCAGCGCCCGGATCATCGCCTCGGCATCGGTCCCCGCCGCATCATCGTCGCGGATCGACGCCCGTCGGCCGATCTCGCCGATCGATTGCAGCGTCCGCGCGCCATTTTTGCGCACCCGCTCGGCGATCAGATCGGTGGTCGCGAAAATCTGCGCCGCCTGCTCGTCGAACAGCAGGTGGAGCTCGCGAAAGCGCGGCCCCTGGACGTGCCAATGATAGTTTTTGGTCTTCAAATAGAGCGCGAAACTATCGGCGAGCAGCGCGTTGAGCGCATCGGCGACGGCGGGCTGGTTCTTCTGGGACATGAGAAATATCCTTTCTACTTCGCCATCATATAGCGCGTCGCGACGAATTTTGCCCATGAAAGCTGTCGGTCGCTGTCATCGACAAAAACGATGGTTCTGCGCAGGTTCGGAAGATTCAGGCAATCAAGCCAAACGCCCCCATTGCGGTGACAATGCCCCAGCTCGCCAAGACGGCCGCGCTGGCCCAGCGCAGCATATGCGCCGCGCGCCGATCGGCAAGCACCGGACCGAATGCCAGAAACGGCAGCATCGCCAGCGTCCAGCCGACCAGTCCGCCTGCGGCGGCCCATTGCCCGGCGCCGCTCGTCGCCGCGAGCGCCCCGATCAAGAAATGGCTGCGGTCGCCAAACTGCGCGACCAGCATCCGTCCCGCCAGCATCGTCGGGGTCGCGGTCCGCACCTCGTCATCGAACAGCGACTGCCGCCCGCGCCACAACAGCGCCCCGGCCGCCGACAGCATCGCCAGCGCCACGAGCAATGCTGCGACCCCCTGCCCGATCATCCGGTTCGCGATCGCGCCCGCCGTCGCGGTAATGATGGCGTTGATAAGAAAGGCGCCAAAGGCGATGCCGACGACCATTCGCCGGTCCGGCCGCACGCTCAGCAGCCGCGACAGCGATATCCCGCTACGCCCATCGGCATTGGCGAGCAGCACCGCCACCAGCGCAAGCATGATTGCATCCATGGAAACTGGTCTGGATCGTCAGGCGGAGGCGGTCAATGCCCCAAGCGCATCGCGACCGAAGCCAGCCAAGCTTCGTGCGTGGCGGCGGGCAGCGGTCCGCGCGGCACGCTCGCAGCGTCGCTCATCGCATCGAGATAGGTCAGGATCGCGGCGCGATAGCCGCCGCCCGCGACCGCCGATTCGAGCCGGCTCGCCAGCGTTTCCACCGCGGCAAAGCCGTTGTCGCGCGCCAGACAGCGGATGTCGTCGATGCCCTGGACGATCTGCGCCAGCGCGCAATGCGGCAGCGCTTCGGCGAGTGCGCCGATCTGGCCGGTGATCCGGTCTCGAATGTCATGATATGGGTCGGCTTGGGTACGCATCACTCACCCCCTGTCCGTTGGGGACGATGCGCTCATTTGGTTAATGGCGGGTTAGCGGTGGCCGGGGGCCGAACCCTGCCCTTGCTTGTTGCGATACATATCGCGGTCGGCGGCGGCCAAAATGTCCGATTCGGTCATCCCCGACTGGAGCATCGCGATCCCGAAACAGGCCGACAGCGCGATCTGATGCCCGTCATAGTCGGCCGGCGCCGCAGTCAGCACCTCACCCAGCCGCGCAATCTGCGCGCGGGCGCCCTCTTCGCTCGACTGGTCGAGGATCAGCCCGAATTCGTCACCGCCGATACGCGCGGCAACGTCGGTCGCGCGGATCGATTCGGCCAGCCGCTTGGCGATTTCCATCAGCGCAAAGTCGCCCGCAGCATGGCCAAAGCTGTCGTTGATCAATTTCAGCTGGTTGACGTCGACAAACACGACCGCCGCGCGTTCGGCGTGGCGCTCGAACCGCGCCATCCGGTGATGGATGGCGGTCAGGAAATAGCGGCGATTGAACAAGGGGGTCAGCGTGTCGCGTTCGGACACGCGCTCCAGCTCGGCGACGGCGATCTTCAATACGCGGTTCTCGCGGCGCAGCGCATCGCGTTCCCGGCGGATATCCCGCAGCTGGTCTTCGATGGAGTCAACGGCGACGGCGCCGAACTGGTCGACCGCGATCCGTGCCCCCCCTACGCTATCCATTCAACGTCCCCGCACACGAACCCTTATTCATCGGCCCAATGCCGACGGATATTGCGCGGCAACCCTAGCTGCGACTTCATACCAATCGGTAAACGCCCGAGTCAGTATCGCACAACGGGCGGCGTTGCCCGCGCGCGGTGCAGTCGCTAGGGGAGGTGCGGCAGCGATTCACCCGGTGAACCGCGGCCGCTTTGTGGAGGGTTGGGTGATGGGCGACAGCGCGCCGCAGGTCGGGGTTATCATGGGCAGCCAGTCCGACTGGCCGACGATGGCGCATGCGGTCCAGATCCTCGAACAATTCGGCATCGCGCACGAGGTGCAGATCGTCTCGGCCCACCGCACCCCCGACCGACTGGTCGCTTATGCCAAAAGCGCTGCCGAGCGGGGGCTACAGGCAATCATCGCTGGTGCTGGCGGCGCGGCGCACCTGCCCGGCATGGTCGCAGCGATGACGCGGGTGCCCGTGCTCGGCGTTCCCGTCCAGTCGGCGGCGCTCAGCGGCGTCGACAGCCTCTATTCGATCGTCCAGATGCCCGGCGGCGTCCCCGTCGCAACCTTTGCGATCGGCAAGGCGGGGGCAACCAACGCGGGCCTGTTCACCGCCGCGCTGCTCGCCAACAATGACTCCGATCTGGCGCAAAAACTCGACACCTGGCGCGCCGAACAGACCAACAGCGTCGCCCCCCACCCCGTGCGCGAGGGCTGATCGCGTTGCTGGCACCCGGTTCGACGATCGGCATTCTCGGCGGCGGCCAGCTCGGCCGCATGCTCGCGGTCGCCGCGGCGCAGCTCGGTTATCAGGTGCACAGCTACGCCCCCGAGCGTGAGAGTGTCGCGGCGCAAGTCGCGGCGTATCACGTCCAGGCGGCGTGGGACGACGAACCGCGCCTCGCCGCCTTTGCCGCGGCGTGCGACGCGGTCACGATCGAGTTCGAAAACGTCCCGGTCGATACGGTGCGCTTCCTGTCGGGGCATGTCGCGGTGCGGCCCGGCGCGCAGGCGCTCGAAATCGCGCAGGACCGGCTGATCGAAAAGCAGTTCGTCACCGGACTCGGTGGCCGCCCCGCGCCCTTCGCAGCGGTTCCCGACCGCGCCGCGCTCGACGTCGCGCTGGCCGAAATCGGCGCCCCGGCGATCCTGAAAACGCTGCGCATGGGCTATGACGGCAAGGGACAGGCGCGCCTCGCCACTCCCGCCGACGCCGATACGGCATGGGAGGCGATCGACCGCCACGCCGCGATCCTCGAAGGCTTCGTCACCTTCGCGCATGAATTTTCGGTGCTGCTGGTGCGCGGCATCGACGGCGAGACGCGCTTCTGGGACAGCAGCGTCAATGTCCACAAGGACGGCATCCTCGCGACCTCGACGTTGCCGCCGCCGCAGATCATCCGCGACCAGCAGGATGAAGCGCGCGCGCTGATGGCGCGGATCGCCGACGATCTCGATTATGTCGGCGTCCTCACCGGCGAATTTTTCGCTTGCCAAGATGGCCCGATTTTCAACGAGATAGCACCCCGCGTCCACAACAGCGGCCATTGGACAATCGAGGGCGCGGTGACCAGCCAGTTCGAAAACCATATCCGCGCCGTCGCCGGCCTCCCGCTCGGCAGCACCGCGACCACCGCACTCCCCGTCACCATGCGCAACCTGATCGGCGCCGATATCGCCACCGTGCCTGTGCTGCTCACCGACGGCGCGTGCCACGTTCACCATTATGGGAAGACCGACGTCCGCGCCGGCCGCAAGCTCGGCCATGCGACGTGGGTGGGAACCAACCCCGCATGAACCACCCCGAAATCACTCTGATCCTCGCGCGCGCCGCCAATGGCGTGATCGGTATCGACGGCAAGATGCCCTGGCACCTGCCCGCGGATCTCCGCCGCTTCAAGCAGCTGACGATGGGGCGCCCGATGATCATGGGGCGCAAAACCTTCGACAGCCTGCCCGCGGTGCTCGAAGGGCGCCGCCACATCGTGCTCACCCGCGATGCCGACTGGCAGGATGAGGGCGCAGAACCCGTCGCGAGCGTCGAGGCGGCGCTGAAACGCGCCAACGCCCCGCATGTGATGGTGATCGGCGGCGCCGAAATCTATCGCCTGTTCCTGCCCCTCGCTGACCGCGTCGAACTGACCGAAGTCGGACTCGAACCCAAAGGCGACGCGGTGATCGATTACCCCGACCCCGCCGCATGGCGCGAGGTGGCGCGCGAGGATCATCCCGCCGACGACGCCGGGCGCCCAGCGTACAGCTTCGTCACGCTGACAAGGATTTAGACACATGCGCCGTTGGCTGATCGCTATCCTGCTCGTTGTCGCCCTCGCCGCGCTCGCCTTTTTCGCTTTCGCCCCCGGCATCATCGAGCGCGGCACCAACCAGATCGACGGCAAGCCGCTCCCCGCGGTCAGCGGACGCGCCAAGGCGCTGCACGCGTCGCTGACCATCGTCGACCTGCACAGCGACACCTTGCTGTGGAAACGCGACATCCTCGACCGCGCCGACCGCGGCCATATGGACCTGCCGCGGCTCCGGGACGGCAATGTCGCGCTGCAGATCCTCGCCAGCACGACCAAATCGCCCAAGGGCCAGAATTACGACGCCAACAGCGGCGACACCGACAATATCACCAGCCTGGTGATCGCGCAGCTCCAGCCGGTCCGCACGTGGAACTCGCTGCTCGAACGCTCGCTCTGGCATGCCGAAAAGCTGCACCGCGCGGTCGCGGCATCGGACGGCAAGCTGCGCGCGGTCGCCACCGCCGCCGATCTCGACGTGCTGCTTACGGCGCGCAAGGGCAAGCCGCTGACCACCGGCGCCCTGCTCAGCATCGAAGGCCTTCACCCGCTCGAAGGAAATATCTCCAATTTGGGCAAGCTCTACGCCGCGGGCTTCCGCATGGCGGGGCTCACCCATTTCTTCGACAATGATCTCGCCGGGTCGATGCACGGCCTCAAGAAAGGCGGCCTTACCCCGCTCGGGCGGCAGGTCGTCTTGGCCATGGAGGCGAAGGGCATGATCGTCGACATCGCGCATTGCAGCGAGGCGTGCGTCGCCGATATCCTCAAACTGGCGCGCCGCCCCGTGGTCTCCAGCCATGGCGGCGTGCAGGCGACGTGCAAGGTCAATCGCAACCTCAGCGACGAACAAATTCGCGGCGTCGCGGCGACCGGTGGCCTCGTCGGCATCGGCTATTGGGACGCCGCGATCTGCGACACCTCGCCCGCCAGCATCGCGAAGGCGATGAAGCATGTGCGCGATCTCGTCGGGATCGAGTATGTCGCGCTCGGCAGCGATTATGACGGCGCCACCACCGTCCGCTTTGACACGTCGAAGCTGGCGCAGGTGACGCAGGCGCTGATCGACGCGGGCTTCAGCGACGACGAAATCCGTGCCGCGATGGGCGGCAATGCGGTTCGTGTGCTCAGGGCGGGGCTGGTCCCGCTGACGCCGCCAGCACCATGATCATGCCCCTTATTTCCGTTTGGGCTGAGCTTGTCGAAGCACCGTCCTTCTTCTTGCGGTCGTTGAACGATAGAACAGCCCTTCGACAAGCTCAGGGCGAACGGATTGAGGTAGGTCGATGATCCGCCTCGACGGCCACGCCCGCATCCCCGAACCCTTGCGCGGCGGGGTCATCGCGCTCGGCAATTTCGACGGTTTCCACGCCGGGCATCAGGCGGTGGTCGGCCGCGCCGTTCGCCATGCCCGTGATGAAGGCCGCCCGGCGATCGTCGCGACCTTTGATCCGCATCCGGTGCGCTTTTTCAAGCCCGACGTCCCGCCCTTCCGCCTCACCACGCTCGATCAAAGGCAGGAGCTGTTCGCCGCGGCGGGTGCCGACGCGATGCTCGTCCTGCCCTTCGACGCCGCGCTCGCGGGGACGACGGCCGAGGATTTCATCACTGGCCTGCTGCTAGGTCGCTACGGCGCCGCCGGCGTCGTCACCGGCAGCGACTTCGTCTTCGGCAAGGGTCGCGGCGGCGATGTCGTGACGCTTGCCGACCATGCCCGCCGCCGCGGCTTCTTCACCGAAATGGTCGCGCCCGTCGAGGACGACGCGGTGATCTCGTCGAGCCGCATCCGCCAGGCGTTGCAAGCGGGCGACTGCAAGACCGCCGCACGCCTGCTCACCCGCCCCTTCACCGTGCGCGGGCGCGTCGAGCATGGCGACAAGAACGGGCGTTTGCTGGGTTTCCCGACCGCCAATATCGACATGGGCAACTACCTGCGCCCACGTTACGGCATCTATGCGGTCACCGGAAATCTGCCCGACGGACGCGAACTTAAAGGCGCCGCGAACCTCGGCATCCGCCCCAGCTTCGACCCGCCAAAGGAACTGCTCGAACCGCATTTCTTCGACTTCGCCGAGGATCTGTACGGGCAGGAGATCGACGTCGCCTTCCGCGCCTTCATCCGACCCGAGGCAAAATATGACAGCATGGACGCGCTCATGGCGCAGATTGCCAAGGATTGCGACGCCGCAAAGGCGCTGCTGGCCCGGGTTTAGAATGATGCGCGCAGAGGCGCAGAGGAAGCCGGAGAAGGGCGGCAAAGCCGCCAATCTTTCTTCTCCACGGCTCGGCGTCTCCGCGTGAACTTTTTTCACCGCGACTTTCCGGGGGTGATCGAAACACCGTGACCGAAGCAAACATCGACTGGGCCGACGCGCTCGAAGGTCCAAAGAAAAAGCCGATGAAGCGCCGCACCAAAATCGCGCTGTGGATCTTCGCCGCGCTCATCGCCTGGCTGACCCTCAGCAACGCCAGCTGGCTCGCCCCATCACCCGCGGGCAAACCCAAACTTATCGCGCACCGCGGCGTTTATCACCTCTATGACAAGCGCGCTGCGGTCGGCCGCGACACCTGCACCGCCGTCCATGCCTATCCGCCCGAACATGAGGTGTTCGAAAACACCCCCGAATCGTTGCGCTGGGCGGTCGGGCTCGGCGCCAACATGGTCGAGGTCGATGTTGCACCGACCAAGGACGGCCGGATGGTGTTGTTCCACGACTGGACCGTCGATTGCCGCACCGAAGGCAAGGGCGACACCCGCGACCTGACATTGGCCGAGCTGAAAGCGCTCGACATCGGTTACGGCTACACCGCCGACGGCGGGAAAACCTTCCCGCTGCGCGGCAAGGGCGTCAGCAAGATGCCGACCGTCGAAGAAGGCCTCGCGGCGCTGCCCGTCCACCCGATCCTGTTTAACTTCAAATCGAAAGACCCGCGCGAAGCCCACCAGCTGTTCGCGATCCTCAAAGCTGCGGGCCGCGACAGCAAGAAACTCGGCGACGCCTTTTACGGCGCCGAACGTCCCGTCAAACGGATGCGCGAATTGCTCCCCGACAACTGGTCGTTCGACCTGCGGCGCGATGCGCTGGCCTGCTCCAAGGACTATGTGACCTACGGCTGGACCGGCATCGTGCCCGAAAGCTGCCGGAACGGCGTGATCGCGATCCCGATCAACTATCAATGGACGTTCTGGGGCTGGCCCGACCGCCTGATCGCGCGGATGGACAGCGTCGGCGCGCGCGTCATCGTCTTTGGCCCCTATGAACGCGGCAAGTCGAACGAAGGCCTCTCCACCCCCCAGCAACTCGCCAAAATCCCCGCCAGCTTCAACGGCTATATCTGGGTCGAAGACATCCGCACGGTGGGGCCAGCGCTGCGGCCAAGGCAACGCTAATCCGCTCTCCCATTGGGAGAGAGTCGCGCAAGCTTGGCAGCTGGCTGCCTAGCTGAAGCTGAGCGAGGAGCTCCGCTCTATCGAGAGTACCCACCCCCTCACCCGCTGCGACTAAGCCAGCACGCTGGCAAGTCTCGCTGCCCTCTCCCTTGAAGGAAGAGGGTGAGAGGTTTGCTCCCACGCAAATCTGCGCTAAGCGCCGCCCCCATGACCGAGACCACGCCCGCCGCCGCACAGCGCGATTATCGCGACACCGTCTTCCTCCCCAAGACCGACTTTCCGATGAAGGCCGGCCTGCCGCAAAAGGAGCCGCTGATTCTCGCGAAATGGCTCGAGGGCAATCTCGAAGGCCAGATTCGCGCCGCACGCCTCGGCCGCGATCAGTTCATCCTCCACGACGGCCCGCCGTACGCCAATGGCGACATGCACATCGGCCATGCGCTCAACCATATCCTCAAGGACATGGTCGTCCGCACCCAGACGCTGAAAGGCATGGACGCGCCTTACATCCCCGGCTGGGACTGCCACGGTCTGCCGATCGAGTGGAAGGTCGAGGAGCAATATCGCAAGAAAAAGCTCAACAAGGACGAGGTTCCGGTCGAGGAATTCCGCGCCGAATGCCGCGCCTATGCCCAGCATTGGGTCGACACCCAGCGCGAGCAGCTCAAGCGCCTCGGTATCGGCGGCGACTGGGACCATCCCTACCTGACGATGGATTATGAGGCCGAAGCGACGATCGTCCGCGAACTGCTCAAATTCGCCGCCAACGACATGCTCTATCGCGGCGCCAAACCGGTGATGTGGTCGCCGGTCGAAAAGACCGCGCTCGCCGAGGCCGAGATCGAATATGAGGATATCGTCTCGACGCAGATCGATGTGGCGTTCGAGATCGTCGAGAGTCCCATCCCTGAGCTGATCGGCGCGCATGCGGTGATCTGGACGACTACGCCGTGGACGATCCCGGTCAACCAGGCTTTGGCCTATGGGCCGGATGTCGACTATGTTCTCGTAGAGGCCGCAACACAGAGCGAAGTGGACGAAGGCGCATCATTCCGCGCATTCTTGGTCGCCGAACCTCTACTCGGCGAGTTCATGCGCCGCGGTGGCTTTGTCCTTCACCCCAAGGTCAGCGACCCCATCAAAGGCTCCGACCTCGCCGGCACCATCGCCCGCCACCCGATGCACGCGCTCGGCGGCTTCTTCGCGCGCCCGCGCCCCTTCCTGCCCGGCGATTTCGTCACCACCGACAGCGGCACCGGGCTCGTCCATATGTCGCCCGACCATGGCGAGGACGACTTCGACTTGTGCAAGGCGAACGGTATCGACCCCGTGTTCGCGGTCGAGGGCGACGGCAAATATCGCGAGGACTGGGGCTGGCTCGGCGGCCAGGGATCGGTGATCAATCCCAAGTTCAACGCCCCCGACGGCCCGATCTGCACCGACCTGAGCGAAGCCGGTGGCCTGCTTGCGGCCTCGGCCGACTACAAGCACAGCTACCCCCACAGCTGGCGGTCAAAGGCGAAGGTCATCTATCGCTGCACCCCGCAATGGTTCGTGCCGATGGACCGGGTGATGACCCACATCGAGCCCAAGACCCCGCGCGAAAAGCGATGGGAGAATGAGGGCGGCGCAATCAACCCGCATGAAGAGGATCTTTGCGCCGCGCCGACGCTGCGGCAGGCGGCGATGCAGGCGATCGACGAGACGCGCTTCGTCCCCGAAAAGGGCCGCAACCGAATTAGCAGCATGGTCAAAGACCGCCCCGACTGGGTGCTGAGCCGCCAGCGCGCGTGGGGCGTTCCGATCACGCTCTTCGTCGACCGCAAGACCGGCCAGTACCTCAACGACCCGATCGTCAACGACCGTATCGTCGCGGCAGTGAAGGCGGGCGGCGTCGATGCGTGGAGCGACGCGCGCGCGCAGGAATATATCGGCGAGAACTACGACGCCGCCGATTATGAACGCATCGTCGACATTCTCGACGTCTGGTTCGATTCGGGCTGCACCCACGCCTTCGTCCTGGAGAGCGGTAGGTGGCCCGCGCTCGTCCGCCACGACGGCGGCACCCACAGTGCCGACCTCTATCTCGAAGGCAGCGACCAGCATCGCGGCTGGTTCCAGTCGTCGCTGCTCGAAAGCTGCGGCACGCGCGGTCAGGCGCCGTACAAGGCGGTGCTGACCCACGGCTTCACGATGGATTCCAAGGGCTTCAAGATGTCGAAGTCGCTTGGCAACACGATCAGCCCGATCGACCTGATGCGCGACTATGGCGCCGACATCCTGCGCCTGTGGGCGCTGAGCGTCGATTTCACCGAAGACCATCGCATCGGCAAGGAAATCCTGACCGGAGTCGCCGACCAGTATCGCAAGCTGCGAAACACCTTCCGCTATCTCTTGGGCGCGCTCGAGGGCTTCACCGATGAAGAGCGTATCGAAGACGTATCGAAGATGCCCGAGCTGGAGCGCTATATGCTCAATCAACTTGCGCATCTCGACCAGCATCTGCGCGAGGCGGTCGATGATTTCGACTTCAACAGCTATACGCGTCTGCTCACCGATTTCTGCAACGAAGACCTCTCGGCCTTCTACTTTGATATCCGCAAGGACCGACTTTATTGCGACATCAATCTCGCGACCGGGGTGCAAACTGCAGAGCGCGCCGCCTATCGCACGGTCCTAGACACGATTTTCCAAGCCCTCGTTCGCTATGCCGCGCCGGTCTTGGTGTTCACGAGCGAAGAGGTTTGGGGCACGCGCTATCCCGACGCATCATCGGTCCACCTGCTCGAGTGGCCGGAGCTTGACGTCGGTGCGCTTATCGACGGTGAACTCGCCGCCCGTTGGGACGAGGCTCGCGCGCATCGTGAAGCCGTGACGGCGGCCATCGAGCCGCTGCGCCGCGAAAAGATCGTTCGTTCGAGCCTTGAAGCGAAAGTTTCGATGCCAGCGGTACCAAATCTTAGCGAACAAGCCATGGCCGAAATCGCCATTACCGCTGCCGTTACCTACGGCGGCGAAGGCGTAACCGTCACCCCCACCACCGACCACAAGTGCGGCCGATGCTGGCGTCACCTCCCCGAAGTTACCGAGGACGGCAACTTGTGCAATCGCTGCGAAACAGTATTGAAACCCGCATGACAAGCTCTCGTTCGCCGCACCTGCGTTTCGGCCTGTTGATCGCCGCCTTCGCCTTCCTGCTCGATCAGGTCACCAAATGGGTCATCATTACCCCGCTGTCGCTGGAAGCAAAGCGGGTGGTCGAGATCGTCGACATCTTCGACCTGCGCTGGGCCGAAAATTGCGGCATTTCGCTCTCGATGTTCGCCAGCTGCACCGATACGACGCGCTGGACGCTGGTGGCGGTCACCGCGCTGGTCGCGGGTGCGGTCGGCATCTGGATGACGCGCGAACAGGCGAAGGGCGACGTCATCGCGTTGGCGCTGATCCTGGGCGGCGCGCTCGGCAATATCGTCGACCGGGTGCGCTATGGCTATGTCGTCGATTTCGCCGACCTGCATTTTGGCGATTTCCGACCCTTCATGATCTTTAACGTCGCCGATGCCTGCATCACGCTCGGGGTGCTTTTGCTGGTTGCGCGCGCGCTGCTCTTCGGCGAAAAGGCAGCCAGCACGGACGGTCAGCCGTCCACCGACTAAACGGGGGCGCCGATTAACGGGGCGCATAGGAGAATATTCAAGTGAACCGGACCACCGCCATCCTGGCCGCCTCGATTTTCGCGACCACCCTGTCGGCCTGCGGGTCGAACAATCTGTTCAACCGCGACCGGCCCGATGAATTTGCGGTGTCGCGTCAGGCGCCGCTCGTCGTGCCGCCGGACTTTTCGCTGACCCCGCCCGCCCCCGGCACCGCACGTCCCGGCGGCGAAACGACCGCGGAGCAGACGCTGCGCGCGCTGTTCGGCGGCCCCTCGGCCCGCAGCCCCAACGAAGCGGCGGTGATCAGCAGTGCCGACGGGGCCCGCGCCGACCCCGGCATCCGCAGCCAGGTCGGCAGCCCCGACACCCAGGTCGTCGACAAGGGTCTGGTCGTCCGCGACATCCTGGCCGCCCCCGAAGGCGACGGCCGCGACGCGCAGGCAGCCATTCCGGGCGCTTAAGCCAGTGTTTCCAGATCAATAAATCCCCGGCCCGGCATCGCCCGGGCCGTTTTCTTTGGGCGCGCGCGGCAGCCATTCGTCGCCCCACGCCTTGATCGCATCATATGTCGGGCGCAGCGCCTGCCCCGCATCGGTCAACCGATAGGCCGCACGCTTCGCATCGGGCGGCACCCGCTCCATCACCCCGGCATCGACCAGCCAACCGAGCCGCGAGGTCAACGCCGCGCGCGATATGTCGAGCCGCGTGACAAAATCCTCGAAGCGGTCAAAGCCCAGAAATGCCTCGCGCAGGATCAGCAACACCCAGCGGTCACCGAGCAGGCGCGACGCGCGGCCGACGGCGCAGGGCGAGCGAGAGGCGGTATAATCTTTCACAGGTCTGGATTTAAGACTTGACGGTTGCCCGGCGCAAGCGGCATTTAGTCTGCAATACAGACTTAAAAGGATTCCCCATGCGCGGTCACACATTCGCCAGCAACGACGAAGCCGTCGCCTATATGAAAAGCGTCGCGGTCGATGCGTCGGGCTTCACCGCCTTCCTCGGCGTCGAACCGCTGCGCTGTTTCCAAGGTGAGGCCGAACTGCTGCTCGCGCTGCGCCCCGACATGACCCAACATCACGGCTATGCCCATGGTGCGATTGTCGGGCTGATGGCCGACAATGCCTGCGCCTGGGCCGCCAGCAGCGTAATTGGCGATGTCGTCACCGGGAGCTATACGATCAACTTCCTCGCCCCCGCGAAGGGCAGCCATTTGCGATCGCGCGGAACGGTGGTCAAGGCGGGCAGGCGGCAGGCGATCGTCCGCGCCGATGTCTGGGCCGAAAGCGAGGGCGAAGAACCGCGCCGTTGCGCGATCGCGCAGGCGACGATCGTCCCGGTCGGCTAACGAAAGAGCAGCGACACCGCGGTAAACAGCACCAGCGCCTCGACCATCGCCCGCGACGCATGGCCCGCGGCGCGCCAGTATCCGGTGCGCAAATGATGCGCGAACCACAGGATCTGCAGCGCGCCGAACCACAGCAGGGCGAACACGAGCAGCGCCAGACCCGCCACCTCCCACTCGATGCTTCCCATCCGCATCAGGATCGACGCGCCGCTGGTCATCATCGCAAACGGCGCGGTGACATAGCATTGGCTGTAAAAGGGCGGCTTGAGCGGCACACGGTCGAGCTTCACATGCCGCGCCCGCACCATCCGCGCCGCCATGATCAGCGGAAAAATGCTGAAAAAGGCCACTCGCGCCAGAATCAGGCTGCTGTCGTCGCTGACAAAGGCGCTTAGCCCGGTCCGGTCGATCACCAGCTCGTCCTGCCCGACCAGCGAGAGCTCGGTGGCATGCGTCAGCGCGACCGTCAGCAGCAGGAACAGCGGCGGTGACAGCGTGTCGGTATATTGCCGCTCGGCCGGATCGCCGAGCTCAGCCTCCGAATAGGTCATCATGGTCAGCGGCTTGGTCAGCGTCCGCCACAAGGTGACCGGATAAAAGATCAGCCACGACATGATCTCATAGAGAAGCTCGTCAAGCGACTGGATGAGTTTCAGGAAATCCATTGGCCTCGCCCCCGCTGCCAGCGATCCCGACTAAGCCCGCACGCCCGCCTCCTCGACGCCCGCGCTGTTGTGGCGCAGCGCTTTCAGCACGCAATCGACGATCTGCGGCGCGTTCAGCCCCGCCGCGTCATATTGCAGTTCGGGCTTGTCCTGATCCTGGAACATATCGGGCAGGCGCAAGGTGCGCAGCTTCAGCCCCGCGTCGATCAGCCCCTCGTCGCTCGCCAAGGTCAGCACATGCGCACCAAGGCCGCCGACGCTGCCTTCCTCGACCGTCACGCACACTTCGTGGCTCGCCAGCGTCTTGCGGATCAGTTCCTCGTCGAGCGGCTTGGCAAAGCGCAAATCGATGACGCTCGTCGAAAGACCGCGCGCCTCCAGGGTGTCGGCGGCCTTCAGCGCTTCGGCGAGCCGCGTGCCGAGCGAGAAGATCGCGACCGTCTTGCCGCTGCGCACGATGCGCCCCTTGCCGATCTCCAGCTTCACCGGAACCTCAGGTAGCGCCACCCCGGTGCCATTGCCACGCGGATAGCGGAAAGCGATCGGGCCGTCATCATATTCGGCGGCGGTATAGGTCATATGGACCAGCTCGGCCTCGTCGGCCGCCGCCATCACCACCATATTGGGCAGCGTCGCCAGATAGGTAACGTCGAACGAGCCCGCATGCGTCGATCCATCGGCGCCGACCAGCCCGGCGCGGTCGATTGCAAAGCGCACCGGAAGGTTCTGGATCGCCACGTCATGCACGACCTGATCATAGGCGCGCTGGAGAAAGGTCGAATAGATCGCGCAGAACGGCCGCATCCCCTGCGCTGCCAGCCCTGCGGCAAAAGTCACCGCATGCTGTTCGGCGATGCCGACGTCGAAGCTGCGTGTCGGATGCGCCTTGGCGAACTTGTCCACGCCCGTCCCCGACGGCATCGCCGCGGTGATCGCGACGATGCGCGGGTCGGTGTCGGCCAGCTTCGCCAGCGTCTCGCCGAACACATTCTGATATGCCGGCGGTCCCGGCGGCGCTTTCGCCTGTTCGCCGGTGATGACATCGAATTTCTGCACGCCATGATATTTGTCGGCGGCGGCCTCGGCGGGGCCATAGCCCTTGCCCTTCATCGTCACAGCATGGATCAGCACCGGGCCATGGTCGCTGTCGCGGACATTTTCCAGGATCGGGATCAGATGATCCAGATTATGCCCGTCGATCGGCCCGACATAATAAAAGCCGAGCTCCTCGAACAGCGTCCCGCCCATCGCCATGCCGCGCGCGAACTCGTCGGTCTTTTTCGCCGCCTTGTGCAGCGGCTCGGGCAATTTGCGCGCAAAGCGCCGAGCGATTTCGCGCAGCTCGATGAACGGCCGCGACGACACCAGCTTGGCGAGATACGCCGACAATCCGCCGACCGGCGGCGCGATCGACATGTCATTGTCGTTCAGGATAACGATCAGCCGGTTGCCCGCCTGCTTCGCATTGTTCATCGCCTCATAGGCCATGCCCGCCGACATCGACCCGTCGCCGATCACGGCGATCGCGCGGCCGGGCTGCTCCTTCAGCTTGTTGGCGATCGCAAAGCCCAGTGCGGCGCTGATCGAGGTCGAGCTGTGCGCAGCACCGAACGGGTCGTACTCGCTCTCACTGCGCTTGGTGAAGCCCGACAGGCCGCCGCCGGTACGCAGGGTGCGGATGCGGTCGCGGCGCCCAGTGATGATCTTGTGCGGATAGCATTGGTGCCCGACGTCCCACACGATCTTGTCGCGCGGGGTGTCGAACACATAGTGGAGCGCGGTGGTCAGTTCGACGACCCCGAGCCCGCTGCCCAGATGCCCGCCGGTCGTCCCGACCGCCGAAATCATCTCGGCGCGCAGCTCGTCGGCGAACTGGCGGAGGTCTTCGGGCTTCAGCTTGCGGAGGTCGGCGGGGACATCCACCGTGTCGAGCAGCGGCGTTGACGGTCGATCGGTCATCGCGCGGTCATAATCGTAACCGCCGATACTGTCGAATGAAAAGCCAATCTGATCCCTTCCCGCAAGCGGGAGGGGAGCTAGTCATCCTCCTCGTCGCGTTTTGCCGCGTCCACCTGCGCGTAAAGCCCGCGCACCATCAGGTCGGTGAACACCAGCGTCAACCCGACCATCCCGACTAGCAGCGCGGCCGCGGCGACCGGAAACGGCCCGATGCTGTCGATCGCCCCGCGCCGCTGCGCCAAGGCGAGCGCCGCTGCGGTCGCCATCAGCGCGTAACCGATCAGGCGCGGCGTGCGGTTCATGCCTGTGACAGCATGGTTTGGACAAACAGGATAGCGCTTCGCCGGGAACCAATGGCGAAGCGGCGCGATAGGGAGGCGGCAAGGCAGCGGTGATGCATGAAAAGCACGATGCGGCCAAAACCATCTTTGGGCAAGGCGAAGCCTTTGCAATGCCCGGACCATCGCTTAAACCCTCGGCAAGAGGGGCAAAAATATAGGACGAACATGCCCACGTTAACCCCGCTCTTCCGCCCTGTTCGTCCGAAGTGTTCGTTTTCGCTTCTCGCCGCGCTGGCCTTCATCGGCTTCACTGCAGCACCAGCGGCGGCCGAAGAGGCGGCGGTCCCCGCTGCTCGGATCGCGAACGGCTTTGAAGAGCTGGCCCCCGGCGCCGAACAGCCCGCGCAATATATGCAGGACGTCAGCGACATCGACGACGACATCCTGCTCCCCGCGGCGCGCGACGACGATGACGATCCCGACCGCAAATGGTCGCGAAACTATATCTCGGTCGCCGCCGGCGTGCTCAGCACCCCCAGCTACAACGGCTCCGACGAGCGCCGCATCCTGCCCGCTTTCTATGTGCGCGGCCGCTACGACGGCTATTCCTTCTCGACCCGCGGCACCAATTTTCAGGTCGACCTGATCCGCCATCGCCGCGGCCAGACGACCGACTATAAGTTCGGCCCGATCATCAACCTGCGCGGCGACCGCACCAGCGGCATCAAGGATCCGCAGGTCGAGGCGCTCGGCGAAAAGAAGCTCGCGGTCGAAGTCGGCTTTTTCACCGGGGTCACCCACACCGGGGTCATTACCAGCGATTACGACCAGATCGGCTTTCGCTTCGTCGCGCTGAAAGACGTGTCGGGACGCCACGGCAGCTGGGCCGCATCGCCGACGATCGATTATGGCACCCCGCTGTCGAAACGCGCCTATCTGGGCGTATCGGCGTCGGTGAATTTTTACGGCAAGGGTTTCGGCCGTTATTATTACGACATCGACGCGCTGGGCAGCGCCGCGAGTGGCCTGCCCGTCTATACCGGCGCCGGGCGCAAGGCGACCGCGGGCAAATATACGCTCGGGCTGGCGGGCGCCTATGCGCTGTCGGGCGACCTGCGCAAGGGCTTCGTGCTGATCGGCGGCGCCCAATATGCCCGCATGGGGTCGCGCTACGCCGATTCGCCGATCATCAAGGACGTCGGCAGCGCGAACCAATGGCTGCTGGGTGGCGGGCTGGCGTATCAGTTCTAACCGGTTGCGCTGCGAGCGTTGATCCTCCCTGTGGCGAAGCCATGGTGAGGGGGACCGCTCGCGAAGCGAGGGGTGGAGGGGCCGCGACGTCGGCGCCAACGCCCCTCCGTCAGCGCTTCGCGCTGCCACCTCCCCATAGCTTCGCCACGGAGAGGATTGTTTACTTGCTGCGCTGAATCTGACGGGATCATCCCAGCCCCGCCACCCGCGCGCGCCCCTTCATCGCCTCGACAAACGACCGCACCGCGGGCAACCCGGCGCGCGACGGTTCGAACAGCAGGTGGACCGGCAATGCGGGCGGCTGTTCCCCTGACAGCAACGCGATCAACCGCCCCGCCGCCAGCGCATCGGCGAGCTGGTAGCTCAGCAGGTTGGCGATCCCCAGCCCCGCCTCCGCTGCCGCCAGCGCCCCGTCAACCGTGTTGAGCACCAGCCGCGGCCGCGGGTCGAGTCGCCATCGGACGCTCGCCAACTGCCACTCGCCCGCCGCGCGCGGCCCCATCATTCCGATCAGGTCATGCCCCGCCAGCTCGGCGATCGTCTGCGGCGCCCCGCGGCGCGCCAGATAGGCCGGGCTGGCGACGAGCATCTGGCGCACCCAGCCGATCCGCACCGCCTTCAGCCCCGAATCGGCGAGCGCGCCGATCCGCACCGCGACGTCGATACCCTCTTCGACGATCCGCACATTGCGGTCGATCAGCATCATCCGCACCATCAGCTCGCGATGCTCGGCCATCAGCGCGCCGACGACGGGCAGCACATGCAATCGCCCGAACATCACCGGCGCAGTCACATACAGCTGCCCTCGCGGCTCCGCCGCCGCGCCGCGGAGCTCGCGCTCGGCCCCGGCGAGATCGGCCAGGATGCGCCGCGCCTGTTCGAGAAACGCCGCCCCCGCATCGGTCAGCGCCACCGCGCGCGTCGAACGATGAAACAGCACCGTCCCCAACCGCGCCTCCAGCGCCGCGATCCCGCGCGTCACTGCGGGCGGCGAGCTGCCCAGCTTACGCGCCGCCGCAGCGAACCCACCTTCGCTCGCCACCGCGACGAACATCTCCAGGGTCAGCAACCGGTCCATTGATTATTCCACTTATCGGAACAGAGTTGTTCAATCTTCGCTTGTTTTCACATTCAGAGCAACGATCTAAATGGGGTCTGGCGAACGAAGGTATGTCCCCCCTCCCGGCCTTCGTTCGCTCCCTTTGCGAAGGATCGGCATCATGGCGCGCAATTACCGTCACACCCTGTTCAACGACGCGGTCAAGGTCCTGCAGGAACGTCACGGCTCGCGCGCCGCCTATCTCAAGATGGACGCGGGCGCCGATGGCACCCCCGACACGCTGACCGACAAGGAGCTGGGCTACATCGCACTGCGCGACAGCTTCTACATGGCCAGCGTCAACGCCGACGGCTGGCCCTATATGCAGCATCGCGGCGGCCCCGCGGGCTTCCTGCGTCATATCGAGGGCAACCGCATTGGTTTCGCCGACTATCGCGGCAACAAACAATATATCAGTACCGCGAACCTTGCCGGCAACGACCGCGTCTCGCTGTTCCTGATGGATTATCCGAACAAGGACCGTTTGAAGCTCGTTGGCAACGCGCACAGCATCGAACTCGCCGACGATCCCGCGCTCGTGACGTCGCTGATGTCCGAGGGTTATCGCGCCGTCCCCGAACGCGCCTTCCTGATCGACGTGATCGGCTGGGAGTGGAATTGTTCGCAGCACATCACCCCGCGCTTTACCGAGGCCGAAATTTCCGCCGCGATCCAGCCGATGGCGGCCGAAATCAACCAATTGCGCGCCGAAAACGCCGCGCTTCGTACCCAGCTTTCCGGAGAATGACGATGATCCAGCTTTATGGCACCCCGCGGTCGGGTAATACCCACAAGGTCCGCATGGCGCTCGCCTTCCTCGACCTGCCGTGGGACGAGCAGCTGACCGACGCCGCCGCGCGCCAGTCCGACGCTTTCGCCGCGATCACCCCGATGCGCCAGATCCCCGTCTATGTCGAAGCCGACCGCAAACTGCGCGACAGCCAGGCGATCCTGACTTATCTCGCGGCGCGCCACCGCCCCGGCGACTGGGACGGCCACACGCCCGGGGAACGCAGCGAAATCGCGCTCTGGCTGTCGCACGCGGCCAACGAAATTGCGAACGGCCCGGCTACGCTGCGCCTCGCGCGCCAGTTCGGCGCGGTCATCGCCGAGGCGCAGGCGCAGGCAGTCACCGCGCGCATCCTGCCGGTGATCGACGCTCACCTGTCCGACCACCGCTGGCTCGTCGGCGACCGGCTGACCATCGCCGACCTCGCCGCCAGCCCTTATCTGGCGCTGGCGGGCGAGGCCGACATCGATCTTGCCCGCTGGCCGGCAATCGGCGAATGGACAGACCGGATCGCCGCGCTGCCGGGCTTTCCCGCGATGCCGGGCTGGCCCGCGCAAACCGCCAGCTAAGGAGCCCACCAATGCCCTATGTGAACATCAAGATTACCCGCGAAGGCGCGACGTCTGAACAAAAGGCCGAGCTGATCGGCGGCGTCACCGAATTGCTCCAGCGCATCCTGGGCAAGAATCCAGGGACCACGGTGGTGACGATCGACGAGGTCGATCTCGACAATTGGGGCATCGGCGGCCTCCCAGTCACCGAGTTCCGCGCCGCGCAGGCCGCAAAAGCGCCCCCGCAATGACCAGCAGCAACGCCCCGACCTTTGCGATCATCATGCTGCTGACCGGCATCGGCATCCCGATCCTCGCCGCGCTTAACGGCGGGCTTGGCGGGCGGCTCGGCAGCCCGATGGCGGCATCGATGATCCTGTTCGGCCTCGCCTTCCTGATCGCCACCAGCGGCGCGCTGGTCACCGGCTCGGTCGGCCAGATCCGCTTCACTAACGACATCCCGTTTCACTTCTACCTAGGCGGGCTGTTCGTCGCTTTCTACGTCATCGCGGTGACTTTCATCGCGCCCAAATTCGGGGTCGGCAACGCGATCTTTTTCGTCCTCGTCGGCCAGCTGATCAGCGCCGCGGTAATCGACCATTTCGCGCTGTTCGGATCGATGCGTTTTCCGGTCGATGCGAAACGCCTTGCGGGCATCGCGCTGATGGTCGCGGGGGTGTATCTGGCGCGCCGGACGGGCTGAAATCCCCGACCGGGGTCCAACCGCCTATTCGGCCACCTCGGGCAGATGCGCGACGATCGCGCGCAACGCGGCGACGTGGCGATCGAGCGCGCGTGTCCCGACGCGGGTCAACGAGGCCCAGGTGCGTTGCCGCCCCCCCTCGGCCGCCTTGCGCAGCGCGACATAACCGGCGTCGCTCAGGGCCGCGAGATGCTTCGACAGCACCGAATCGCTGACCTTAACCAGCTCGCGCAGCCTGGCGAATTCCATCTCGGTCACCTTGGCGAGCAGCGCCGCGATCTGAAGCCGCGCCGGCGCGTGGAGCAGCATGTCGATGCCGTCCATCGTCACGCCGCCCCGTCCTGCAATTCGCGATCGTAGATGCGCGTCCAAAGCAGGCTGGCGGCGAGCGCGACAACGAAAGCGCCGCCCGCAATCCCGCATTTCACCGCCAGCGACAGGTTGTTGACCCGCGCATGAATCTCCGCGCCCATCGCGGCGAGTAGGAGCACGACCATCAACAGCGTCACGCCCAGCGTACGCCCCTTGCGATACCCGCTAACAAACACCCCGTAACGCCGCCGGTCGTCGGCGATGATCCAGGCCACCGCCGCCATAGCAAAAACGAACAATAGGATCTGAAGCGGCGGCCCGAACCCCTGACTAAGTACAATCGCACCCATCAGCGCAGCAAAGGCAACATGCCGCCACAGCGGATATTTCGGGCCGCTTGTCGCGAATTCGCGCTGAACCGCGGTCATGCTGTCGAGTGCCGCTTGAGCTTCGATCGGGTCCATCACTTGCCTCCATGCTTTCCAATGTGGAAAGTCATAGGTTACGCTTTCCACATCGGCAAGCTATAATTTTCCATATTGGAAAGTGAGACAATCCCGTTTCGCGGTCGGGGCGATCAGTGGCGGCGCAAGGTCCAGCTGATCGGCTTCGACCCGTCGATCAGCGAAATCGTCGCGGTCAGCGTCTCGCCATCGCGGGCATATTGGATACGCTGCGGATAATCATGCAAGACGTTCTCGAACGACGCGCTCGTAGCATCGCGCCGAACCAGCCGGAACGCCACCGGTGCGCCCCCACCCGGCTGCGCGATATAGGCGGGGATGCCGTCGGCACCCGCCTGCACCCGCAGAAACTCGAAGTCGCGCAAGCTGTCGCCGCGCCCCGACCGGCTATGCCCCAGCATCACCCCGCCGCGCGGCGCCGTCCAGCTTTCCTCGGTCCAGCGCTCGCCCTCCTCGCGGCTCCACCTCCCCGCCAGCCACGCCAGATCATCGACCGTCGCCGCCGGACTCGCCGCGGCCAGCACCGCTGCCGCCGCCATCGCCAAAATTGCTTTCATACCAACCTCCATTCGCCCCCCGCCTGCCAGCAGCTCACACCCGACGATTAGGGCTGCGGCATCGGGGTCCGCACGTCCTCGACCAATTCCCAGCAGGTCGCGGTCGGGAAAAACAGCAACGTCCCGCCACCACCGGTAGCCCGCACCAGCTCGCCCAGCCCCTCTTCCAGCCCGGGCGGCGGCGGGGTCTGATGCTTCTCGAAAATCCCCGGCAGCCAGTCGACACGGCGCCGGTTGTCGTTTGCGGTGTTGAATTCCAGTTGGACGTAAGACAGGTCGCGCCACGACACGTCGGGCTTGGTTTCGAACGCCGCCGCCGATGCCGCCGTGACAAACTCAGAGTCCATCGGCTCGATCGGGAAATCGTTCCGATCCAGATATTCGCGGCGGGGCGCTGCGCGGCTTTTGCCGTTCATCCCATGCGTCACGGTCGCCGCGGTGTATTTCGTGCGGACCGCCCACGAGCCGCTGAACGCCTTGAAAAAGGACGGAAAGTCGACCGCGTTGCACGCGCCGTCAGCCATCTCGAGGAACAAGCGGTCGCTTTCGGCCATTGCCCGCTCGGCTTGACCACGGGGGGCGGGGGCGCCTGCGTCTTTGGTGGCGCGGCCCGCTTGCGGCGCAGCGGTCGGTCCCGCGCTGCCTGCAGGGTTGGTGGCGCTGGCCGCCTCGCTGCCGGACGCTGTCGCCGCAAACAGCGCCAGTGCCGCAGCCGACAGGTGCCGCCGCCGAAAACATTGCCCGATCATCTGCCTGCCTCCTCATCTGTGGTCGCGCGTATGCTTGACCGCACCAGCCATAACACAGCGATGATCCGGCCGTCGCACCGGCCGATTGTACCGGTACCCCATGCCATCGGGTAAAGCAGCACGACAAGCGCTATGGTTGCCACTCATGAGACCCTTGACCGCCGCTCGCGTCCCTCGCTGGCGCCTCCTGTTGGCGCGGGTCACCGCGGCGGGCCTTTTCCTGTTCGCGTTGGCGCCACCCGCCACCGCCGCCTATCCCTGCCCCGGCGGCCCCGGCCCCGGCGAGGTGCAGGTCGGCGTGTCGGGGGGCAGCCACGGGGTCGCAGCAGTCCCGATATGTGAGCGCAGCGGCGGTGGGGGAGGCGGCGACGGGGGCGGCGGGGTCTATTATGCCTTTGGCTCTGTCGCCTGGCATGCCGATGCCGACGACGTGTGGATGGCCGGCAACTGGAACAATGCCGACGCCGCGAAGCGCGAGGCGCTGGAGGCATGCAACCGCGAGATGGGCGGCGGCTGCACCTCGATCGGCGACTGGAACAATTCGTCGATGACGATCATGCGCGACAGCCAGGGCGGCCTCTGGAACGGCTGGAACGGCCAGGGCGGCGCCAGCCGCAAGCGGGTGTTCGCCGAATGCTCGTCGAAACAATTGCTCCCCTGCGAAATCCTGCACAGTTTTGACGCCGACAAGCGCCGCTACAGCCCCCAGCCGACCCCACGCAAATTTTACGCCAGCGCCGCGTGGGTGTACGGCAAGGGCTATGACGGGCGGCTCTATATTGCCAGCGGTCACCGCGGCCTTGTGGCTGCCGAGCAGGCTGCCCTGGCGGCGTGCGCCGCCGCCTCGGCCAGCACGCAGTGCCGCGTCGCTGCTTCGGTCGGCAACGGCCTGATCCAGCCGTTCAAGGCGACCAACGACACCAATGTCGTCGCCGAACGCACCGCCAAACGCGGGGCGCAGGCCGCGCAGGCCGATTGCAAGCGCCGACAAAGCAAATGTCAGGTGCAGCGCAGCTACGACAGCCGCATCCCCGGCCAGTTCGTGCACGATTTCCACGCTGCCGCAACGAAATAGTGCCGCGCCGCTCGACAGCGACGCTACGGCCCGCTACACCTTCGCCATCCCCGGGGAGCCTGCCGCGCAAACGCAGGTTGAGAGCGGAATACACCGCGACCCGTTGAACCTGATCCGGATAATACCGGCGGAGGGAGGGTCGGCGTTCCACACCGGAAAACCGTCTTTCGCTCCGATAACCAACGGAGCGACTGCACATGGCCGACATCGATTCCCGTCTCGACAAGGGCGCCGCCACCCCCATTGGCGTCACCACCGGTCCGATCCGCGGCAGCCGCAAGATCCACGTCGCAACCCAGACCGGCAGCGGCATCCGCGTCGCGATGCGCGAGATCGACCTCGACCCGCACAGCGGCGAGCCCCCCGTCCGCGTCTATGACACCAGCGGCCCCTACACCGACGCTAACGCGACGATCGACATCAATGCCGGCCTCCCCGAGATCCGCAGCCAGTGGATCCGCGGCCGCGGCGACGTCGAAGAGGTCACCCAGCGCGAGGTAAAGCCTGAGGATAACGGCCAGCTCGGCCCGGATCGCTCAGGCGGCGTCCCCGCCTTCCCCAACGTCCGCCGCCAGGTGCTCCGCGCCAAGCCGGGGTACAACGTCAGCCAGATGCACTACGCCCGCCGCGGCGTCATCACGCCCGAGATGGAATATGTCGCCGAGCGCGAGAATCTTGGCCGCGCGCGCCTCGCCGAGTACAAGCGCGACGGCGAAAGCTTCGGCGCCAGCATCCCCGACTATGTCACCCCCGAATTTGTCCGCGATGAGGTCGCCCGCGGCCGCGCGATCATCCCCAGCAACATCAACCACCCCGAATCCGAACCGATGGCGATCGGCCGCAACTTCCTGGTCAAGATCAACGCCAATATCGGCAACAGCGCGGTCGCCAGCGACGTCGCGGCCGCGGTCGTCAAGATGGTGTGGTCGATCCGCTGGGGCGCCGACACCGTCATGGACCTGTCGACCGGCCGCAACATCCACGACACCCGCGAATGGATCATCCGCAACTCGCCCGTCCCGATCGGCACCGTCCCCATCTATCAGGCACTGGAGAAGGTCGGCGGCGTCGCCGAAGATCTGACCTGGGAAATTTTTGCCGACACGCTGATCGAACAGGCCGAACAGGGCGTCGACTATTTCACCATCCACGCCGGCGTCCGCCTGCCCTATGTTCCCCTCGCGGCCAAGCGCATGACCGGCATCGTGTCGCGCGGCGGCAGCATCATGGCGAAATGGTGCCTCGCGCATCACAAGGAAAGCTTCCTCTACGAACGCTTCGACGAGATTACCGAGATCATGAAGGCCTATGACGTCGCCTACAGCCTCGGCGACGGCCTCCGCCCCGGCAGCATCTATGACGCCAACGACGAGGCGCAGTTCGCCGAGCTCTACACGTTGGGCGAGCTCACCAAGCGCGCCTGGGCGCAGGACGTACAGGTGATGATCGAGGGCCCGGGCCATGTTCCGATGCACAAGATCAAGGAGAATATGGAAAAGCAGCTGGAGGCATGCGGCGAGGCGCCCTTCTATACGCTCGGGCCGCTCACCACCGACATCGCGCCGGGCTACGACCATATCACCAGCGGCATCGGCGCCGCGCAGATCGGCTGGTACGGCACCGCGATGCTTTGCTACGTCACGCCGAAGGAGCATCTCGGCCTGCCCGACCGCGACGATGTGAAGGTCGGCGTCGTCACCTACAAGCTCGCCGCCCACGCCGCCGACCTCGCCAAGGGCCACCCCGCCGCGCAGGTCCGCGACGACGCGCTATCGAAAGCGCGCTTCGAATTCCGCTGGCGCGACCAGTTCAACCTGTCGCTCGACCCCGACACGGCGGAGCAGTACCACGACCAGACCTTGCCCGCGGAAGGCGCCAAGACCGCGCATTTCTGCAGCATGTGCGGCCCGAAGTTCTGCTCGATGAAGATCAGCCAGGAAGTGCGCGAGTTCGCCCGCTTGCAAAATCAGGATGCCGAAGGCTTCATCGCCGTCGAGGAAGCCGAAAAAGGCATGGCACAGATGAGCGAAGTCTATGAGGAATCGGGCCGCGAACTCTATCTCGGCGCCGGCGGGCGCGAACACGATTGATGAACGGAGGGGGCTCAGCTTTCCGCCCGATTTTGCGGGGTCGATAGAGTGACAAGTTTGACAACTTCGCCACCGCGGCGGCGGCGGGCGGTTCAGCTCGCCAGCGCCATCCGGTCGCGGCCGCCGTCCTTTGCCGCGTACAACGCGGCGTCGGCGCGCGACAGCAGGCTGTCCAGCCCTTCGCCCGGCTGCGCCGCTGCGACCCCGAAACTGCATGTCATCCGTTTCAGCCCGGCGGCGGAGGGTACCGGCATATGCGCCAGTTCGGCGGCGATCCGCGCCACCAGGGCCGCGGGGTCGGTCGCGGCGGGGACCAGCAGCGCAAATTCCTCGCCGCCGATCCGCGCAACGATGCTGCCATGCGGCGCCGCCTGCGTCAGCACCCCCGCGACATGGACCAGCGCCAGGTCGCCCGCGGCATGCCCCATGCTGTCGTTGATCCGCTTGAAATGGTCGATGTCGGCGACCAGCAATTGCAGCGACTCGCCCGCCGCCAGCCGCGCGCGCGCCGCCTCGACAAATGCGCGGCGATTGTCCAACCCGGTCAGCGAGTCGCGCCGCGCCAGCGTGTCGAGCGCGGCATTCGCCAGGTGCAGCCGCCAGCTCAGCAGCGCGACCCAGCCATAGGCGGTCGGCGCGACCAGCAGCGGCACGATCGCCGCCGCCCACATCGCGCCGCGATATTCCAGGTCACCAAACCGCACGAAGCTCAGATGGGTGAACAGCATCGACGCCGCGACCGATCCGCCAACAACCAGCAGGCCGCCCACGATCAGGCGCGTGGCAGGGCTTTTGCGGGGAACGGCCATCAACCCGCTATAACGGCGCGTAGTAAATTTATCTTAAGCAAAATTGGTCGTGCGGCCTGTAACGCCCGCAACGCTCGCGCCCGCGCGGAACCATGCTCGCCACCGGGGGTCTATCAACCAGAGGGGTAAAGCATACCAACCCGCGTGCCCGGCACGCGACCCCATTGGAGAGACTTCGATGAAAAAGATGATGATGATCCCCCTCGCTGCCGTGACCGCGCTCGCGGCCGGCTGCACCTCGACCGGCGGTTATGGCGGTATCGGCGCCGGTACCGGTTATGACGACGGCGGCTATGGCTATTATGATAGCAACACCTACAGCCAATACGGCAACTATGATTACAACCGCCCCGACCCGCGTCACGGCGGCTATTATGCCGACAATTATTATCGCACCGATCGCCGCTACCGCGAACGCCGCCTCTCGAACAACGACCGCGTCTATCGCGGCCGCGACGGCAAATTTTACTGCCGCCGCAACGACGGTTCGACCGGGCTGATCGTCGGCGGCATCGCTGGCGGCGTGGCGGGTAACGTCATCGCACCCGGCGGTTCGGAAACGCTGGGGACCATCCTCGGCGCGATCGGCGGCGCGGTGGCGGGCCGGGCGATCGAACGCAGCGGCAACGACAACGACGTGCGCTGCCGCTTTTTATTTAGGGGGGGGGGGGGGGGGGGGGGGGGGGGGGGGGGGGGGGGGGGGGGGGGGGGGGGGGGGGGGGGGGAGGGGGCG
>NZ_JAIBES010000106.1 GCF_019459305.1 Sphingopyxis sp. | reverse complement strand
CGCGGCGCGGCCGCCGCCAAAGCTGATCCGTTGCTGGTTCGACCCGTCGATGTTCATCGTATAGATTTGCTGGCTGCCCGAGCGGTCGCTTTCGAACACGATCTTGCGCCCGTCGGGCGAGAAGCTGCCGCCGACGTCGATGCCCGGGGTGCTGGTCAGCCGAACCGGAGTGCCGCCGCTGGACGAGATGCGGTAGATGTCGGTGTTGCCGCCGACCGCCATCGAATAGAGGATCTGGGTGCCGTCGGGCGACCAGCGCGGCGCAAAGGTGGCGTTGCCGCTCTCAGTGACGAGCTTCTGCGACCCTGTAGCAACGTCGTAGATGAACACGCGAACGCGATTGTTCAGATAGCTGACGTACACGATCTTTTTATAGTCGGGCGAGAATCGCGGTGAAATCGCCAGCGCCTGACCATTGGTGATAAAGCGGTGGTTGCCGCCGTCGCTGTCCATGATCGCGAGGCGCTTGATGCGGTTCCCTTTGGGCCCGCTCTCGGCGATATAGGCGACGCGGCTGTCAAAGAAGGGCGCCTCGCCTGACAGGCGCGAATAGATGGCATCGGCGCATTTGTGCGCGGCGCGGCGCCAGTCCGACGGCTGGATCTCGAACCCCTTGCGGACCAGTTCGCTGCCCAGCGCGGTGTCATAGAGGTAACAGCCGACGACCAGCCCACCCGTACCGCTGGCATCGACGAAGCCATGCACGACATTTTCGGCATTGCGCGCTTGCCAGTCGGCAAAACGCGGCGCCTGCACCTCGGCGCGGGTGATCGCGCGGACGCCGCCGGGGCCGACGGGTTCGTACAGACCGCTGCGTTCCAGGTCGGCGGCAATGACTTCGGCGATCTGACGGCCAAGGCTGTCGGTGCGCAGGCCCGCGACGGTCTGCACCGATGAGGTTGCGAGCGAGGGGATGGCGATAACGGTGCGCTCGTTCGACAGCGTGCCTTCGATCGTCTCACGCGGCTCGGTCAGCGCGACCGCAGGCGGCGTCGGTGCGGTCGTCGTTTGCGCGGCAACCGGTGTGGCAGTGAGCAGCAGGGCGAGCGAGAGGCTGATCGGACGGAGGAACATTGGCTTACCTCTTGATGAAATCGAGCGTATAATTCTGCCAGAAGCTGTAATTGTCCTCGGGCAGATCGAAGGGCGCGGCGAGTTCGACGGCGCGTTTGGCGCATTCCTGATGGCGTTGGACCAGATTCTTGTTGCTGTCATTCTGTCCAGTTGTGGTGACGCTGGTGAATCCGCCCAAGGCTCCCGAAGTTGTAAGGCGAAACTTGACTTCGGTCTCCAGTTTATCGGCATCAAAGCCGCTAACCTGGCATCTGTCCCAGCGCGGCCGGACCGCCGATTTGATACTGACGTCGATCGAGCGTTTGACCTCGGCCGCGGTCGCGGCGGCGGGGGCGCCCTTGCTCGCGGGAGTCTTGGGCTGCGACTTCGAAAGCCCCTCGGCGATGCCGTCGAGGCGCCCGGTCGGGCGCGCTGGGCGGTTTTTGGCCGGCGGCGCCTTGGGCGCGGCCTTGGGCTGCGCCTTGGCCGCTGCGGGCGGGGTCTGTTTGGGCTGCGCCTTCGGCCGCGCCACCTGCTTCGGGGTCGGGGCAGGCGTCGGGCGGACGATCGGTTCGGGCAGCGGTGGTGCGGGCGTCGGTTCGGGCGCGGCGATGTCGGTCAGATCCTCTTCGCCCAGCCGCGCCGCGGGCGGGTTTTCGCTGATCACCGGCGCGGTCGATTGCACCGCGGTTTCGGCGATCAGGTCGACCTCCATTGGCGGGTTGTCGAAACGCCGTTCGCCCGCAGTCCACTGCACGGAAAGCAGGGCGATGATCACGACATGCGCCGCCACGGCGATGGCGATGCCGCGTCCCTCGTTCCCCCTCATTGCCCGTGTTGCGGCCATGATGCGACCCTATTGCCCCGTTTCTGAACCGTCGGTGACCGCGGCTGCGGCGGTGGGCGCGCTTTCGGCGGCGCCCTCGGCGCCCGTCGTTACCAGCGAAATGCGGGTCAGGCCGGCGCGGTTGAGCTCGCCCATAACGCGCATCACGCGGCCATAATCGAGCCCCTTGTCGGCGCGCAGCATAATCTGGCGCGGCTTGTCCTCGCCCTGCCGTTCGCGCGCGATCGCGTCGAGCCGCGCCGGAAGCTCGGCCTCGGGCACCACCTCTTCGCCGATATACAGCGTGTCGTCGGCGTTGATCGACAGCTGCACCGGCTCCTGTTCCTCGGTCTCGACCGGCTTGGCGCGGCTTTCGGGCAGGTCGATCGGCACGGCGGAGGCGAGCAGCGGCGCGGTGATCATGAATATGATCAGCAGCACCAGCATGACGTCAACGAGCGGGGTAACATTGATGTCGGCGATCGGGGCGCGGCGGTGGCCGCGACCGCGCCGCCCGCCAATGCCGCCCGAGGGACCGGTCATCGCCATCAGGCGTCCACCTCAAGCTCGCGGCTGAAGGTCGCGTGCAGTCCGTCGGCGAAGCGGCCGAGGCGCGATTCAAGCCGGTTCAGCCGCTGCGAGAAAGCGTTGTAGGCGATGACCGCGGGAATCGCGGCAAACAGGCCGATCGCGGTCGCAAACAGCGCCTCGGCAATGCCGGGCGCGACGACCGCAAGGCTGCTGTTATTCTCGGCCGCAATCGCGGTGAAGCTGCGCATGATGCCCCACACGGTGCCGAACAGCCCGACGAAGGGCGCGACCGATCCGATCGTCGCCAGCGTGCCGATCTTTTCGGCGAGCCGGTCGACTTCGCCCGCGACCGCGCTGTTCATCGCGATGCCGAGACGCTCGCGCGTACCATCACGATCGACATTTTTGGTCTTGGTTGAGCGGCGCCATTCGCTGATCCCAGCGCCCAGCACCTTCGCACTTGGCAGTTCCTCGCTGCCATTCTTGTCGAAAAATTTGTCGATGTTGTCGGCGCGCCAGAAATCGCGTTCGAAATTTTCGGACGCGCGCATCAATTTGCTGACGCTGCGGCCGTGGGTGAGGATCACCGCCCAGACATAGACTGACGCCAGCAGCAGCCCGATCATCACCGCTTTCACGATGATGTCGGCCTGGAGGAACAGCGCGACCGGGGACAAAGTCGCCGCGTCGGCGGCCAGCGAGATATTGTCTAGCAAGGGATTTTCTCTCCATTCATGATGGCAGTAAAGCGGTCGGCCCAGCCCCCGGGCTGGCGGCGCGGCCGACCCTCGGGCGACAGGAAGGCGGCAGTGACGTGCCCGTCGGTCAATGTCTCGCCGCTTAACGTGTCAGTTCCGCGAAGGATGCGCTGCGCGATGATCACGCTGGCGCCGCGCACCGCTTCGACCGTGCTGACGACAAGCAGGTCGTCGTCGAGCCGCGCGGGGCGACGATATTTGATCGTCAGGTCGGTGACCGCCCAGCTGCCGTCGCCCGCGTCCATCGCGGCGCGCTGGTCAATGCCGGCGATCCGCAGCATGTCCGATCGCGCGCGCTCCATATAGCGCAGGTAATTGGCGTGATAGACGATACCCGACAGGTCAGTGTCCTCGAAATAGACGCGCGCCCGATAGTGATGCTCCGCTCCGACGAAAGCGCCGGGGATGAAGGGGGGCGGGGCGTTTACCATGAGGTTGATCGATAGCGGGCCTTCGACTCGTCGCAAACCCCTAACCAACGGTTTGTCGCAGATGGGGGCCGTTTTGTGCGAGTTGAGCGCGGGAATGCGCTACATTCCCGAGTGTTTCATGCCCCTGCGAAGACAGGGGGCCATCACCCGATGGCGCGCCCTGACGCGAACGGCTGGGTTAATCCGGATAGCAGGTGATTGGTCCCTGCCTTTGCAGGTACGCGGCTATTTTCCGTTGTCGAACAAACCGTCCTGCGACCCCGCAGGCGGATTGAGCCCCAGATGCTTCCACGCGCTGGGGTTGAGCATCCGCCCGCGCGCCGTCCGCGCGATCAGGCCGACCTGGAGCAGATAGGGTTCGATCACATCCTCGATCGTGTCGCGCGGTTCGGACAAGCCCGCCGCCATCGTCTCGACCCCGACCGGGCCGCCGCGGTAAATATCGGCGATCATCGTCAGGTAGCGCCGGTCCATCGCGTCGAGCCCCAGCGCATCGACTTCGAGCCGGTTGAGCGCGGCGTCGGCGGCTTTTGCATCGACAATCTCATTCCCTGCAACGGTTGCGAAATCGCGCACGCGTCGGAGCAGTCGCCCGGCGATGCGTGGCGTGCCGCGCGAGCGCTTGGCGATCTCGAGTGCGCCGTCGGACGCGATTGGCAGCGCGAGCAGCCGCGCGGCGCGGGTAATGACCTGTTCCAGCTCACCATGCGTATAGAAATTGAGCCGCACCGGGATGCCGAAGCGGTCGCGGAGCGGCGTCGTTAGCAACCCTTGCCGCGTCGTCGCGCCGACCAGCGTGAATTTGGGCAGGTCGATGCGCACGCTGCGCGCCGACGGCCCTTCGCCGATCATGATGTCGAGCGCGCGGTCCTCCATCGCGGGGTAGAGGATTTCCTCGACCGCGGGCGACAGCCGGTGGATCTCGTCGATGAACAACACGTCGCCGTCTTCAAGATTGGTGAGCAGCGCGGCAAGGTCACCCGCCTTGGCGATCACCGGGCCGCTGGTTGAACGGAAACCAACGCCCAGCTCACGCGCGACGATCTGCGCGAGCGTCGTCTTGCCAAGGCCGGGCGGGCCATAAAACAGCACATGGTCGAGCGCATCCGAGCGCGACTTGGCGGCCTCGATAAAGATGCGCAGATTCTCGCGCGCCGCCGCCTGCCCGACGAACTCCGCCAACGTCTTGGGCCGCAGCGCCGCGTCGGCGTCCTCGGGGGTGCGGATCGGGGTGGTGAGGTCGGTCAAATCAGCATCCCATTTGCGCCGCCAATGCGGTCAGGCTGTCCGCACTAAAGTCCCAATCCTGCGCCGCGTCGGCATCGGGCGCGCGGGCACCGCCATATTCCATGGGCCGGTCGATATAGGCGGAGATCAGCCCGCAACCGCGCGCGGCGGCCAGATCGCTGTGATGCGAAGCGACAAGGCAAAGCTCCCGCGGCGCCAGCCCCAGCGCATCGGCGGTCGCGCGATAGGCGGCAGGTTGCGGCTTGTACGCGCGGGCATATTCGGCGCCGAGGATCGCGTCCCAAATGATCCCGGCGCGGCGCGCCATATCGATCATCAGCGACACATTGCCGTTCGACAGCGTGACGACGGGAAAGGCGGTGCGCAGCCGCGCGATGCCCGCGACGCTATCGGGCCAGGGGTCGAGCCGGTGCCAGGCGTTGGCCCAGTCGGCGAGCAAGGCCGGATCGAGCGCCGCGGGGTCGATGTCCAAATCGTGCAGCAACGCGTCCAGCATCTCGCGGTGCAGGATGTCGAGCTTGACGAAGCCGCGCTGGCCGCCGCTGACGCCTGCCATGGCGGGCAAATAGCGGCGGCGCCACTGGTCGGCGAAATCATGTGGTTCGATGTCGCTGCGGTCGATCTTTGCGAGAAAGGTCGCGGATTCGCGGGCGATGCTGGTGCGCCAGTCAACGACGGTGCCAAAGACGTCGAAGGCAAGGGCTTTGGGGCGGCGGGTGGCAGCGGGCTCAGTCATGATGGTCTATTGCATCGCCAGTGATCGAAACCCAAGGCTCCTTGCGGTCCTCGTACACCGAATAGTCGGGGACGAAGCCGTGGTCCGGCGCGAAATTGCCGAGCGGAATGGCATAGGCGTCATAATAGGGCCGCGCGCGGTACCAGACGCCCGAACCGCAAGTGCCGCAAAAGAAGAAGTCGGCGGTGTTGCCGCTGCCGCCGGTATATTGCCACACCCGCGCATTCGCTTCGCCCTCGATGCGGACCTGCTCGGCGGGGAAACGGACCTGTGCGGCAAATGCACTGCCGCTCCGCGCCTTACACTCGCGGCAATGGCAGACCGACACGCGGATCGGCTCGCCGGTGCAGACGATACGGATCTGGCCGCAGCGGCAGCAGGCGTTGCGGACGCGGTCGGTCACTTCGCAGCTTTCTTGAGCGCCACGCGGACCAGCGCATCGAGCCCGACATCTACACCCAATTCCTCGCTCGCCGCCGCAACGGCGGCGCTCGCTTCGCCGGGTTTGAATCCAAGGCCGGTGAGCGCGGTGACCGCGTCGGCGAGGGGGCCGGGAGTGGCGGATATGTAGGACGCGCCGCTGCCCGCTATGCCGCCAAGCGCGCCGGCCTTGTCCTTCAGCTCGTGCGTGATCCGCTGTGCCAGTTTCGGGCCGACGCCGTTGGCGCGCGCGATCATCGCGCTGTCGCCGCTCGCGAGCGCGCGCTGCAGGTCGGTGATTTCGAGCGCTGAGAGGATCGCGAGGGCGACCTTCGCACCGACGCCCTGGACGCTGGTGAGCAGGCGGAACCAGTCGCGTTCCTCGGCCTTGGCGAAGCCGAGCAGGCGGAGGAAATCCTCGCCGACCAGCATTTCGGTGTGGATGGTGACCTCGCCGCCGGTGGGTCCGAGCGCATCGAGGGTGCGCGCCGATGCCTCGACCAGATAACCGACGCCGCCGACGTCGATCACGGCATGGCCTGCGCCGCTGGAGTCCAGCCGTCCGGTGAGTTTTGCGATCATCTTGCCTGCCTAGCGCGGTGAGAATGAAAAGGGAACAGGGAAGGGAAAGGGGCCTCACGCGAAGGCACAAAGGCGCGAAGAAGGAAGCGAAAGAACTTCTCACACAACGACACAAAGAAGGTCTTTTTCTGTCCTGCAGTTATGCTTTGGCGCGAGCTTGGCATTTGCAGGCGGGACGAAGTCCGGCAGCTCATTCAGCTCCGACCGAGTGGAAGACGCGGACCCGCGGTCGAAATCGCCATCTTTGTGTCTTTATGTGAGCCCTCTTCTTCTCCGCGTCTTCGCGCCTTTGCGTGAGATTCCTCTAATAGCGCGGCCGATGGTTCGCGTGGCAGATAGCGACCGCCAGCGCATCGGCTGCATCGGCGCCCACGACCTTGGCACCCGGGAGCAGCACGCGCAGCATCGTCTGCACCTGTTCTTTGGCGGCGGTGCCCGTGCCGACGATCGCTTTCTTCACCAGCCGCGGCGCATATTCGCCGACCGTCAGCCTGGCGCGGGCGCAGCCGAGGAGGACGACTCCGCGCGCGTGGGCGAGTTTCAGCGTCGATTGGGGATTGTCGTTGACGAACACCTCCTCGACCGCGGCGCACTGCGGCGCATGATCGACAATGACTGCGGCAAGCACCGTGTCGAGATGCGCAAGGCGGTCGGGCAGGGGGGCTTTGGCGTCGGTCTTGATCTGGCCGTTGGCGATGTGGCTGATCCGGCTCCCTTCGACGCGGATGATGCCCCAGCCGGTGCAGCTGAGCGAGGGGTCGAGTCCGAGGATGATCATCGTCCCTCCCCGGAACGGGGAGGGGGAGCGAGCGATAAGGAACGCGCGGGGCGCGTTGCTTCTCGCGAGGCCGAAGGGTGGTGGAGAGGGCTCGCGGCCTCAAGCGAGGTTGCAGGTCGCACCCCCCCTCCGTCAGCGCTTTGCGCTGCCACCTCCCCACAAGTGGGGAGGATTGGGTTCAACCCAATTTCTCCATCACCGCGTCGGGGATCTCGTAATTGCCCCATACGGTCTGGACATCATCGTCGTCGTCGAGCGTATCGATGAGCTTGAACAGCGTCTGCGCGGTCGCTTCGTCGGTGATTTCGCTTTTCAGCGTCGGGCGCCATGCCAGCTTCACGCCTTCGGCCTCGCCCAGCTTGGCTTCGAGTGCCTTGGCAACTTCGTGCAGGCCGTCAATTTCGGTCCAGATGTCGTGACCGTCCTCGGACGATTCGACGTCGCTGGCGCCCGCGTCGAGCGCGGCTTCGAACACCGTGTCGGCGTCGCCTGCCTTGGCGGGATAGCTGATCAGCCCCAAGCGATCGAAGCCGTGCGCGACGCTGCCCGAGGTGCCGAGGTTGCCGCCGTTCTTGGCAAAGGCGGTGCGCACGTTGGTGGCGGTGCGATTGCGGTTGTCGGTCAGCGCTTCGACAATCAGCGACACGCCGCCGGGGCCATAGCCCTCGTAACGGATTTCTTCGTAATTATCGCCGTCGCCGCCGGACGCCTTGTCGATCGCGCGCTGGATATTGTCCTTGGGCATCGACTGCGCCTTGGCGGCGTTGACCGCGGCGCGCAGGCGCGCGTTCGCGTCGGGATCGGGCAGGCCCATTTTCGCCGCCACGGTGACTTCGCGCGCGAGCTTGGAAAACAATGTGCTGCGCTTTTTGTCCTGCGCACCCTTGCGGTGCATGATGTTCTTGAATTTACTATGGCCGGCCAAGCCACCCTCCATCGGTCAATGTATAAGCTGGCGCCGCCCTACCGCGGGCGCCGCCTAGAGACAACCGCGTCAGATGACGACGGCGGTTCCCGACGCGCTGACCATCAGCATCGATCCATTCTGGCCGAGCACTTCATAGTCGAGGTCGACGCCGATCACGGCGTTGCCGCCAAGGCGCGCCGCTTCGGCTTCCATCTCGCCGATCGCTTCCTTGCGGGCGCGGGCGAGGACATCCTCATATTTGCCCGAGCGACCGCCGACGATGTCGGTGATCGACGCGAAGAGGTCGCGGAACAGGTTCGCGCCGACGATCACCTCGCCGGTGACGATGCCCAGATATTCGCGGGCCGGATGGCCTTCGACGCTATTGGTGGTGGTGCTGAACATCGTCACTCTCCTGTGCTGATCGTTGCGGGGGCTCAGTCGATGCCGAGCGCCGATTTATAGACGTCGAGAATCGCTTCCATTTCCTTGCGGTCGTTGACCGGCAATTTGCGCAGGCGAACGATCTGGCGCATGATTTTCGGGTCGTAACCCTGCGATTTTGCTTCGTTATAGGTGTCGCGAATGTCGTCGGCGACGCCCTTTTTCTCTTCTTCCATCCGTTCGATGCGCTCGATGAAAAGGCGCAGTTGTTCGTCGGATACGGTGGCTTCGCTCATTTTATGCTCCGGTGATTGGGATGATGCGGCGCGAGAATCGCGGTTGGCGCGTCCCTAAAGCCCCGGAGGAATTTTGGCCATGTTTTCTTGGTGGCGGCGCGTCACTCGGGCGGAAAGGCCTGGCGCTTGCCGTCCAGTTTGTGGACGACGCCGCGCCGCATAACAAAGTCGACCTTTTCGAGCGCGGTGACGTCGGCGAGGGGGTCGCCGCCAACGGCAATGATGTCGGCTTCGCGCCCCGGCAGGATCGCGCCGATCGGCCGGTCGAGTTCGGCCGCATTGTCGCTGGTCGCAGCCTTGATCGCTTGCTCCGGAGTCATCCCGGCCTTGACCATCAGCGCAAATTCCTTGGCGTTGTCGCCGTGCGGCGCAACGCCGGAGTCGGTGCCGAACAGGATGCGGACATTGCCCTTGATCGCGCGCGCCACGCTTGCGGCGTGCGAGGCCGCTGCTTCCTCGGCCTTGGCCAGCTGCGGACCCGGCGCGTCGCCGCGGCGCGCCTGTGCGAGCGCAGCGATTGGCGCGACCGCGGTCGGCACCAGCGCCGCGTTCGACACCTTGAACAGCTTGACGGTCTCATCGTCGATGAAGCTGCCATGTTCGATCGAATCGACCCCGGCGCGCAGCGCGGCGTCGATCCCCTCCTTGCCATGAGCATGAGCGGTGACCTTGCGGCCGAAGCTGTGCGCGGTGTCGACGACCGACTTCATCTCGGCATCGGACATCTGCTTGCCCAGCCCGCCCGCGACATTGGAGCGCACCCCGCCGGTGGCGGCAAACTTGATGACCTCTGCACCCAGCGAGATCTGCGCGCGGACCGCGCTGGCACAGCCATCCGGCCCGTCGCAGATGTTGGTGCGCTCGGCCGCGACCGCATGCGTCAGGGTGCGGTTGAGGCCGTTGACTCCGCCATGGCCGCCGGTCACCGAAATCATCGTCCCCGCGGGGATGACGGTGGGGCCGACGATCACACCATTGTTGATCGCATCGCGCAGCGTCGTCGTGGTGCGGCCATCGCCGCCCAGGTCGCGCACGGTCGTAAAGCCCGCTTCGAGGGTGCGGCGCGCGTTCCCTTGGGCAATGACGAACACATCCTCGACATCGCGACCCGAGCTTTCGAGGCGGCTGCGCAGCAGATTGTCGTCGCTGGAGATATGGACGTGCATGTCGATCAGGCCAGGGAGTACAAAGGCGTTCTTCAGGTCGACGACCTTTGCGCCGTCTTCGGGCGTGGCAAAGCCGTCGCGTACTTCGGCGATCTTGCCGTTGCGGACGATGATCGTCGATTGCCCGCGCGGCTCGCGGCCCGGCTGGTCGAGCAAACGCCCGGCATGGATATAGGTGGTGGCGGACGGTTGTGCGGCAAGTGGGCCACTGGTCAACATTCCCGCGCCCAGCACGGTTGCGGTCCATAACATGCGCATCGCCCAATTCTCCCCATTTTCCGTGCCCCAGTGGCTGTTGCCAACGTCATGTCCGCAAAGCGCGACCGGAGCAAGATCAGTGATGCGGGTTCTTCGCCATGCTCGCTTCCATCCGCGCGAGCTGTTCGGGCGTCGCGGCGGTGTGATGCAGGGCTTTCCACTCTGCGGTCGGCATGCCGTGGACGATCGTCCGGCCGGCTTCCTTGTCCGTGCCGCCCGCCTCAGCGATCCAGTCGCCCAGGCAGTTGCGGCAGAAACCGGCGAGGCCCATCAGGTCGATGTTTGCAGCGTCGCTGCGATGCTGGAGCAGCCGGACGAGGCGGCGGAAGGCCGCGGCAGCGACCGCATCGTCGAGCGTGTCGAGCCCGTCATTTGGGGCGGCCTGATCGTCGCTACAGGACATGGGGATTTCCTTCTGGTGATGGCATGAATAGCTATACGCAGCTTGCCTTGCCGGGGGCAACGCGCCTACGCAAGCGGCCCCAGCTTTTTATCGGTTCGGAGCATTTGTGGTCCAGAGTTTTACCCCCCGCCAGCGCAAGGTGCGCATCCTGGCGACGCTTGGTCCTGCCAGCGCGAATCCTGAGATGATCGCCGCGCTGCACCGCGCCGGTGCCGACGCCTTTCGCGTTAATATGAGCCATGGTGATCACGCCGGCCATGCCAAGGTGATCGCCGCGATCCGCGCGCTGGAGAAGGAAACCGGGCGTCCGACGACGATCTTGGTCGACTTGCAGGGGCCGAAACTGCGCGTTGGGACATTTGCCGATGGGCCGGTCGAGCTGATCAAGGGCGCGCCGTTCGCGCTTGATGCCGACACGGCACCGGGCGATGCGACGCGGGTTCACCTGCCGCACCCCGAATTATACGCTGCGCTCGAGGCGGGCACCCGGCTGCTGATTGATGACGGCAAGCTGGTGCTGCGCGTGCAGGCGGTGTCGCCGAGGCGGATCGACACGGTGGTCGAGGTTGGCGGCAAGATTTCGGATCGCAAAGGAGTGAATGTCCCCGACGTCGTCGTTCCGCTCGCGGCGCTGACCGAAAAGGACCGCAAGGATCTGACCTTTGCGCTCGAACAGCATGTCGACTGGATCGCGCTGTCGTTCGTGCAGCGGCCCGAGGACGTCGCCGAGGCGCGCACCCTGATCGGCGGCAAGGCTGCGCTGCTGGTCAAATTCGAAAAGCCGTCGGGGGTGCAGCGGATCGAGGAGATCCTTGAGCTCGCCGATGCGGCGATGGTCGCGCGTGGCGACCTGGGGGTCGAATTGCCGCCCGAGGCGGTGCCGCCGCTGCAGAAACGCATCGTCGCCACCGCGCGGCGGATGGGCAAGCCGGTGGTCGTCGCGACCCAGATGCTCGAATCGATGATCGTCTCGCCCTCGCCGACGCGCGCAGAAGTGAGCGATGTCGCCACCGCGATCTACGACGGCGCCGATGCGATCATGCTGTCGGCCGAGACTGCCGCGGGCGCCTGGCCGATTGAGGCAGTGACGATGATGGACAGCATCGCGCGCTCGGTCGAAAGCGACCCCGATTATTTCCGCCGCCTGCACTTTACCGAAACGCTGCCCGACGCGACCACCGCCGACGCGCTGGCCGAAGCAGCGGGCAGCATTATCGCGACGATCGCCGCCGATGCGATCATCTGTTTCACCGCATCGGGATCGACCGCGCGCCGTGTCGCGCGTGAGCGGCCTAACGCACCTTTGCTGGTGCTGACCCCGAAAAAGGAAGCCGCGCGGCGGCTTGGGCTATTGTGGGGCGCGCATGCGGTGCCGACGAAGGACATCGGCAGCTTTGAAGAGATGATCGCCAAGGGCAAGCGCATGGCGCTGCGCCACGGCATCGGCAAGGCGGGCGCCAAGCTGGTGATGATGGCGGGGGTGCCGTTCGGCACCCCGGGTTCGACCAACGTGCTGCACGTCGCGACGCTGACCGGCGACGAGCTGCGCGGGTATAGCTGACTGGAGATTCCTCGCTGTCGCGCAGCGATGGGGAGGAGGACCGCTTGCGAAGCAAGTGGTGGAGGGGCCGCACCGGTTGCGCTATCGCCTCTCCGTCAGCGGCTTCGCCGCTGCCACCTACCCATGGCTTCGCCACAGGGAGGATCATTGAGACCATAGTCGATTCAAAACGGCACAATCCTTACTGCGCGATTCAGATAATTTTTGACCTGAGTCAGAACGGCACGACTAAAAATGGTAAACAGACTTTGCACCATTGACGCCGCGCGGCATAGTTGGTGGGTGGTGAGCGTCGGACCCGCGTTGGGGGGATTCCGCATCGCCGATCTGGAGGTCCAAACCGCGTGTCCGCACCGTTCCGTTTTCCGCGCTTTTTCGTCACCAGCCCGGCGCCTTGCCCCTATCTGGCGGGCAAGACCGAGCGCAAGGTGTTCACCGAACTCAGCGGGAATACTGCGAACGAGCTGAACGACGCGCTGGGCCGCATCGGGTTTCGACGCAGCCAGTCGGTCGCCTATCGCCCGAGTTGCGCCGATTGTTCGGCCTGTGTTTCGGTGCGCGTCTGCGCGAGCGAATTTGTCCCGAGCAGTTCGCAAAAACGCACTATCCGCCGCAACAGCGACCTGGTCGCCACCGCGTGCAAGCCGTGGGCGACCGAAGAACAATATAGCCTGCTGCGCTCCTATCTCGGCGCGCGCCATCCCAATGGTGGTATGGCCGATATGGACGAGCAGGATTTCGCTGACATGGTCGAGCAGACCCCGGTCGATAGCTACATGATCGAATATCGCGAGCCGACCACCGACGGCAGCAAGGGCCGCCTGATTGGCTGCTGCCTGACCGACCGGCAGGGCGACGGGCTGTCGATGATCTACAGCTTCTTCGACGCCGCGCATCCCATGCGCGAAGGTCTCGGCACCTATATCATCTCCGACCATGTCCAGCGCGCCGCGCGCGCCGGGCTGGCCTATGTGTACCTGGGCTACTGGATCGAAGGGTCGGCGCGGATGGCGTATAAGGCGCGCTTCCGCCCGATCGAGCGTCTCGGCCCCGACGGCTGGTCGCGGTTCGAACCCGCCGCGCAGAGCGGACTTGCGGCGATGTTCGAACTCGCCTGACCCGTCGGGCGCGTAACCGCCAGTTTCTTGCCTCCACCGGTTGACCTTTCCCCGCTTTCAAGGGCATAGCTTTGCGTCCAGGACATTAGTCCGGGTCGCATCCGTTATGTATTCGCCGGGGGGCTGGCGAGAGGGGGGTAGGATGCCCGTGCGCGCGTTCGTCAGCATCACGTCCAGCGATTGCGATAGTGGCCTTTGCCGCCGCTTGGCCGCGCGCGCATGAGCGAGGCGGTAAAGGTTGCGATCATCGGGTCGGGGCCGGCGGGGCTGAGCGCCGCATCGCGCGCCGCGCAGCTGGGGCTCAGCCATATCCTGCTTGAAAAGACCGACCATCTGTCGGACACTATCTTTAAATATCAAAAGGGTAAGCGCGTGCTGGCGACGCCCGAGCGGCTCGACCTGCGCTCCGACTGCCGTTTCGCCGAGGGCGCGCGCGAATATATCCTGGGCAATTGGGACGAGGATGCCGCGAACAACAAGGTGAATGTCGCCTATCACGCCGAGGTTGCCGAGGTGACCGGCGAAAAAGGCTCGTTCGCGATCAAAACTGCCAAGGGCGATGTCTACCACGCCGAAAATATCGTGCTGGCCATCGGGACGCAGGGCAATCCGAACCGGATGCGCTGCGGGGGCGCCGACCTGCCGCACATCATCTATCAGGTCGATGACCCGGAGGATTTCAAGGACAAGCATATCACCGTCGTCGGGTCTGGCGACGCGGGGATCGAAAATGCCCTGGGGGTCGCCGAAGAGGCGCTCGAGAACACCGTCACGATCCTGAACCGATCAAAGGATTTTGCGCGCGCTAAGGCGAAGAACGTCGCCGACATGATGGAGGCGGGCGAGAACGGCTTTATGTCGATCCGCACCGAAACCCAGCCGAAGCTGGTCGAGCCCGGCTGGCTGACGCTAGAAACCCCCAATGGCGATGAGAAAATCCAGTGCGACGTGATCGTCGCACGATTGGGATCGGTGGCGCCGCGCGGCTTTGTCGAATCGATGGGGATCGAGTTTACCGGACCCGACCGCGAGGCCTTTCCGAAACTATCGCCGACGTTTGAGACCACGGTCCCCGGCCTCTATGTTATCGGCGCGCTCGCGGGTTATCCGCTGATCAAGCATTGCATGAATCAGGGCTATGACGTCGTCGAGTTCCTGAATGGCAATACGGCGCTCACCCCCGCCGACGAGAAGGATTTGGCGGCGGTTTTCGCGGACCTGCCACAAAAGAAATCGGTCAGCGAGTGGCTGGAATATCTGCGCCAGCGCGCCACGATCTTTGGCGATGTCTCGCCGCTCCAGATGCGCGAATTCATGCTCGATTCGAAGGTCGCTTTTTATCGGAAGGGCGACGTCGTGTTCGAAAAGGGCGATCCTGGATCGTCGCTGTTCGCGATTGCCGATGGTCATGCGGTGGTCGAGGTGGGCCCCGATTTCACCGTGCCGATCGAGCAAGGATCGATCTTTGGCGAGGTCGGGCTGATTTCGGGCCGCAAGCGCGGCGCGACGATCCGCGCCGGCGAGGACAGCGTTTTTGTCGAGGTGTCGCGCACTGCGGCGCTCAAGCTGATGGCGTCGGTGCCGGGTGCGAAGCGCGTGATCAACCGCATCTCGCTCGAACGGCAATTGCTCCAGATTTTCAAAGGCGGGCTGACGGTCGAGGACCTGAGGCCGGTGGTCGATACGGCCGAGGTCGAGCGCGTCCCGGCGGGGAAGGTCGTGCTGACCGAGGGCGAACAAGGCGACGATGTTTATGTGATCCGGTCGGGGTCAATGGTGGTCGAGAAGGACATCGGCGGTAAACCGATCTTCCTGCGGTATTTGCCCGCGGGCAGCTTTTTCGGTGAAATGGGGGTGCTGAGCGGGCAGCCAAGAAATGCCACGGTGAAGGCGGCGGTCGGTGCCGAATTGATCAAACTGACCGGTGAAAGCTTCCGCAAGATGCTCGCCTCGCGCCCGCAAGTGCGCGCCGCGACCGAGGCCGCGGTTGCCGAGCGCGCGCAGATGAACGATTTCATCGAATCGCGCAAAGCCACCTATTCGAGTGCGGTCGACCTTTATTCGGACACCGCGAGCTTCATCATGAAGGAGGGGCTGGGCGAGGCGACGGACGCGCTGCTGATCGACGAGAATCTGTGCGTCGGCTGCGACAATTGCGAAAAGGCGTGCGCCGACAGCCACGAAGGCCTGTCGCGGCTCGATCGCGAGGCGGGAAAGACTTTTGCCCATCTGCACGTCCCGACCAGCTGCCGTCACTGCGAGCATCCGCATTGCATGGCCGACTGCCCGCCGAACGTCATCCACCGCGGCCCCGACGGCGAGGTGTTCATGGAGCCGGGCTGCATCGGCTGCGGCAATTGCATGCGCAACTGCCCCTATGGCGTGATCCGCATGGAGGCGGCGCCGCCCGAAAAGCCGAGCCTGCTGCGATGGCTGCTCACCGGTTTCGGCCCCGGTCCAGGCGAACCGTCGCCCAAATGGACCAAGAAGCAATTGGGTGACGAGAAGCCCAAGAAGATCGCGGTCAAATGCGACATGTGCAAGGGCATCGCCGGCGGTCCGGCGTGCGTCCGCGCGTGTCCGACGGGGGCTGCGATCCGCGTGTCGCCCGAAGAATTCCTGTCGATCGCGCGGCTCGAAGAGGGGACCGACTGATGGCCTCGCTCTTTCAACGGCGGCGCAAAAAGGCGACCCAGACCGAGCGGGTGCGCGAGCGCAAGCATGAGGGATTCCTGCGTTACGCGGGCTTTCGTTGGGCGAAAATTTCGGGCGGGCTGTGCCTGCTGATCATCATCTCTTACGCGCTGGTCGACGTGACGCCGCGGCACAATGGCGGCAGCTGGTATGGCTATACGCTGGGGACGATCGGCGCGGGGCTGATCCTGTGGCTGACCGCGCTCGGCTATCGCAAGCGCAAGATGACGAACGATTACTGGTCGCTGAAAGCGTGGACGTCGGCGCATGTCTATCTGGGAATCAGCCTGATCGTCATCGGCACCTGGCACACCGGGTTCCAGCTGGGCTGGAATGTCCACACGCTGGCGTGGGCGCTGATGATGCTGGTGATCCTGTCGGGGCTGTATGGCGTGATCGTCTATGCGACCTTGCCCGCGGCGCTGTCGAACAACCGCGACGAGATGACGCAGATGCAGATGCTGGAGGCGATCCGTGCCTTCGACCGCCAGCTGCATAGCGCCGCGCAGCCGCTGACTCCCGCGGACACCGCACCGGTGCTGGCGGCGCTCGACGAAGACCCGTTCGCGGGCGGTATCGGCGCGCGGCTGAGCGGGCGCTATCCGAACTGCGCGACTGCCGCGGCGCTCCGTACCCTCGCGGCATCGCAGAGCAGCGATGCGGCGGCGCGCGAGAAGGTCGTCGGATTGCTCAGGCAGAAGGTTGCGGCGCTGGCGCGGCTGCGCGCGCATCTGCGGCTGCGCGCACTGCTCGAAATCTGGCTCTATGTGCATGTGCCGCTGACCTTTGCGCTGATCGCGGCGCTGTCGGCGCACATCATCAGCGTCTTCTTCTACTGGTGAGGCGGGGATCATGAGCTTCATCCTGCGCCGCATTTCGACGACGAAGACGGGCAAGCAGATCGTCCGTGATCAGCCGCTGCCGGGTGATACGATCACGCTCGGCCGAGATAGTAGCAATATCATTCACGTCGCCGACCTCGCGGTGAACCCGCATCACGCAACGATCAGCAGCACGCACGGCCGCCATGTCCGCGTCGCGGCGAATGAAGGGCTGGGGTTCGACCTCAACGGTCGCAGCGAGACCGTCGCCGACATCGACAGCGGCGCGGGCGGCGAACTGCGTTTCGGCGGGCACCGGCTGACGATCGCGCGCGAGGGGGAGAATATCATCCTGCTCGTCGAACGGATCGACGAGCTGTCGCAGTCGTCGAAGGATGTCGATGAGGCCAAGGCCTTCTCGCTGCAGGGCGTAATGCTGGGCAAGCGGATGGGGGCGTGGGCGTTGGGCGTGCTGATGCTGCTCGCCTTTCTCGTCGGCCCGATCTGGGCGTGGCACAGCTACAAGAACGTCAATGAGCGACCCGACGGTTTTCACGCCGACAGCAGTTGGCTGTCGGGGCCGCTGTCGAGCCCGCACGCCAGCCTGAAGGACGACTGCCAGTCGTGCCATGTCGAACCGTTTGTCGCGGTGACCGACAAGGCCTGCGTCAGCTGCCACACCGGCGAGCACAAGGCGATGAGCGCCGCCCATGCCAATGCACCGACTGCGATGCTGCTGGCGGCGCGTGCGCCGGCGGGCGGGTTCGACAAATTTCTGGCGAATGTCGGCGAGGCGTTGAACAAGCCGCAGGGGCGCTGCGTCGATTGCCATACCGAGCATGAGGGCGCGGGACCGATGCCCGCGACGCCGCAAAAATTCTGCGCGGATTGCCACGAGGGAATGCAGGGCAGGCTGAAGACCGCAGGACATCCGACGATGCTGGCCGACGCCGCCGATTTCGGCACCGGCCATCCCGAATTCCGCCCGCTCGTCCGCGCGGCCCCGGGTGCCAATCCGGCGCGCGCCGCGCCCGGCAAGGGGACGGTCGACTATAATGGGTTGAAATTCCCGCACGATGTGCACCTTCAGGCAACCGGCGGGGTCGCGCGGATGGCGGCGAGTTTCCGCGGGCGTTATGATTTCGGACAAAAGCTGGAATGCGAGAATTGCCACCGGGTCGAGGCCGACGGGGTGCGCGTCAAACCGGTCGAGATGGAGCGCGATTGCGCGATGTGCCACAGTCTCGCGTTCGAGACTGTCGGCGGTACGACGCGCACGCTGCGCCATGGTGAACCCGATCAGGTCGTTGCGGACCTGACCGCTTATTATCGTTCGACCCCGCCCGCGCGGCCGCTCCAGCTGGGCGGGATGCAGCGGCGGCGTCCGGGCGCCTATGCCGAGGGGCAGGTGTACAACATCTATTTCAACGAGGTGGCGGTGCGGCCGGGCCGGGCGCAGGATGCGGTGCGCGCGGTGTTCTCGAAAGGCGGCGCCTGTTATGATTGCCACACGATCTTTGCCCCGCAGGCTGGAAACAGCTGGCGCGTTGCGGAGGTAAACCAGACCGCGCGCTACCTGCAAAAAGGGTGGTTCGACCATGACGCGCACAAGGAAACCGACTGCGCCGACTGTCACACCGCCGCAACGGGTTCGAAAACGTCAACCGACCTGCTCGTTCCGGGGCTACGCCAGTGTCGCGACTGTCACGTCGGAGAAAGTGGCGCGCGGTTGGTGAAGGTCGAAACCGCGACCGAATCGCCGTGTGCGATGTGCCACGAATATCACTCCGACGGCGGTCAGCCGTGGGTTCCGAACCGTCAGCGGAAGGTAAACGCCGCGGCAATCACAAATAAACCCCTGCGTGGTACCTATGGTGTGAGCCTGATCACAGGAACCACGGGGGCGAACCTGTACAAAGTGACGTGGCGCACACCTGTCTGGCACGGGGCAAGACGGGGCGGATAGATTTTGGGGGTCGGCGACCGCTGACCGCAGCAGGGGACGGATGTGCTGATCGCCCAGATCACCGATATCCATTTGGGATTCGATCCGGACAATCCGGCCGAATATAACCGCAAGCGGCTCGACGAGGTGCTCGATGTGCTGATCGACGGGCCGAACCGCCCCGATCTGTTGCTAGCGACCGGCGACATCACCGATCGCGGCGACGAAGAAAGCTATCGCCGCCTCGCCACCGCCTTTTCGCGCTGCCCCTTTCCAGTGTGGGCCAGCGTCGGCAACCATGATCTGCGCGACAATTTTCACGCGCGCTTCCCCGGCCTCGACGACGGCAGTGGCTTTGTTCAATATGCGATCGACCTGCCCGAGTTGCGGCTGGTGACGATCGATACGCTGGAGGAAGGACGCCATGGCGGCGCCTTTTGCGACGCCCGCGCGGCGTGGCTTGACGCCGAACTGGCGAAAGCGCCGACCAAGCCGACCTATATCGTGATGCACCACCCGCCGATCGAAAGCGGCATCGAATGGATGAACACCCATCCCGATGAGCCGTGGGTCAAGACCTTCACCGATGTCGTAAATCGTCACCGCCAGGTGCGCGGGCTGATCTGTGGTCACCTGCACCGCAGCGTCACTGTGGCGTGGGAAGGGCGCACCGTCGCCATCTGCTCGTCGACCGCGCCGCAGGTCTCGCTCGACCTGCGGCCGATCGACGAGAACCGTCCGGATGACCGACCGATGATCGTTGCGGAAGACCCGGCCTACGCGCTCCACCGCTGGAACGGGCGCGAACTGGTCAGCTTTTACGACTTCGCCGGGGCGCACACGATGCTGGCGAAATATGACGCGAACTTGCAGCCGTTGGTGCGCGAGTTGAAGGCTGAGCGGCCGAAGTAAAAGCTGTCGCCCCCCGCGAAGGCGGGTGCCACCGGCGGCATTACTCTTCGCTGCTGCGTAAGCCTCATCGGGCCCCCGCCTCCGCGGGGGCGACGGTATCGTCAATACCCCAGTGTCAAATCCACCCGCGGCTCGACCGCCTCACCCTTGTTCCAGCGCCCCAGATTTTCCATGAAACGCTGCGCTGACCGCACGAACATCTTGTCCTGCGCGCGGCCCGACAAGTGCATGGTAATGTGCGCGTTGTCGAGGCTCCACAGCGGGTCATCGGCAGGCAGCGGTTCGGGGGTGGTGACGTCGAGGAACGCGGCGGCAATCTGCTGTTCGTTCAGCGCCGCGACCAGCGCGTCCTGATTGACGACGCTGCCGCGCGCGATGTTGATCAGCGTCGCGGTCGGTTTCATCGCCGTGAGTTCGGCGGCGCCGATCATACCGTCGGTCTCGGGGGTGGCGGGGACCGCGAGGATCACCCAGTCGAAATCTCCCAGCTGGGCGCGCCACTGGTCGGGAGTCAGCATGTTGGGTCCGGGTGAGCGGCGCACCACGGTCACGTCGACGGCAAACGCCTTCAGCCGCTCCTCGATCAGTTTGCCGATCGCGCCATAGCCGAGCAGCAGCGCTTTCGATCCGAACAGCTCGACCTTGCCCGGCGAGTCCATCAACCATTCGCGGCGTTCCTGCGCGCGGACGACGTCGCGATACCCCTTGGCGACTGTCAGCATCCCCATCACGACATACTCGGCGATGGTGACCGCGTTGATCCCGGCGCCGTTGGTGACCACGGTGCCGCGCTGCGCGAGCAGGTCGAGCGGCATGCCGTCGACCCCGGCGTAGATCGAATTCAGCCATTTGAGGTTCGTCGCGGCGGTGATGACCGCGGCCATTTCCTTTTTATCGTACATGTCGAACCAGCCGATCTCGGCTTCGGGGGCGAGTGCGAGCGCCTCGTCCTTCGACTGGAAAAAGCGCGGTTCGATCCAGTCGGGCAGGCGGTTTTCAACGAGCGGACGGATGAGGCCCGACAGGACGGTGACGGTCTTGGTCATAAATCTCCCCTCCCGCTCGCGGGAGGGGCCGGGGGGTGGGCCTGTCCATGCGCGGCGGGTCGGCCATTCATGCCCACCCTTAGCCCCTCCCGCAAGCGGGAGGGGACTTAATTGTCCAGCCGCCAGTCCCAGCCGAGCGGATCGCCGTCCATCACCTCGACTCCCGCGGCGGTGAGATCGTCGCGCAGTTTGTCGGAGGTCGTGAAGTCCTTTGCGGCGCGTGCTTCCTTGCGGCGGATGAGGGCGGCTTCGATTTCGGCTTCGGTGATGGTGGCGGATTTGGGGCGAACGCGGGGGAGGCCCGCAACATCGTGGAAGAATTTAAGCCCGAGCACATCGCCGAAATCCGCAACAGCGTCGGATCTCTGCCACATGTCGATATGTTTGGCGGCGAACGTGCGTTCGACAACCGTCAGGGCTTGCGGCGTGTTGAGATCGTTTGACATGGCTTCGTCAAACTCCCTGCGAAGTGTCACTATTTCGGGACTATCCGTGCGCTCCTCGCGGCTACGGCGCTCGATCTCGCATTCAAGCGCGGCAGCCGCGTTGCGAAGTCTTTTCAATCGCGTGAATGCTGCGCCGAGCCCCTCCCACGAAAACTCCAGCTCGCTACGATAATGTGCCTGCAGGCACATCAGGCGATAGGCGAGGGGGTGGTAGCCTTTGTCGATCAGCACCTGCAGGCGCAGGAATTCGCCTGCGCTCTTGCTCATCTTGCCGCTGCGTTCGATCAGGAAATTATTGTGCATCCAGATGCGCGCGCCGCTGGCGTCGCTGCAGCTGTGCGCCTGGTTCTGGGCGATTTCGTTCGGGTGGTGGATTTCGCGATGGTCTATGCCGCCGGTGTGGATGTCGAAGGGGAAGCCCAGCAGCGCTTCCGACATCACCGAGCATTCGAGGTGCCAGCCGGGGGCGCCGCGGCCCCAGGGCGAGTCCCATTCCATCTGGCGCGTCTCGCCCGTCGGGGTCTTGCGCCAGATCGCGAAGTCTGCGGCGTGGCGCTTGCCCTCGACCTCTTCGATCCGGCCTTCGCCCTCGTCGGTTTTTGCGCGTGCCAGCGCGCCGTAATCGGTCACCGTTGACGTGTCGAAATAGAGGCCGCCATCCAACTCGTAGCAGTGATTGGCCGCAATCGCCTTCGCAAATTCGATCATCTGCGGCACATAGTCTGTGGCGATCGACCAGTGCGCTGGCTGGCGGATGTTGAGCGCCTTTACATCGGCCCAATAGGCCTCGGTGTAATGGCGCGCGATGTCCCAGATCGACTGCGCCTTTTCGGCCGCCATCTTTTCCATCTTGTCCTCGCCAGCATCGGCGTCGTCGGTCAGGTGACCGACGTCGGTAATGTTGATGACGTGGGTGACCTTGTACCCCTTGAACGACAGCGTACGGCCCAGCGTGTCGGCAAAGACATAGGCGCGCATGTTGCCGATGTGCGGGTAGTTATAGACCGTCGGGCCGCAGCTATAGACGCGCGCCTCGCCGGGGTGGACGGGCTGGAATTCTTCCAGCTGGCGCGTCAGGCTGTTGAACAGCATCAGCGGCTGCGAGGCAAGGGCGTCGGTCATGTCCGCGCCCATGCCCCGCCCCAAGCGGCTCCGTCAACCGAAAGCCTTACGGCTGCTCGGTCGGCGTCCACAGATCGTCGTTGCCCGCGCCGGTGACCGGATCGTCGAGCAGCGGCTCGCCGCTCAGCGGATCGAGTTCGCGCATCGTGATCAGCGGAGAGACGGGCAGGCTCTGGCCATCGCTATCTTCGCCATCGGCGGCGATTTCTTCTTCGATGACATCCTGAACCGGAAAGCTGCTTTCGAAATCAAAGCTGACCGACGTGGTGCAGCCGGCGACGTTGCCGATCAGACAGCCGTTGATGGTCGATTGGGCGTTGAAGCCGGTCTGGGTCACCGTGCTCGATCCTGACGGCGCGTTGATGTTGATGAGCGGGATGACGTCGAGCCCTGTCACCAGCCCGCCGCTGGCATTGCGATGCACGGCGTTGATGACCAGGCTGTCCTGATTTCCCGGGCCATTGATGAGCAGCCCGCCGGTGCCGAAGGTGATGCCGCGCCTCTCTTCAAAGGCGGTACCGGTGCCGCTGTTTTGGATATAGACGCTGTCGTCCAGATTATGGTTGAGCGTGATGCGGTTCGCCGCCAGCGCACCGATGTCGCTGGTGATGCCGTCATTCTGTGCCAGGCGCGCGTCAATCGCGGCGGTCGAGGTCATCGTCGATATGTCCGAAATGGCCTGGGTGGAGGCGACGACAATGTCGTCGGCCTCGATCGTCAGGTTGCCCGCCAGCTGGTCGGGCGACGAACCGCTGAGATGGATCGACCCGCTGCCCATGATGATCTCGACACTGTCGCGCCCGAACAGGTTGACGCCCTGGCTGTCGGTCATGCCGGTAAAGCGCACGTCGCCGTTGACGCGCATCTTGCCGGGGGTAGTGATGAGGAAGGTGCCATTGCCGCCCAGTTGTTGCGCGGCATTGATCGTGAAATCGTCGACAAAGACGTCGGGGCTGCGCGAAGAACCGACCGAAGTTCCTTGCGAAAACTCCAGCCGCTCGCCGCGGACGGTGATGTCGTTGCCATAAATACGGGTGATTTCGTCGGCGTCCAGATGCCAGCCGTTACGCGTCCCGGTCCCGCCGATGAAGGTCGGGTCTTCGGTACTGATATTAGTGACCAGCACCGATGTGCTTGTTCCTAGCTGGCCGATGCGGCCGGTGCTGGCGATGTTGATATCACCCGATGCCACGATCAGATTGGGGCCGGTGATGGCGCCATTGATCGTCGCAGTGCCGAGGGCGCCCGCGTACAGCGAACCCACCGTCGTAACATTGTTCAGCGTCATGTCCTGGTCGGCTTCCAGATTGACGTTACCGGCCGACAATTGATCGACCGACAGGTCGTTGCCGGCGCGAAGATCGGCAAGCCCCGCAACCGTGGCGGTGGCGACCGCCAGATTGCCGCTGGTACGGACGCTGGCATCGCCGCCGGTAGCCGTGAGATTGGTGAAATTGAGGCTGTTCTGCCCGATAATCTGGATGGTTCGAGCGGTCGCGCTGATTGCCTCATCCGCGTCGAGGGCGTTGATGACAATGCCGCCATCGGTGCTCGACAGGCCGGTCGTACTGCCGCTGCGCAGCGTGTTGATCAACATGCCGTCGGTTGTCGCCACCAAGACATTGCCCGCTGCGGTGCTGACTTCGACGAGGTTGGCCGTCGACCCGGCGGTGATGCCGATATCGCCGCCTGCGCGAACAACGCCGCCGGTCACGGAATCGGTCACCGCGATCGTGATATCGCCGCTGGCATTGAGCGTGGCGATGCGGTCGCCGACTGGCGTCACCAGCGTTGCAAGGTCGGCACTAGTCGCGGTCAGCGCGATGTCGCCGCCGGCCTGCAACGGGCCAGTTGCCGAAATCTGCCCGGAGGCCGCGGCGGTGAGATTGGCGGCGGCGTTGAGGTTGCTGGCGGTGATGTCGCCTGCCGCGGCGGTCAGTACGATATTCGACTGGTCGGGTGGCGACCCGACGATCTGGAACATGGCGGGCGACGACGGGCTGAACGGCGCAAAGATCAGCGACCGGTCGTCGGGGCCGGACCCGGTCGTTACCACGCCACTGGCAAGGATTCCGTCCGGTGCCGTGATCATCACATCGTCGCCGGCGGTGACGTCGGAGATTGTTGCGATCGTCCCCGCGAGCACAAACAAGTCCTCGCCGATATCGCCACCTGCCATCGTCACGGCGCCACCGGCGTTCACGCCGAACATGCCGGTTGCACTGTTGTCGTTCAGATTGACATCGCCGACGGCGTTGATCAACACGGTCGATGCGATCGGTGGCCCGCTGCTCGAGCTCTCGAAGCCGGTCGCGTTCGCCGATGCGTTGATGTTCGCGGTCGAGGTCAAGTTGATATTGCCCTCGGCATTATAGGTGCCGCTGAGGTCGCCGCCCGCAAAGATCGAGATATCGTCCTCGGCCTCGGCCAATGCGATCGCGACGGGGCCGGCGCTCCCAACCGCGAACAGCGACCCGACGGTCGTCAGCGTTCCCGCAATGTCGATGCGTGTCGCATTGAGGTTGATGCTGCCGCCCGCATCAATCGATCCGCCGGTGATCCCCTCGGCTCCCGCCGTGTTGCCGGTCGCGGTCAGGGATACCGACCCGCCTGCGCCGATAGTGTTGAACAGGATCGACTGGCCATTGGCCTCAACGAAACCGCCCGCGGTCGAATTGCCCAGATCGACCGCGCCCGGCGAGGTGACCAGGATGTCGCCGCCGGTGACGATCGAATTGAGCCCGGTGCGAAAACTGGCGCCGCTGGCGGTAAAATCATTGACGGCTTCGGCATGTTCGACCGAAACTGCGCCTGCGGCGGTGATGAAAATATCGTTGCCGTCGAGTTGGTCGACCCCGATACCGCCGAGTGTTGACGTCAGGGAAAGCGTCCCCCCCGTGCTGAGCAGGCTGCCCGGCGCGCTGCTAATTCCGGCCGCCGTCGCGGTGAAATTGCCACCCGCAGCGATCGTCGGTGCGGTGCCCTCGCGGAAATCGTGCCGGATATCGATCTGGTCGGCGGCGTTGATGGTGAGGTCGCCGCCAACGGTCACGGTGCCGTTCGATTGGGCATAGGTGCCGAACGAACTGTCGGTGGTCAGCGTCATGTTGCTCGACGTCGTGATGGCGCCGCCAGTTGCAGCGAAGAAAATCCCTGCAGGCGCCTCGTCGGTGTCGTTGTTGGTCGGCGGCGCCGATCCCAACGCTTCGGCCGTCAGGCTGGTGAAGCTGACGTCACCCGTGTTGCGGATCTCGATCCGGCCAGCGGCGTCGCCGTTCGCGGCGATCGTCGTAGAGCCAAGCGCAATCGCACCCACGCCTGGCGAGGTCCCCGAAGCGTCGATGATGGCGCGCCCGCCCGCGGTACCCAGCACGCCGCCCGCGGTGCCGTCGCCCGCAGTTCCGGTGCCGCCACTGCCACCCGCGCCTGACGCGCCGCTGACCGTGATATCGACGGCGCTGCCGTTTGAGGTGAGGGTGCCGCCATTGGCCGACAGGCGCACCGTGCCGCCGGTTCCGCCGCCGCCGGTGCCGCCATCGCCCCCAATCCGCATGCCGCCAAAGCCGTTGAACGCGCCGCTGCCGCCACTGCCGCCGGTCCCCGCGCTGCTGAGCGATATGATGCCGCTGGTGTCGGGACCGATCGCCACCGTTGCGCCATTGCTCGCGGCGATTGCCAGCGTACCGCCGGTTGCATCGCCGCCGTTGCCGCCCGCCGCGCCGACGAGTTCTTCCGACAAGAAACTGGAATTGGCACTGCCGCCGCCACCGCCGGTGGCCGCCGTGACAAAATTCGCCTGGGTGACAAGGATGTTGGCGTTTGCGCCGTCGGCCTCGATCCGGCTGGTGCCGCCATTCGCAGTCCCGCCGTTGCCGCCCGCACCATCGTCGCCAACGCCGCCATCGCCGCCGTCGGCCGATGCGTCCACTGTCACCGCCAGCGCGCCGGCATCAAAATTGGTGACGATGATCTGCGCCAGCCCGCCGATTCCGCCGCCACCGTCGCCGCCAACCGTTCCGAATCCACCAACGCCGCCGTTGCCGGTCGAGTCGCTGATAACCGTTCCGGTCGCCGTGAAGCTGGTCGCAAAATCGATCGTGGCGGTGCCGCCTTGCCCGGTCCCGCCGGTCCCGCCGACGCCGATCCCGGTAACCGACCCCGAACTGCTCGACGCAAACACATTGCCGCCGTCGCCGCCGATGCTGCCTGCATCGGCGATCAGGTCGGCCGTGGTCAGCGTACCCGATGTGATATTGATCGTTGCGGTTCCGCCGATGCCGTCCCCCGCGTCACCGCCATCGCCAGCGACACCATTAAAGGCGAAATAGGCGCCGCCTTCGCCGCCCTCGCCATTGGCATAGGCAGCAAGCGTCGCCGTTTGGATCACCGCCGTGCCATCGATGTTGATCGTCGCGTCGCCGCCTTGGCCGATGCCTCCCGCACCGGTCGGGGTCGGGTTGGCTGGATCATCATCGTTTCCGTTTGCGCCGAACCCGCCGACACCATCGGCGGACACCGAAACATCGCCGCCGGTCAGGGTGCCGCCAAACAGGTTGATCGTTGCCGTGCCGCCGATCCCCATGCCAGAAACAGCGGGATCGAAGCCGCCCTCGCCTGATGCCGACACCGACAGTGTGCCAGCCGTGATTGTGCCGCCCGTTTGGGTAAAGGTAGCAGTGCCGCCGCGCCCCGTGCCGGCCACGCTGCCGCCAAATCCGTCGGCGCTGACACTCAGCTCGTCTGCGGTGAAGGTGCCACTCTGCATGTCAAAGGTCGCGGTCCCACCAACGGCCCCAGCGGCACCGTCGCCAGCGTTGATGCCTTCGGAGAAGCTGTTGGTGGCGCCGGTGGCGTCGAGAAAAATATCGTCGAACGTCATGCTTCCGGTGCCGGTGGTGCTGTTGCGCACCCGGATCAAAACGGTGCCACCGATCCCCGATTCGAGCGGCGAGGCTCCCGCAGTCAAATTGCCTCCGGACACGCCGCTGGCCGAAAAGCTGGCATAGTTGGCCATGGCGATCGTGCCGCCATCGGCGATTACCTGGATCGTGCCGCCGGTGGTCAGGGCGTCATTAGGTGCCGCGCCGCTGGACGCCGACGCCGAAAATTCATTGAAACCGCCGCTGTCGGTTGCACTTAGGGAGCCATTGTTGGTCGTCAGCAGGTCGATGGTCCCGCCACTAACCGCACCCCCGCCATTGTCGGCGTTCGGCCGCTGCGCGTTGGTACTAACAAAAAAGGATCCCGCGGTGATCGTCCCGCCATCGGCGGTCAGGTCGACGTTGCCCCCGACCGCCGCACCAGCGTTAAACGTCCCAGACGAAACGAAGTTACCGCCCGCGGCATTGACGCTGACACTGCCGTCGGTTGAAAAAAGACCGCCCGTCGTTGCGCTGATCACAACGTCGCCGCCGGTGCCATTCCCGACACTGTCGCCAAACCCGCTCAGGCCGCTGACGTTGATCGACGTATTGCCGTCATTGATGATGCCGCTGCCGTTCGCAACGGCAATGGAGACGGTTCCACCAAGGCTGTCGCCCGATGTTGCCGATATATTGCTGGGGGACCGGGCGGCGCCGCTGCGCGCCTCGGCACTGAGTAGCAGATCGCTCATATCGACCGCGACGCCGCCGTCGACCGCCAGTCCGACCGTCCCGCCGGTGCCGTCTCCGCCCGTCGAACCTTCAAATTCGCTGCTGTCGCCGCCGATGCCATTGGCGGACATCGCCAAGCCGCCAAGGTCGATTGCCGTGGTGTCATTGCCGTCGATCGCGATCACGGCGCTGCCGCCGGTGCCTGAGCCGCCGCTTTGCGTCGTCACATCGACGGATGACTGCGACAGCTGAGCGCCGCCGATTCCGTCGGCGCTAACGCTGGTGATCAACGCATCGACCGCTGTCGCCGCGCCCGTGATCGCAATCCGTGCGATCCCGCCCGTTCCGTTACCCGACAGGATATTGCCTGTCTGGCCGATGCCGGTCGAGGCCACGCTGATCGATCCGTTCACCGACAGCGCGCCGCCGTTTTCGACGGTCAGCGTCGCGTCGCCGCCGTTGCCGTTGCCGCTGTTGTCGACGGCGGTGGCCAGTCCCCCGGAATCAAGGGTGACGCCGCCCCCAATACCGGTCGATTGAATATTCAAACCGTTGGTGGTGAGCGTGCTGCCGGTACCCGAGATCAGGACGACCGCGTCGCCGCCGGCTCCATCGCCGCCATCCCCGCTGGTTCCGATGTCCCCGGCGCCGATCGACGCGACGGTGATGAATCCCGCCGTGACCGAGCCGCCAAGGACCGACAACGTTGCATTGCCGCCCTGCCGCGATCCGTCTGTTTGTAACTGGCCCAGCGACTGGAGCGTCAAAGCGCCATCGACTTCGATCGCCTGATCAGCCCCGGCGGTCAGCGTGGCGCCCGCATCGCCGCTGAAATCGGCGTCGCCCCGGACGATAATCTTGCCCGTTTGCGGGGTCGGGGGAGTGCTGGGCGGGATCATATTGTCGGGCCGGCCGGCAAGGGTACCGCTGGCGTGTGTAACCACACTGCTGCTGAACAATGTATCGCCGACGGTCATGTTCGCGGCGGTGGCGTTCACCGGCGTATCGTTGAGCTCGCCATTGGTGATATTGTAGCCCGCCGACAGGCGCACCGCGCCGTTGGGATCGACCTGCGCTGATACGGCGTCATAACCGATCTGCCCCGACACCAGCATCGTGACCGCCAGATTTTTCGGGATCGCGACCATATAGACGCGGCTGTCGTTCGGGTTGCTGTCGAGATGCCCGGGGCCGCCGGTGGTACCGGTATGCGTGATGACGTTGCCGCCTTCGGCCCCGACCTGCACATTGATGTCGAACAGCCCGCTGTTAATGCGGATGTCAGCCTGTTCGGCGGCGACATAGCCGACCGAACCATCGACGCGGACGGCGCCTGCCTGCACAACGCGCGGCGCGACCAACGCGACGTAACTGCTGCCGGGGCTGAACGCATTGTTGGCATTGATTGCTGCACCGGCCGAGACCGTCACGTTCGATGTGCTGCCCGGCGCGCCGCGGAAGCGGATTTCGCCTGACGGACCGAGCAGGCCGCCGGTGGTCAGGACATCGTTTGCCGTTAGCACCAGGCTACCGACGTTCATGACCCCGGTCGCGCCGATCAGGATGCCACCGGTGTTGTAGAACCAGATATTCCCGCCGCGCCCGCCCGAAGTGGCGAAGTCGATGCTATTGACGGTGCCGTTGATCGCAATCTGATCGGCGATCGGCAGGCCCGCGCCCGATACGAACCGGTTGAGCACGATATATTGGCCGTTGCCGGTAAAGTTTAGCGAATTGCCGGTGGGCAGAAAGTCGATCACCCCGCCGACCGGTGCGTTCGACGGCGTCCAGTTGATGATCGTCTGATCGCCCGTGGTGTTGACGACCGTCGGCCCCGGACCGGGCGCAGAAATTGTCGGGCTGCTGAGCCCTGGGCCAGTCACGGCCTGTCCCGTACCGGCCACCTGGGCGAGCGCAGGCCCGCCATAGGCGAGCGCGGCGAGCCCCGCCACGATCGCGCAGCTTTCGAGCAGTCGGCGCTTGCCCTTCCAGGTCGGTGCGAGATTGGCCGTGTCACGCATGTCTGTGGTCCTCGATGAAATCGTCATGGGTCAGCGCGCCTTCACGCCAAATTGGGTCGTCAGCGACACCAGCAATCTGGGATCGGGCCTTTGCGCCAGGAAACCGCCGCGGTTGAGCGGCACCGCCAACGTCACGTCGAGCCGCGCGACATCGCCATAAGCGACGCGGACGCCGCCCCCCGCCGAAAAGAGCTTCTGCGGACTGAGACCATTGAATGCCGCGTCCTTGTTCCACACCCACGCCGCGTCGAAAAAGGCGAAGGGCTGGAGCGCGAACGCCTTGGTATTGGCGGGGACGAAAGAACCGTAGCGCGCCTCAAGCGCTACGCCGACGCCGCTGTCGCCGATGATCGTACCCGGATCAAAGCCGCGCCCGACCGTGAAATTCCCGCCCGAAAATTCCTCATATGCGAGCAGCGGATCGCTGGCCCATTGCGCGCGAGGCGCGGCGGACAGGGTGAATAATTTGTGCGGCCGCCATTCGGTGAGCGCATTGGCGCGAACCAGGAAAGCGTCGGGTTTGCCATCGACGCGGGTCAGCGGCACGGCGCCGGGCAGAAAACAGGCCGCGCCGCCGGGACCGCAGTCGTTGCTGGCGCCGAGGAAGCTGACGCCCTGGCGTGCTTCTAGCGCGGTCGACACCGCCCAGCGCGGTTCGCTGGGGCTGAAGCCGCTGCGGCCCGCGACCGAGCCCGGATCGATCCAGCTCGCGTCGGCGCGCAGGTTGAACACGCGCAGGCGGTCGCGGTTGATCGGCACGCCGCCAAGGCCGATATCCTGATCGATCAGGTCGAGCCCGCCGCCGATGGTCAAGCGGTGCGCTTGCGTCAGCGTAACCGGGTATGCTGCAAACAGGCTGGCGATCTGCGTTTTCGACTTGATCGGAAAGGCGGCGATGTCGGGGCGGGTCCAGGCATAGGTATAGCTGGCGCCGAAACGCAGGCCTTCGCCGCCGACGCGGAATTCATGCGCCAGCTGTACCACTTGTTGTTCGTCGAAATCGGGGGTCGAATAGAAGCTGGCGGTGGTTAGATCGCCCATGCCTGTCAGTCCGGCAAAACGGACGCGCGCGACCCCGCCCCAGCGCCCGACATCGCGCGAACCAAAATTCTGGATATTGGTATCGAAGACGAAGGCGGTGCGCGCCACCAGGACTTCGCCGACGACCTCGCCGGGTACATTGCCGGGACGAAGGGTCAGCCGCGCGTCCAGTCCGGGAATGTCGCGCGCCAGCAACAGGTAACGCTCTGCGTCGATGACGTTGAACACCAGCTGGTCGTCGAGGCGCGAGAGATAGCGTTGCAGCAGTCGTTCACTGCGCCCGGCGTCGCCGCGCACTTCGATCCGCGACATGCGAGCGGCGAGAATATCAAGTCGCACGATACCGTCGTCGATCGTTTGCGGCGGAACGCGGACCGCGGCGAGATAGCCCTGCGCGCGCAGCGTCGTCGCGGCGCGATCACGGATGTCGCAGACCACCGAAATCGGCAGATCCTGCCCGACGTGATCGGACCAGCTGGACGCCAGCGTCGCATTATCAATACCCTCGACGCTCGAAAATTCGACGCCGCGCAGCGTGATGCGGACGTTGGCGAATTCGGGATTGGCTAGCGGGCAGGGGGCGCGCTCGATGCCGTCGTCGGCGGACACCACCTGTTCATTGGGCGGGGTCAGCGGCGCCAGCGTCGGTTGCTGGATTTCCTCGCGGGTCGGGATCTGCGGCGTAGCCTGCGCCAGCGCCGCGGCGGGCATCGCAACCGCGATCAACGCAGCCGACCCTATCAAGTTTCGGCGCAGCGCGACCCGTTTTGGACGCACGCGGGCAATATACCCTAAATCCCCCGTAAACATCACCACCCCTTAAGAACGAACGCGGCCGCGAAATCGCGGTGCGGAAATTCATAAAGCTCTGCCGGAGACCGGCAGCGCGAATTGTTCGACCCAAGGAAAGGTTCTGCCGTTCGGATCGGCAGATTTTCTTCTGATTGCTACCAGATGGACTTGGCAGGTTCAATGCCTGCCCGAATCCGTTTACCTCACCCCGCTTCGGCATCCGACAGCGCATCAACGAGCCGGTTGAGCTGCGGCGCGCAGCCCTTTGCCATCAGCATATCGACCGATCCTTCGACCGTGTCGGGGGCATTTTCCAGCGGTGTGAAGCGAACCGTCACGGGTGCGGTGAGGCCACCGCCCGAGAGGCGATAGTCGACCCCATATTGTACTGGCAGCACATCGGTCGGCCATTTGCGGAAATTGGCGCCGTCGACGATCGCAACGGTCGATTTTTTGCCGGCGCTTTCGATCTCCAGCGCGGTGTCGCCCTCCATATTGGGACGCCACAGCATCAGCGTGGCGGGATTGGCCACGCAAAAGGTGCCGGATTCGCGATAGTCGAGCAGCCACAGGTTCGGCGCGCGCGCTTCGACGGGGACCGGATCGTTCGGCCCGCGCGAAAATCCGCCGCGTGAGCGCACCGTCGGCCCCTTGGCGAGCATACGCGTTACTGTGCCGCTCATCGACTGGCTGGCCTGGATCGTCCCGCTGGCGCCAAAGGTGCCGGGGCCGGAAAGGGTGCGCGTCTTACCCGCCTGCATCAGCACGACCTTGTCGCCTGAGACGAGGGTCAGCTTGTCGGTAGATTTCAGCTTGGCGCCGGTCGGATATTTGCTCGCCGAAGGCCCGGTCGAGCGCACGACCATCGATTGCGCGGCAGCAGTACCGACGACCGCGACCGCCATGATTGCGGCGGCGGCGGTGAGGGCCAGACGGCCCTTTGGCAGATCAGGAAAGGACATAGCTTTCTCCATTTTTCGTATTGTTCAGACGTTCTATCAGAAACATGATGGCGGGATCCTGACCGAATTCCGCCTGTATTGCTGTGGCACAGGTCACATAGACATTTTTATCGTCGGCAGTGTGCGCGGCGACCATTGCGGCGATGCGGGCACGCTGTTCGGGGTCGAGATCGGGACGCGGGCTGAACACATCGACCGGCTGCGCGCGGCCGCGCAAGGTCACCCGTCCCATCGGCGCCAGATCGTCGCGATCGGAGCGCGCCGCAGCCTCGGCCGAGATTAGGACGCCGGTCTTCAGCGCCTTGTTGGCTGCCTCGAGCCTTGACGCCGTATTCATGGCGTCACCGAGCGCGGTGTACTGGATGCGGCCCTCACCACCGAAATTGCCGACGATCGCGTCGCCGACGTGCAGCCCGACGCGCGTCATGCCAAGCGGCGGGACCCCTTCGGCCATGTCGATGCGAAATTTTTCGCCTGCTTCATACATGGCGAGTGCGGCGGCCGCGGCCTTTGGCCCGTCGTCGGGACGACTGAGCGGCGCGCCCCAAAAAGCAACAACGGCATCGCCGACGAATTTGTCGATCGTCCCGCCATGGTCGAGCACGATGTCGGAAAGGCGGTCGAGATATTCGTTGAGCAGCCGCGCGACGGTTTCCGGGGTGACCGCATGGCTGAGCTTGGTGAACCCCTCGAGGTCGGTGAAGACGCAGAAGATATTACGGCGTTCACCGTGGAGCGACAACTGGTCGGGGTCGCGCATGATCTGCGCCGCGACGTCCGCGGGCAGATATTTGCCGAGCGCCGACTGGGCAAAGGCGCGCTGCCGCGACCCGACGGTGCGCGCCGCGGTGCCGACCGCGGCATAGCCGAATAACCATCCGATCGCCCAGCCAAAGGTCGGCAGGGTGGTGGTATCGACCCCGCGGCCCTGCAACCAGAAGGGGAAGGCGATGAAAAACGCCATTTGCCCCAAAAATGCGAGCGCGACCCAGCGCGCGCGCAGGTCGATCAGGCTCGTCAGCCCGCCCGCGAGCACGATCAGGAAGGCGAGAATCCACAGCACCGGTCCGGCGAGCGGCCGCGACCACGCATTGTCGAGTTGCTGCGCCAGCATATGTGCGTGGACCTCCAGCCCGATCATCGTCTCGTGCTGGCCGGTGATCGGATCGAGAAAGCGACTGAGCGGGGTATTGAACTGGTCGTTGTCGATAATGTCGCCGCCGATCAGGACGTATCGGCCCTTGATCCCTTCGGCGAAGGCCGCGCGCGTCTGATCGTCCATCGGAATCGCGAAGCTGTCGATCGGAATGTTAGAGAAGACGGGCTCCTCTTGCCCCTTCGCGGCACGCGCGGGGACGAGGAAGCGAATATTGCCTTGGAAATTGCCGAAAGCCGGATCGACCGGCGCCATGGCGTTCGACATCAGTGGCGGCAAATTCTTGGGCCGGCCGGGCCATTTGCGGATCACGCTGTCGTCGTCGGTTTGGAACAGCACGCTCGTCGGCTTGGTTTTGTCGGTCGCGACGTCGGCGATGAAAGCTTCGAGAAATTTCTGCTGTTCGTAAAAGATCGTGTTCGGGTTGCTCGCCTGCTCGGCATAGGCGAGCCAGGTCGGCGTCGTCATCGCGCGCAGCTGGGTTTTCAGCACCTCGTCGTCGGGGCGCGGCGAGTCGAACGCGATATCGATCCCGATCGCTTTGGCGCCCATCTGGTCGATATTGCCGAGCGCATTGGCGAGCAGGGTGCGGTCGAGCGGCGACCGGATGCCGGTGTTGAACAGGGTTTCGTCGTTATAGGTGATCAGGACGACGCGTTTGTCCTGTTCGACATGCGGCGCCATCAGCGTCGCGCGTGCGTCGTATAAGGCGCGTTCGGCGGCATCGATCAGCGGCATCTGCCAGCTGAAGCGCGCGATCAGGATCGCAACGACCAGGAACAGGATCGTCGCCGCCAACCGTGACGGGCCGAGCTGCATGACCAATCGGCGCACGCGCTTGCCCAGCGGGACGGCGGGGCGCTGATCGTCCGGCGCAACCGGATCAGTCGCGGATATGCTGGCTTCGGACAGGGGCATGGTATTAGCGGGCAGCGCGGCCGACACCTTCCTGTGCGGGTACGGCGTCGGCGGTGGCCGTCGTGCCGTGCAGCAGCGGCTGGCCGCCGTCGCCGATGATCGCAAACCCGGCCCAATAATAAGGATGCGACGTCTGCTTGTCGTCCATCAGCCGCATCTGCGTCCCCCACATCGCATCGGCGACGCTGGTGCCTTGATTGGCGCTGAACAGGCCGCCGATCAGGCGCTTGGTGGCGTCGAAATCGTCGGGCGCAGGCCAGTGGCTGGCGATCACCGAACGGCCGCCGGCGCCGATAAAGCTGCGCACCAGCCCGTCGAGCGCATTGCCGCCGCCCGACAGCCCCGCCTCGCGCGTCGCCGCGACCGATGCCGCCCCCGCGGTGTCGCACGCCGACAGAATGACCAGATCGGCGTTGATCTTGAGGTCGAAGATTTCCTGGAACGTCAACAGCCCGTCCGAATCGCCGTCGCCGAACGAGGTGACCAGCGCGGGGCGCGCGGGGCAGGCGGGGCGCGGCGCGGTCACGAGCCCGTGGGTGGCAAAATGGATGATGCGATAGTCATTGAGGTCGGTGCGGGTCTTGACCGCGCTGTCGGTGAAGGCGCCACCAGTGAGCAGTGTCCCGGCATCGCCGCCCATCGCATTGCGCGCGGTCACCAGCTCGTCGGCGGAAATCGGGCGCGCCCATTGCGAGACGTCCCACTGGCAGCTTCCGTCGACGGTACCGCCCGCCGCGCCGCGGGTGCCGAGCGAGGGCAGGGTGGTACCGTTGATCGGCAGATTCTGGCCCAGCCCGAAATATTGGTTAGCCGCCGTCGACGGTGCCGCCTGCCGCGCATTGCGGAACGCGAGCGTCGACACCGCGGTGCTCGGCCGCGTCGTGCGCCCGAGCCAGGCGACCTGGCGCATGTCGAACGGATCGGCATCGGGATCGAGCAGCCGCTGGTCATAGGCGGCAAGCCCGGTGTCGGCGGTGATCAGCAGGTTGATCGGCAGCCGTAGCATAGCTCCGTCGGGTTCGAAGATCAGATGCGCAATGTTCGGCAGGCGCGCCGCAACCGGGGCGAACAACTGACCGTACAGCTTGTACGCAGTCGCCGCATCGAAGGGATAGGTAACGCGGCGGCCATTTTCGACGATCGAGATCGTTGAGCGGATCGTATCAACCGCGGTCTCGAGCGCCGCGGCGCTGATGTCCGATTTCCACAGCTGGGCGCCGGTCGGCTCGATCAGCATCGCATAGACGGAATCGCCGACAACCAGCATCTTCAGATAGGCTTCGTCGGCGTGCAGCACCTGCTGCAGTTCGGGCAGGTCGAGCTTGCCCGGCGCGACGACGCGATATTGGGGAAAGGCGCCCAGTGCGACGATCGTTTCGGCTTGCTGGAACGACAGATTGTCGAGCTGCGTCTTCAGATCGGCGCGCAGCGCGTTGATCTCGGGCGAAACCGGCAATTGACCAAGCCGCGCATCCTCGATCCGCGCACGTTCGATATCGCGGTTCAGCGTCGTCGCCTGGCGGAACAGCCGCGCGCCATCGTCGCTGCCACTCGACAATTCGCGCGCCAGCACCGCCTGGGTGTCGGCAACACCGGGGCGAACTTGCAACTGGCTGGCGACGAAGAAATCGCTGACTGCGGTGGGATCGGTCGCGGCGCGGCTGGCGAGCAGCCGGTAATAGGGCGCCATCATATTCGCCATGCCGGTTGTTGAGCGCTGCGACACGGCTAGCGCGGTGACGACGTCGCGATAGATGGTCAGCGCCTTGTCGTCCTGACCATGGCGGGTCAGGAAGGCGGCGTAGCGCGCCCGCGCCGAAGCGAGCGCGTTGGTTTCGGGATATTCGACCGCGAGCGCGTTCATCGATTCCAGAAAACGTGCGTCGGCGGCGGCGATGTCGCCGAGCGCCTCTTCCGCGACGGCGAGTTCTCCCAGCATTTGCGAGCGCAAGCGGACGATCGAGGTAACGCGGCCTTCGCGGACTGCGAGTGCATCGGACAGGCCTTTGATCTGCGCCGCCTTGGCCGCCGCGCCATTGCCGCGCAGCCGTTCGACTGTGCCGAGCAGATGGACCGCCTGTGCATCGATGATCTGGGCGCGTTCGAGCGGGGTCAGCCGTTCGCGATCCGACCCTTGCTGGACGGCGCGGGCATTGCTGCCGCTGTTGACCCCGGCGACGATTGTCGGGGTCAAGGTGACGCTGGAACCCTCAACCGTGATCGCAGTGGTCAGCGGGGCAATCGGTCGCTGCAACAACTCGGCCGCGCCGTCATAATCGCGCTGGTTCAGGGCGTGGATCGCGCGGAAATTGCGGCGCAGGCGCAGCTGGACCGGGTCGCTCGTCGGTACCGCCTCGGCCTCGGAAAACAGGCGTTCAGCCTCGCCGAACTCACCGAGGTTCGAGCGTTGCAGCGCGCGGTTCAGGGTGAATTCGGTCGGGTCGATGTCGGCGGCGGCTTGGTCGTCTTGGGTGCGGCGTGACAGGGTTTCGAAAAATTCGGCGGCTTCGGCATAATCGCCGCTGTGATTGCGCCGATAGCCCTCGGCGAGTGCCTTATCGACGTCGATTGCGCCCGCCAGGGTACGGGCGAAACCGTCATTGCCACCGACCGACGTCGTTGCGACCTTGATGACGCCGGGGATGACTTTGCGCTGGCGGATCGATTCGAGCGCCAGGTTGAGCGCGTCGCCATAGGCGGCGAAACCTTCGACCGTGTAGGCAGTGTTGCCGTCCGTTTCGATCCGGGTTTGCCACACAACGCTGCTGTCATTGACCGTGCAGGTTCCGTCGGCGGCGCAAGTGACGGTGTCGGCGCGACCGCGTTCGATCCGGGCGAGAGCTTGATCGGGGCTGGCGCGCAGCATGCGAACATATCCGACCGGCTGGCTGGTGTCGCGGCACAGGATCACCCAGGCGCGATCGAACATGCCGTCGATGATGGCATCGCGCACCGTAGCCTGCACCGCGCACAGCGAGCCGCCCTGATCGCCGATCGAAAAGCTGTCGCGCAGCGTGGGATCGGTGCCCTGCGCCTGCGCGGCTCCGGGCGCCGCCAAGGCGATCGCCGCCAGAATCGGCAGGCAAAACGGACGTCGAACGGTCATCACCAATCCCCCAAACCCAAGGCCAGAGGCGCCGTGCCGACGCATTTGCGGCAAGGCGCAGTCTTCATTGCTGCGGTACGACCCATTCCCTGATCCGGAGCCTAACCCCTTCGCCTGCAAAAGGGAAGTGATCAGCCGCACAGGTCGCTTGCACCCATCGGGCGCGCAACCTATCTGCAAAGCGACAGTTTCAAACCCGTGAGGACAATATGAGCGGATTCGACGATCGTGAACGCGCCTTTGAGGCCCAATTTGCCCGTGATCAGGACGCACAGTTCCGCATCACCGCGCGCCGCAACCGGCTGGTCGGCGAATGGGCCGCCGAACGGATGGGGCTGACCCCCGAAGAAACCGATGCCTATGCCAAGGCGGTGGTGCAGGCCGATTTCGAGGAAGCTGGCGACGAAGACGTGATTCGCAAGCTCGCGGGCGACCTGACCGCAGCGCAGGTCGAGATCAGCGATGCCGAAATCCGCGCCGCGCTAAATGACAAGGCGGTCGAAGCACGACGCCAGTTCATGGACAAGCAGGGCTGAGCCAATGGGTATTCGCGAAGATGATCTGCGGGCGATGATCGTCACGGCGTTTCCCGATGCCGAGGTCGCGATTACCGATCTTGCGGGCGACAACGACCATTATGCCGCGCATGTCGTCAGCGAATCGTTTCGCGGCATGACGCGCGTCGCGCAGCACAAGGCGGTCTATGCAGCGCTTGGCGGACGCATGGGCGGCGAACTTCATGCCTTGCAATTGACGACTGCCGTTCCTTCATAGGGACCAGCATCAAATTTCTGGCGCCAGGCGCTACCGGAGACGATTATGACCGAACCCACGCATGACCGCATCGCCAAGCTGGTCGCCGACAATCCCGTGCTGCTGTTCATGAAGGGCACGCCGCTGTTCCCGCAATGCGGCTTTTCGTCGCGCGCGATCGCGATGCTCGACCGGCTCGGGGTCGAATATGAGACTGTCGACGTGCTGCAGGACATGGAAGTTCGGCAGGGCATCAAGGAATTTTCCGACTGGCCCACGATTCCCCAGCTGTATGTGAAGGGTGAGTTTGTCGGCGGATCGGACATCATGATGGAAATGTGGGAAGCGGGTGAGCTGCACACGCTGATGACCGGGATCCCTGCGCGGGCGGAGTGAACGCGGCCGGCTAGCTACCCATGATCGGTGGCGTTACGCGGCCAGCGCTGCATCCCAACAGTTCGATCCTGCGCTGAAATGCGAAGGGCTCGCCGGCCTCGCCGACGAGCCCTTGTGTATTGGGATCAGGCGGGCCGGTGCGACGCGCGTCGAACGCGTCCGGCCCGGTAGGCTGCCCTATGGCGCGAGGATTGCGACAGCGAGGTACAGCAGCAGCGGCAGGCCAAAGCCCAGCAGCGTCAAGGCGACAAAGCCGACGCGCGTCCACAAGACGTCGAAGCCGAACTGGTCTGCCATCCCGGCGCAGACACCGAAAATGACACCATCGCGACGATTCTTGCGAAAACCCTGTTTCATTTCATTCCTTTCCATCCCGGCCTTGCGGCCGGCGTTTTTGGGCATCGAATCCGATCAGACGATCAAGCTGTTCGAGCTGGCAATGCCGAGCAGCATTACCGAGGCGTAGAGCGAAGCAACGGCGGCAATGGCGTAGCTTTTGAACGAGTCGACATTGAAATGGGCCATGATATTTTCCTTCCTTGAACCTTCCACTCGGACCGTTCCGGTGGATGCCGACACTTATGCAGAGACCGTGCCAACTGCGTTCATCGACGGTTAAGTGGGGTTTTTGGGTTCGTGACAGATTATTCTGGTGCAAAATATGCGGTGAGATGGTGAAAATTACCGCAAGTTGGAAAAAATTGCAGGGTCATTTCCGATTTGTCGCCTCGGGCCGCTCTTTGCCTTTGTCGCACGCGGCGTCGAGAACGCAGTATTTGCCGCGTCAACGTGGGAAGGCTGCGGGGTGGCGTGACGGGAAGAGCTGCGGTAGGCGCCCTATGAGATGACGCTGACCCGCCTTTCGCTGACCGATTTTCGCAATCATTCCGCGGCGGAGCTGGTCGCCGGGCCGGGCCTGGTGGCGCTGCACGGCGACAATGGCGCGGGCAAGACCAATATATTGGAAGCGATCTCGTTGCTCGCGCCGGGCCGCGGACTGCGCCGCGCCGCGCTGGCCGATATGGTGCGCGATGGCGCGAGCGGCGGTTTTGCAGTCTTTGCCGAAGTGCTGGCGGGCGATGCCCTGCCCCCAGTATCGCTTGGCACCGGTATTGAGCCAGCGCAGCCGGGACGTCGGCTGGTGCGGATCAACGGCAGCGCCGCCGCCGCCGCATCGATGGGGGAGTGGCTGGGCGTGCTGTGGCTGACCCCGGCGATGGACCGGCTATTCGTCGAAACCGCCGGGAACCGCCGCCGCTTTCTCGACCGGCTCGTCCTCGCGCTCGATCCGCGTCACGCCCAGCACAGCAATCGCTATGAAGCGGCGTTGCGCGCGCGCGGCAAGTTGCTGGCCGATCCCGGCGTGACCGATATGCAATGGCTGGCCAGCCTTGAGGCGCAGCTGGCCGAGCACGGCGCGGCGCTGGACGCCGCGCGTCAGCAAATGCTGAAAGCCTTATCGACCGAACTCGCCGGTCAGCCTGACACGCCCTTTGCGCGGCCGTTGCTGACGCTGATTGACGGCGATGGTGTGGTGCGCGCCGAACCGCATCGGGCGGATTCGCTGAAAGCGTTGTTCGCGGGGCGGCGACGGATCGATGCTGCCGCCGGGCGCGCAACGGCGGGGCCGCATCGCGACGACCTCAACGCGGTGCATGCGGCGACCGGTCGGATGGCGGCGCGATGTTCGACCGGCGAGCAAAAGGCGATGCTGCTGTCGCTTGTTCTTGCCCACAGCGACTGTGTCGCACGGGCGCGTGGGCAGCGACCGGTCCTGCTGCTCGACGAGGTGGCGGCGCACCTGGATCCGCAGCGCCGCGCAGCGCTTTACGCCCGGCTGGCGGACCAGGGGGGGCAGGCATGGCTGACCGGGACCGAGGCGGGGCTGTTCGGCGATATGCCGGGGCCAGTGACGCGATTCGCGATCTCGAGCGGCAGGATCATGGCGGGCTAGTACATTTTACCGACGAAGTTTGCGCCAATCTGGCGGCTTTTTACGGCAGTACGCATGCGCCGACCCATTGCATTCCCCCTCTTCAACGCGCTATGAATATCAAGGCAGAACAATATCGTAGCGTAATGCCGCGCAAAACCTCGTCAGGCATAACGACAGGGAGTATTTTATGAATTTGTTGAAAAAGGCGGCGATCAGCCTCGCTGCAACGTCGCTGGTCGCGGCGCCCGTGGCTGCATCGGCGGCGCAGAGTGTTCGCGCGGCATCGACCGTCGAAGGTCAGAGCGAGCTGGAAGGCGAAACCAGCTGGATCGTTCTGGCGCTGGCAGCTGTTGGTATCATCGCAGCGATCGTCCTGCTCACCGACGGCGACGACGAACCAACCAGCCCGTAATCGGTCTGCGATTCGAGTTTTAGCGAGGGGCTGCGGACATTGTCCGTGGCCCCTTTGCTTTCAGGAGATGGGTGTTACGGTCAAGCTACGACCGAAGGGGCCTAGAGAATCTCGCGGACCACTTCCTGCGGGCGGCACAGACGGACGCCTTTTTCGGTCTCGACGATCGGACGTTCGACATAGGCGGGGTGCGTTGCCATCGCGGCGATGATCGCGTCCTCTTGGGCATCGGTCAGTCCGCGCTCTTCGGCGTCGGTCCCGCGAAGCCGTAATGCGTCGCGTGCCTTCAGTCCGGCATCGGTAAACAGCTGGCGCAGCTTGTCAGCGGTGTAGGGCTGTTTCAGATATTCTATGACGGTCAGCTCAATGCCGGGTGTCGCTTCCAGGATCGCGAGCGTCTTGCGCGAGGTGCCGCAGGCGGGGTTATGCCAGATGATTGCGTTCATGCGCAGTGTCCTAATCACCGCTTACGGGACCGTAAACCCGCTATTCATAGCATATATGGCACATTTGCCCGCATGACAGGGAACCAACTGCTTGCCTTTCACAGCGAACGCACGACTTATGCAATGTCGAAGGATCGCCAAAGGCGGCCAATGCGGGGTAGGGTAGCACGTGAGTAAATTGATCGATCGCAGGGCGATGCTGGCCGGACTGGCCGGGGCAGGCGCCATGGCTGCAGCGCCAGCGCGCGCGCAGATGCCGGACTGGATTCGGCAGCCAATGACAACGACCGCGCCGCCGGTCGACTATCTTGCGGTCGCCCGCAAACAGATCGCGATGCAAAGCCGCTTTATTCCGCAGACTGACCGCGTCGGAATTGTCGATTTCGGCCTGCCGTCATCGCGTCCGCGTTTCGCGCTGGTCGATATGGTCGCGGGCAAGGTCGAGATGTTCCCGGTGACGCACGGCCGTGGATCGGATCCGCAGCATGACGGGTGGCTGAAAAACTTCTCGAACCGCGTCGGAAGTCTCGCGACGTCGCGCGGTGCCTATCGCACCAGCGATTATTACTGGGGCGCGAACGGATCGTCGATGCGGCTTGCGGGGCTGGAGCCCGACAACAATAATGCCGATGTGCGTGCCATCGTCGTGCATGGCGCCTGGTATGCCGATCCGTCGCTGATCGCGACGCAGGGCAAGCTGGGCCGTAGCGAAGGCTGTTTTGTGTTCGGCGAAGATTTGCTGCCGATGATTCTCTATAAGCTGGGGCCGGGGCGCCTGATCTTTGCGGACCGCCTGACCGAACTGCCGCCGATGCCGGCGCCGTTCCAGCTGCCACCGGTCGCCGACAATATCCGCCGCGCCGGGGCGAACAGTGGAACCTTTCCCACTACCGCGGACTGATCCCCGCCTTCATTATATGCGGTAATTTAGCGAGTGGGTAAGCGTCCGGGGGGCGGGGCCTTTCGGCCGCTCCGCCCCCCGTCTGCGTCGGGGGCAAGTGGGGATTTCCCGGTGGGGGCAGGAGGCATCAGGGACCAGACCGATGCCCCCCACCGCTCCAATTGAGCGGAACACTCGGGAACATCTGATACTATTCAATTGCCGTGCCAATTTGGCGCGGCGACGGATAAGCGCGGGCGACGGTGGTTAGCGATTCCTTACCGCCGCCAGAGCTTGTAAAAAATTCCGACAATGCGCCGTTCAGCTTTGTTCATCGACCATTCAGTCCCTTGACTACATCTGTAGTCGCATCGCAGATGAGCGGTGCCAATGGGAGGGGTTCTGATGGCAGAAAGAGCAAGTGAGTCGGAGATGCAGGTGCTGTCGGCCCTATGGGACGACGCGCCGCAGACCGCGGCCGACCTGACCACTCGCATCGGCAAGGCGAACGGCTGGACGCAGGCGACGGTCAAAACGTTGCTGGCGCGGCTGGTCCAGAAAGGCGCGGTGACCGCCGAGGCCGACGGCCGCCGCTACCTTTATAGCCCCGCGATCGAACGCGCCGACGCCGTTGGCGAAGAATCGCAGCGGTTCGTCGACCGCCTGTTCGGTGGCCGCGTCAGCCCGCTGATCGCGCATCTTGCCGATCGCGAGGCGCTGAGCGACACCGATATTGCCGAGATCGAAGCGCTGCTGCGGAGGCTCAAGTCATGAGCGCCGCGACATGGATGCAGGTGTGGGGCGATACAATGCTCACCACTGCGCTGCTCGTCCTCGCGGTACTGCTGGTCCGCAAACCCTTTGCGCGCCATTTCGGGCCGCGGCTGACGTATAGCTTGTGGCTGATCCCGGCACTGCGGCTGGTGTTACCGCCGCTGCCGTTGGCGGATCCGGTTGCTGCGTCCGATAGCGTCGACGTCATGCTGGTCGCGGTCGACACGCCGATGACGGTTCCGGCCACGCCCGCGTGGTCGTTTACCGATGCCGCGCCTTATGTCTTCGTCATATGGGCGATGGGCATGGCGGTGGTGCTCGTGATGGCGCTGCTGTCGCATCGCCGCTTCCGCACCGCAGTGCTGGCCGAGGCGGTCGAGCTCGAGCCGATCGGGACGATCCGGCTGGTGATGACCGATGCGGTTGATGGTCCGGTCGCCTTTGGTCTGTGGCACCGCATCGTCGCCGTGCCGCAGGACTTCTTTGCACGCTTTGCCGCCGAAGAACGCGCGCTCGCGGTCGATCACGAACTGGCGCACCACCGTCATGGCGATCTGTGGGCAAATGCCGCGGCGCTCGTGCTGCTGGCGTCGCAATGGTTCAACCCCTTTGCCTGGCGCGCGATCCGCGCCTTTCGCTTCGATCAGGAGGCTGCGTGCGATGCGCGCGTGCTGACGATGGCCGACGCGGACATGCGCGGCGAGCGGACCGCGCGCTACGCAACCGCGATCGCCAAGGCCGCCGTCGGTTCGCGGTTGTCGTTGGCGGCGCCGATGGCGGTTCACGATAATTTGCAGGAGAGGCTGACGATGTTGATGCGGAGGGATATTTCGAAACAGCGCGGGCTGGCGGGCCGGTTGCTGATCGGCGGCGCGACGCTGGCAGTGCTGGCGGCGACGGCGACGCTGGTGCCGGCGGGTGTTGTGACCGCGACGGCGCAGACGGTTGATTTGGCTGAACCGCCAGCACCGCCGTTGCCGCCCGAGCCGCCGCTGCCCGCCGACGCGCCCGATGCGCCTGACGCCCCCGGAGTGATGGTCTTCACCGATCACAGCGCGGACGTCACGACCGGCAAGGATGGCAAGAAACGCGAAGTGCATCGCATCGTTATCCGCCGCGATGGCGACGATGCGGGCAAGGCGCCGACGGTGATGTTCGCTCCCGCCGACGGCAAGGACAAGCTGCGCCGCATCGACGTCCGCATGCCGGGCAGCCTGTCGCGCGACGATGTGCTCGCGACGCTGAAGGAACAGGGTGTCACTGGCCAGCAGGCCGACTCGATCGCCGACAAGCTGGAAGCGAAACGCAAGGAACGCCTGCGCACCGTGCTGGCACCTATGCCGCCGATGCCCCCTATGCCGCCCCTGCCCCACGGCACATGGTCGTCGGTCCATGGCCAGACGATGGTGCTCGGCAAGTGCGGTGACAGCAAAAAGGCGGCGCCGATCGTCAACCGCGACGAGAGCGACGGCAACAAGCGCACCCGCGTCCATATGTTTGCGTGCAGCGACAGCGCCGAAGGAAAGGCTGCGCGGTTGTCGGCGCTCAAAAAAGCGCGCGCGGCCTTTGCCGAGGGCGAACGCGCGCGCGGCCTGTCCGACGACATGCGCGCCAAGGTCGCCGCCGATCTGGACAAGGCGATCACCGCCATCGAGAAATCGGACCACTAGGCCCGACCAGCTTCGGCGCCAGCCTTTGCTCCCCGGTGGGGCTGGCGGCAGGGGCGGGGAAAGGGAGCGGGCGACCGCTCCCTTTTTCGCGTGGGTGGAAAGCGGATTCTGCCGATCCTCCCCCGTTGGGGGAGGATCGCTTAAGACCGCAAACCCGCCACTATCGCCAAATGATCGCCGCCACCCCTTTCGTTCCGCCCCCCGCAATGCCACATGATACTCATGAGCGAAGACAAGCCCTGGCCCGACAGCATCCGCGCCGGCGATTGCGAGCAGCATGAGCGGCTTGTGCGGCGTGTGCTGGCGCCGAACCCGTCGCCCTATACCTTCACCGGTACCCAGACATGGATTGTCGGTGCGGGCAGCGATGTTGCGGTGATCGACCCCGGCCCGACCGGGAGCGGCATGAGCATTGGCGATCCGCCCGATGCCAATGGGCAGGGGCATGTCGATGCGATCCTGCGCGCCGTCGCGGGGCAGCGCGTTGCCGCGATCCTGTGTACGCACACCCACCGTGATCACAGCCCCGCCGCGGCGCCGCTGAGAGCCGCGACCGGCGCCCCGATCATCGGCTGTGCGCCGCTGGCATTGAAGGATGACGGGCCGCGCGCCGATTCGGCATTCGATCCCGATTATGCGCCCGACCGGGTGCTGACCGACGGCGAACGCCTGTCGGGCGATGGCTGGACGATCGAGGCGGTCGCGACGCCCGGGCATACGTCGAACCATCTTTGCTATGGCCTGATCGAAAGCGGCGCGCTGTTCACCGGCGATCATGTCATGGCGTGGTCGACCAGCGTGGTGAGCCCGCCCGACGGCGATATGGCAGCCTATATGGCCAGTCTGTCGAAACTGTATGCGCGCGAGGACCGCATTTATTATCCGGCGCACGGCCCCGCGGTGACAAAGCCGCGGCAGCTCGTCCGCGGAATGCTGGGGCATCGCAAGCAGCGCGAACGGCAAATATTGCGCGAGCTGGAAAAGGGAACCCGGGTCATACCGGTCATGGTCGCGCATATGTACAAGGGGCTAGACCCGCGGCTGACCGGCGCCGCCGGGCGCTCGGTGCTGGCGCACCTGTTCGACCTGCGCGCGCGCGGGGTGGTGCGCGAACGTAATGACGAATGGGAACTCGCCTGACATGCTTTTGACGATGCTGCTCGCCGCCGCGCAGCCCGCCGCCGACACCGCGCCCGCCGCCAATTCGCGCATTCTTGACCTCACCGCCCACGAAGGCGGCCAGCAGTGCCTGCCCGATGGCCAGATATGCTTTGAACTGTCGGACAATGTTGATGCAGGCGAGGGACCGGCCCATCTGCTCTTCTCTTTTCCGGGGTCGGGCGATACCGATAAAACCCCGCTGACGCTCCCGGTCTTTGCGGACGAGCCGCAGGGTTTACGGCTGTGGCAGCATGTCGTTTTGGTGCGCAGCGGCGATGAAGGCGATGGCCAACAAGGGCTGGAGATGCTGGTCGGGATGCTCGGCGAACGGCGCGCGATACTCGCTGTCGACTGGGATAGCGCGCTGATGATCCGCGCCTGTTTTTCCGAGCAGGATGCAAAAGACAGGCTCGACGCCTGCCACGACGAATATGAGTATAAGGCGGTGCTGAAACCTGGCCCCGATGATGGCAGCGAATTGCCGATCTTGACCTATCGCAGCTTTGCCACCGCCTTTCCGCGGACATCGCGGCGGAGTGAGGACATTAGCCGGCAGAATCTGAAAGCCAGCGATCTCGCCGATTGGAAAGACCCCGAGTGCAGCTACGAACGCGTGCTGCGATACAATGGGGCGACGGGTCGTTATGAAATGGATCGACCTGCGCCCGACTGTTCGAGCTATACAGTGCCATGACCACGAATCTCTCCGCACCCCCGCCGCGCCTTGCCGGGCGCCTGATCCTGCTCGCCGCCACGGCGATGCTGCTGCTCGCCGTCTGGTGGGCGGTGTCGGCATGGCGCGACTGGCAAAAGGGCTATGACCCCGAAACCGTTGTCGCGGCGAGCCTGCAAGGATTGCAGGAACAAAATGTCCTGGTGCCGTTCACCGCGCGCTACGTCGCGGTGGTGACATCGACCGAGAGCCGGATGGGGCTGAGCGCGAAGAAGACGCTGATCATGCCCGGAACAGTGCGGTATGAGGTCGATCTGGGCAAACTCAAGCAGTCGGACCTTGACTGGGATGCAGCGACGGGCGCGCTGACCGTCACCCTGCCGCCGCTGCGGCTTGCTGGACCTGAAATCGACCTCAACGCGATCAGCGAGTTTCGCGACGGGACGATCCTGTTGGCCTTGACCGACGCCGAAGCCTCGCTCGACGCCGCCAACCGCAAGGCGGCGCAGGATGAGCTGATCAGGCAGGCCAAGGGGACCACCCCGATGCGGCTGGCGCAAGGCGCAGCGCGAGCGGCGATCGAGCAGAGTTTCGCGATGCCGCTCAAGGCCGCCGGGATCGATGCGAAGGTGACCGCGCGCTTCGCCAATACACCTGCCGACTAGCAGGCTTTCGCGCGCCGCCGTCCTGCGCTAGTCTCGACCCGATTCCAGCCGGCTGGGGGGTATGGTATGGCAACGACGCGCGAGGGGGCGATGCGCCCCGAAGTTTTCTGGCAGCGCATGGCGATCGGCCTGGCGCTGTTCATCGTTTTTGGCTTCCTGCAGTTTGCGCTGCGCGGTTTTGTCGATCCCGTCGCGGCGCCGTTCTGGGTGCATCTGCACGGCGTGCTGATGCTTGCGTGGCTCGGCCTGCTGATTGTGCAGCCGACGCTCGCTTCGCAGGGCAATTTCGCCCGGCATCGCCAGCTCGGCCGCATTGGCGGGCTGCTTGCGCTGTTCATCACCTGCCTTGGCATTTTTACCGGCGTTGCGTCGTTGATGCTGAACCGTTTTCCGCCATTCTTCTCCCCGCCTTATTTCCTGGCGCTGACGGTCACCGAGTCGCTTGTTTTCGGCGGGTTGGTCGCGTGGGCGATCCGGCGGCGCCGCGCGACCGACTGGCACAGGCGGTTGATGATCGGCGCGACTATTATTATCCTCGAACCTGCGTTGGGGCGCTTACTTCCGATCCCGCTGATGGGACCATGGGCCGAGCCTGCGGTGGCGCTCTGCCAGCTGGCGGTGGTTGTGATTATCGCGAGCTATGACCGGCGCAGCCGCGGCGCCGTGCATCCTGCGACATGGGCCGTCGCTGCCATTGTCATCGCGACGCGCGTCGCCATATCGCTGCTGTCGATGGCGCCTCCCGTCATTGCTCTTGCGACGCGCCTCGCCAGTTGATGCGGCGAATTGCTCTGCCGGGGGGGGCGGTGTAGGGGGACCGGCAAGGCAAAAGCCAGATAAGGAAATGCGATGACTGCTCCCATTCGCGAGAATCTCTCGGGTCTCGACCTGCGCGCTGAAATCGAGCGCCTCCGCAAAGACCGCAACGCGGTGATTTTGGCGCATTATTACCAAAAGCCCGAGATTCAGGATCTCGCTGATTTTGTCGGCGATTCGCTTGAGTTGTCGCGCAAGGCGGCGGACACCGACGCCGATGTCATTGCTTTCTGCGGCGTGAAGTTCATGGCCGAGACTGCAAAAATCCTGAGTCCGGAAAAGATTGTGATCCTGCCCGACATGGACGCGGGGTGCAGTCTGGAAGACAGCTGCCCGCCCGAACAGTTCAAGCGCTTTCGCGAGAAGCATCCCGATCATATCGCGCTGACCTACATCAACTGCTCGGCGGCGGTGAAGGCATTGAGCGACGTCATCGTCACCTCGTCGAGCGCCGAGACGATCATCAGCCAGATTCCCGAAAACCAGCCGATCATCTTCGGCCCCGATCGGCATCTCGGTGGCTATCTCAACCGCAAGTTCGGGCGCGAGATGCTGCTCTGGCCCGGCGTGTGCATCGTCCATGAAGCGTTCAGCGAAACCGAGCTCATCAAGCTGAAGGCGCAGCACCCCGGCGCGCCGGTTGCCGCGCATCCCGAATGCCCACCACACATCGTCGACCACGCCGATTATGTCGGATCGACCAGCGGCATCCTGCAATTCGCCAAGACCTTCCCCGGCGACACGTTGATCGTCGCGACCGAACCGCACATCATTCACCAGATGGAACTGGCTATCCCCGAAAAGACCTTCATTGGGGCGCCAGGGGCGGACGGCAACTGCAACTGCAACATCTGCCCGTACATGGCGCTCAACACGATGGAAAAGCTCTACCTCGCGCTGCGCGACCTGAAGCCGCAGATCGAGATGGAGGAAGGCCTGCGGCTGGCAGCACGCAAGAGCCTCGACCGGATGCTCGAGATGGCGTCGGGAACGATCGGCAAAGGTGATTTGGGGCGGGCTTAGTCCCCAAGCGAATCGGATTGGCGACTCGCCCTTACGAGTCGGCGGACGACCGGCCACCGATGGAGCGGCAAATCCGAATCCGAAAATGCTGCAGCCTTGTTACAAAAATGCTGCGCCGAATCCGCTTGTTGCTAATGCCGGACTTATCCACAGAGACCGACGTTCGGACACGGCATTTGAACGTTTTTCTGTTGGCGCCCGGAAAGCTTCATGTCAGCTTCAAATCATCGGACGAGAGAGACGAAAGACCGCCGGGACATCAAGGGTAGTTGCAAGACTAGCCAGAAGAGAACGGGCCGGACTTACGATGAAATCGACCGATAGCCTGGTCACGGAACGTAGCGATTCCCACGAGTTGATGCGGACCCGATCAGGTACAGGAAATGCAGACCATCGCTTGGACAGCGACTGCTTCGGCAGACGCGGGAAGAGATGATGAAGGGCTTTCCAGGTGCGGCCGGCCCCCCAAACTGGGGCCCCCAAACCGGCGCCGGGGGGTTGGGGGGGGCGCCGCCCACCACGGGTTTTGGGG
>NZ_JAIBES010000123.1 GCF_019459305.1 Sphingopyxis sp. | reverse complement strand
CTTCCCGGCGACGGCCGCACATTTTCCCCCCCCCCGCCCCCCCCGCCTGCGCGCGCGCCCACCCGCGACGGCCGCTAAACCGGCGGGCTGGCCCGGCGGGTCGAGGCGCTCGCGCGCGACTGGAGACCCGACGTGATCCACGCACATTCGCCCGTGCTGGACGGGCTCGCGGCGCTGCGCGTCGGCAAAAAGCTCGGCATCCCCGTCATCTACGAAATTCGCGCCTTCTGGGAGGATGCGTCGGTTGGCAACGGCACCGGGCGCGAAGGCAGCCTGCGCTATTGGCTGACCAAAAAACTGGAGACACATGCGGTGAAAGCCGCCGATGCGGTCGCGGTGATCTGCGAAGGCCTGCGCGGCGATCTGATCGCGCGCGGCATCGACCCGGCCAAAATCACCGTGTCCCCCAATGGCGTCGACCTCGACCTGTTCGGCGATCCCCCGCCGCGCGACGATGCGCTCGCAGACACGCTGGGGATCGCCGCCGACGATGCGGTGATCGGCTATATCGGCAGCTTCTACGATTATGAGGGCATCGACGACCTGATCGCGTCGATGCCCGCACTCGTCGCGGCGCAGCCCAAAGCGCGGCTGCTGCTCGTCGGCGGCGGGCCGATGGAGGCGGCGCTGAAGGCGCAGGCCGCGGCATCGTGTGCGGCGGCGCAGATCCATTTCGTCGGGCGGGTGCCGCATCAGGAGGTCGAGCGTTATTATTCGCTGATCGATATCCTCGCCTATCCGCGCAAAAAGATGCGGCTGACCGACCTCGTCACCCCGCTCAAACCGCTCGAAGCGATGGCGCAGGGCAAGCTGGTCGCGGCGTCCGACGTCGGCGGCCACCGCGAACTGATCGAGGATGGCGTCACCGGCACGCTATTCGCCCCCGACAATCCCGAAGCGATCGCCGATGCGCTGGCGATGCTGCTCGAGAATCGGGGCATTTGGGCGGAGCGAAGGCGCACCGCACGTATTTTTGTCGAAACCCATCGTAACTGGTCATCAAACATTTTACGTTACGAGCCGGTTTACCAGCGATTGCTGCGCGGCGCTGCCTGAGCGCGCCGCCCCGGATGACGACATTTTGGCCCCGCACGGGGCGCACGGAATTGGACGATATGGACGAGACCAGCGACAACCCCGGCCAAGGCAAGGCAAGCGCGCTCCTCCGCACGCTGCGCCCCGCCATGCCCGCGGTGATCGGCGCCGCGGCGCTGACCTTCATGTTCGCCGCGGTGATGCCGATGTCGTGGGTCGCGGGGATCTCCTGGAACCTCTATCTTGATCGGCTGTCGGACTATTTCGTGCCGCCGGTCGGCAATGCTGCGCGACTGATCCTGGCCCTTGGCATGGCCGCAATCGCTTCGCTGATCGCGGGGCTGGTCGCGCTGCTGATCGCAGAGCCCGAAGCTGCGGGACTGTCCTCGCTACGCGGGCGCTTCCGCCGCGAGTCCACGGTGGCTGCCGACGAGGATAGCGACGCCTTCTGGACCCGCCGCCGCCGCGTCGATCTGCATCCCGACGATCCGCTGCGCCCGCCGATCCGCGCCGGTCGCGATTTGCCCGCCGGCGGTCTGGGGCCGCTGAACGCCGAAGTCGCTGCCGCCGACCACAGCGCCGAGGCCAACCTGTGGCTCGACGAATTTGCCGAGCAAAATGCCGACGAACTGGTGCTCGCCGATCTCGCGCCCGAAGACCATGCCGCTGGTGACGAACCCTGGCTGCAACCCGCCGTGATGACGGCAAAGCCGCTGTCCGCCGCCACCGCCGACCATTCGCTCGGCGCGATGGTCGCGCGGCTCGAAGCGGGCCTGGCGCGCCGCCGCGAACCGACTGCGACCGCTGACATCGCTGCGCCCGACGGTGCCGCCGTCGAACCGGATCCCGAAGTGGACTTCGCGCTCGAAGCCGCTCTCAGCACCCTGCAACGGATGACGCGTCAGTCGGTGGGCTGACCTCCCCACCCTTCATTCTTCCACCATTAGAATTTCGATCTGCAATGCGCCTGGTGGGTTGCTGCATTCCACCACCACGACATCGGCGACAACATGACCGGGCAGCGTCCATTCGGCGTTGCCTAACTCGTTCTGTATCGCGGCGCTGACCGCTTTCGCTTCGCCATCCGCCAGCGCGCAGGGAAAGATATGGCGGGCCCCGACAAAATTCGCGCTTGCCCACGGCCGGAACGTCGACGCGCCGAGCGAAAGGCCCGGTGGCATCGCATCCGCGAGCAGGTGGCGCAAACGGCGGTGCGGGCAGCCGGGGCGGCGGGACTGCGCGGGCGACCAGCGGGTCATGTCTGCGCTCATTTGGCGGACTGGCGAAACGACCGTGTCCGCCGGTCGCCCTGCGGCGCGACCCGGCCCGCATGACGCTCGGTGCGCCACATGCTCATGAAATGCTCCAAACGGCAAATCAGCAGGCCGCCCGGTTCGCGGCCCGCGCGCAAATCGCTCACGAGCTTTGGATCGCGTACCGCGGCGCGGCCGAATACGGTGGGCGGCATCGACGATTCCTGCAAAAAGGCATCGATCCGTTGCAACAATGTGCGTTCCATAACTTCCTCCCAGACGGCGTCGACAACCGGGCGACTCACCCGATAGGATAATTCCTATCTGATGCTCGATTTCCTACTTGTCTAGGAAAAATCCGCTTGCTAGGAATGAAATAGGAAGGACTCGCCCATGATCGATCATGTTCCCGATCCGCGCGCAGCGCTCGACCGTCTCTTGACCGACAAGGGCATCGACTATGCGCGCCTGTCGCAGGTGATCGGGCGCAACCCCGCCTATATCCAGCAATATATCAAACGCGGTTCGCCGCGGCGGCTCGCCGAACAGGATCGTACGCGGATCGCCGCCTATCTGGGGGTGTCCGAAGCGCTGCTCGGCGGCCCGGTGCAACGCGTTGCGACTCCGGCGCGGATGCGCGGGCCGGGGATGATCCTCGTCCCGAAACTGGCGATCGGCGCGTCGGCGGGCGCGGGGGCGAGCGTCGAGAGCGAGCCGGTCGAGGGCGAGGTGGCGTTCGATCCCAAATGGCTGCGCGACCTTGGCGCCGATCCGCGCGCGCTCAGCATCATTCGCGTCGAGGGCGATTCGATGGCGCCGACGCTGAACGACGGCGACGACATATTGGTCGACGGCGGCGACGCCGCGGCGCGGCTGCGCGACGGGATTTATGTGCTGCGCATGGACGATGTGCTGATGGTTAAACGCATCGCGCGCGCGCCAGGGCCGGGACGGATTTCGGTGATCAGCGACAATCCGCATTACCGCAGCTGGGACGACCTGCCGATGACGTCGGTGCAACTGGTCGGCCGCGTCGTGTGGACCGGGCGGCGGGTGCGGTGACCTCATCCTCCCTGGCGAAGCCTTGGGAGGGGGACCGTCGCCGCAGGCGCTGGTGGAGGGGCGGCGACATCAGCGCCAAAGCCCCTCCGTCAGCGATTCACGCTGAAACCTCCCCATCGCTGCGCGACAGGAGGATCAGGCAGCGTTTCGCGGCCCTACCGTGGCGCCGCCATCACCGCTTCGATTTCATGGTCTAATACTTCGGCGCGCTGGCATTGGTCTTCATTGCCGTCGCGGCATTTCTCGGCCGCCTTGTCGCGCTGGCGCGACAGCTTGCCCAGCTGTTCCTCCCGCTTGCGTATCTCGCGGCCGCGATTGCGATCCGATTCGTCCTGGCTTGTCGTCGTCCAGTCGGCGACCTGCCCAACCGCCTTGACCGGCGCGGTCACCACGGTTTTCACCGCGCTGAAACAGCCGGCGAGCAGCGGCAGCGCAGCAAGGGCGGTGATGATGGCACGCATGGTCTTCTCCTCGCCGTCGCTATCCGATCGGTGCGCCGCGTCATCGCATAGCGGGCGCGATCTGAACAGAATATTGCGACGGTTCGCCCCCGCGTTGGGGCCCCGTGTCACAGCATTGAAACAAATGGTTAAATTGATGTTTACCAACGTTGCTTAGGCCGAGCCGCGCACCAGCAGTCGCAGCGCGAAGAAAGACCAAGCCCGTCATGGACCATGTTTTGCTACCATCATCGGGCCACGCCGCCGCGGTTGCCGCGGACGCGCACATGGCCGAAGTGATCGAGCTGTTTCGCGGCAATCCCGACCTGCGCGCGCTGGCAGTGCTCGACGCGAACGCGCGCCCGATCGGCGTCATCCGCGAACAGCGGGTGCGCGAATTGCTCTTCTGCCCCTTCTGGTTTTCGCTGATGCAGAATCCGACGATCGGCGGGTCAATCACGTCATTGATCGAAGCCTGCTCCACCGCCGATGTCGCGCGATCGACCACCGAACTGCTGCGCATCGCGGCCGAGGGGCGGGGGCGCGGCGAGTTGATCCTCGTCGACCGCGGCCGCTTCGTCGAGACGCTCGACAGCGGCCAGCTCGCCAAACTGGCGATGCTGCGCGACGTCGAACTGGCGCGGGAGGGCGCGGCGCGAGCGACAAAGGTCGACGACGCCGGGCGCCGGTTTCAGCAAGAGATTACGGCGCTTACCGCGGTGTTGTCCGACATGGCGCATCAGGTCGAAACTTTTGCTGCCACCCTGTCCGATCGCGCGCGGCAGACAGGGCGCGACGCGGTGACGGTCGCCGGGGCGACGGCACAAACGCTGACGGGGCTGCACGAACTGGGCGACCGCGGCCATGCGCTGGCGGCGACGATGGCAAAGATCGTCGACGATGGCTCCCGCGCCCGCGCCATTCGCGGCGAGGCGCATCGCAAAGTCCAGCAGGCGGGCGAACGGGCAGAGGCGCTCAAGACTGCCAGCCAGTCGATCGAACAGATGCTGGCGCTGATCATCGACATGGCGAGCCGCACCAACATGCTGGCGCTCAACGCCGGGATCGAGGCTGCGCATGCGGGAGAGGCCGGACGCGGCTTTGCGGTCGTGGCGTCCGAGGTGAAGACGCTGGCCAGTCAGACACGGTCCGCTGCGGGTGATATTGCGCAATATGTCGATCATATCCGCGACATTGTCGGTCAGGTAGCGGCCGGTTTTGGCGAAGTGGAACGCGCGATCGACGCCAATAATGGTTTCTCCGACGCGATCGACAGTGCGGTCGACGGGCAGAGCGCCACGACGATCATGATTGCGAGCTATGTCGAACAGGCGGTCTCGGCAGGCCGCGAGATCGACCTGCGCGTCCAGGAAATCGGACACGGCGCCACCGCGGTCGGCGATGGCGCGCAGGCGCTTGGCGAATTATCGGCGGGACTGTCGGAGGCAGCACGCTCGCTCGACCAGCGTGCGCGCCACTTCGTCGAAGCGGTCGCGGCCGCCTGAAATCCGGCGTCGGTGCGAAGACTTGCTCGCCTGCCCAGCCCTGATAGGATGACCCGGCGCCGGCGGCGTCCATGGCCACCGGTGGGGAGGAGGGTCATATGACGAATATGCAAAAAGGCTTGGCCGAGTTGATCGGCACATTCTGGCTTGTCTTCGGCGGCTGCGGCAGCGCGGTGCTGGCGGCGGCGTTTCCCGATGTCGGCATCGGATTGCTCGGCGTATCACTCGCCTTCGGCCTGACCGTCGTCACCATGGCCTATGCGATCGGCCATATCTCCGGCTGTCACCTGAACCCCGCGGTTACCGTCGGGCTGTGGGCGGGCGGACGCTTCGAAGCACGCGACATTCCGCTTTATGTCGGCGCGCAGGTGATCGGCGCGGTCATCGCGGCGTTCCTGCTATTCTACATCGCCAGCGGCAATCCCGCCTATGATCTGGCAACCAACGGGCTCGCCGCCAATGGTTTTGATGCCGGGTCGCCGGGCGGCTACGACATTTGGTCGGCGTTCCTGATCGAAATCGTGCTCACCGCCTTCTTCCTGTGGATTATCATGGGATCGACCGACGGTCGCGCGCCCGCAGGTTTCGCGCCGCTCGCTATCGGCCTGGCGCTGAGGCTGATCCACCTGATCTCGATCCCGGTCACCAATACCTCGGTCAACCCGGCGCGCAGCACCGGTCCGGCGCTGGTCGTCGGCGGGCTGGCGATCCAGCAATTGTGGCTGTTCTGGCTCGCCCCGCTGATCGGCGGCGCGGTGGGCGGTCTGCTCTACAAGACGCTGAGCGCCGACACTTTCCCGAAACCGAATATCGAAGGCGAATAACCACTGATCCGGCGGGGGCCGTCGCCTCCGCCGGTCTTACTTCAGCAGGTCGATCGCAAAGGCGCGGACCTCGGCGGCGATGTCGGGGCGTTGCAGCGCGACCGCCAGATTGGCCTGGATATAGCCGGCCTTCGACCCGCAGTCGTAGCGCGCGCCGTCAAAGGTCACCGCGTGGAACGGCTGGGTGCCGATCATCGTCGCCATCGCGTCGGTCAGCTGGATCTCGCCGCCCGCACCCTTCTCCTGCCCTTCGAGCACGCGCATCACTTCGGGCTGGAGGATATAGCGGCCCGAGATG
>NZ_JAIBES010000027.1 GCF_019459305.1 Sphingopyxis sp. | reverse complement strand
GTCGAGCGAAGTCGAGACACCCCGCGCGCCTGCACGGCGTCTCGACTTCGCTCGACGCGAACGGGGAAGGTGGCTTTGACGACACGCTAAACCCGCATCAACAGATGTTCGCGTTCCCAGCTCGACACCACCGACTGGTAGTTGAACAGCTCATAATCTTTCACCGCGAAGAAGATTTCGAAGAAATCGTCGCCGAGCAGATTGCGGACCTTCTTGCACGAGCTGAAGCGGTCGAGCGCTGCCTCCAGCGTGCGGGGCAGGGTGCGGGCGCGGTTGTAGGCGCTGCCAGTGATCGATTTCGCCGGGACCATGCGATCGACAACGCCGATGTAACCGCAGATCAGTGACGCGGCGATCGCCAGATAGGGGTTGCTGTCGGCGCCGGGCAGGCGGTTTTCGACGCGGCGATTGGCCTTTTCCGAAATCGGCACCCGGAACCCGCACGAGCGGTTATCCTCGCCCCACTGGACGTTGATCGGTGCCGCGCTGTCGGGGCGCATGCGGCGAAAGCTGTTGACGTTGGGCGCCCACAGCGGCGCGATCTGCGGCATGTAGCGGACGAGGCCGGCGATGTAGCTGCGGAACATCGCGCTGTCGCGGCCGTTGGCGGTCGAGAACAGGTTCTTGCCGGTCGCCGCGTCGACGACCGACTGGTGAATGTGCATCGCGCTGCCGGGCTGACCCGCCATCGGATTGGCCATGAACGTCGCATAGACGCCGTGCTGCTTGGCAACGCTACGCACCGCCCGCTTGAACAAAAAGACCTCGTCGGCCAGCCGGAGCGGATCGCCATGCTCGAAATTGACCTCGAGCTGCGCGGCGCCCATTTCGTGGATCATCGTGTCGATATCGAGCCCCATCAGCTCGCAATCGTCATAGATATGATCGATGATATCCTCATATTCGTTCATCGCTTCCAGCCCGTAAGGCTGACTGGCGGACTCGCTGCGCCCCGACTGCCCGGTCGGCGGGGTCAGCGGAAAGTCGGGATCGACATTCTGCGACACGAGGTAAAACTCGACCTCGGGCGCGATGACCGGGCGCCAGCCTTTTTCGGCATAGAGCGCGAGCACTTTTTTCAGGATGGTGCGCGGGGCGATGTCGACCTCGCTGCCGTCGCGGTTGAGCACGTCGGCGATCACAAAGGCGGTCGGTGATTTGAACCCCGGCGCGACGCAGATGGTGTCGGGATCGGCGATCAGGATCTTGTCGGGATCCTTGTCCCAGATGTCGTCGATGTCCTCAGGATAATGGCCGTCGATCGTGCAGATGAACACGCTGCCCGGGATGCGCAGCGACTTGTCCTTCACCGATGCCAGAAACTTCTTGGCCGGCAGCACCTTGCCGCGCTGGACCCCGTTGATGTCGGGGACGATACATTCGACTTCGTCGATCTTATGGTCGCTGATCCATTGTTCCAGATTGACTGACATGCGCCCCCGATTGGGCCGAGAGGTTGGCCCGTTGTGCAGTGGCAGCGTATCGCAAGGATCGATGGAGCGCCAGAGGGGGACGCTATTCAGCCACTTTTGGCATGGCTATATGCTGGTTTCTTTGCTTGCGCAGGTTTGGCAAGGCGTCAATCTGGGCCGACCGGGCTTGACCAGGCGCTCGCCTCGTCGTCAAGCAGGGCTTGGATGGGCGGCACTGATGCGCAGGGCAAGGAGGCGATGGCGATGAAGGGCGAAAATGATCCGCTGGCGGCATTCTGGATGCCGTTTACCGCGAACCGATCCTACAAGGCGAACCCGCGCCAGCTCGTATCGGCAAGCGGGATGTATTATCGGAGCGGCGACGGGCGGACGATCCTCGACGGGACGTCGGGGCTGTGGTGCAGCAATGCGGGTCATTGTCGCCCCGAGATTACCGAAGCCATTGCCAAGGCTGCGGCAACGCTCGATTTCGCGCCGACGTTTCAGCTTGGCCACCCGTTGCCGTTTGAGCTGGCGCAGCGGCTCGCGGCGCTGATGCCCGATGGCCTCGACCGGATATTCTTTACCAATAGCGGGTCCGAATCGGTTGATACGGCATTAAAAATTGCACTCGCGGTCCAGCGTGCCAAGGGGCAGGGGACGCGGACGCGGCTGATCGGGCGCGAGCGCGGCTATCATGGCACCGGCTTTGGCGGGATCAGCGTCGGCGGGCTGGTCAACAACCGCCGCGCTTTCGGAGGTGGTCTGCCCGGGGTTGATCATCTGCGCCACACGCACGACATCGCACGCAACGCCTTCACGCGCGGCTTTCCGCAGCATGGCGCCGAGCTGGCCGATGACCTGCAGCGACTTGTCGACCTGCACGGCGCCGAGACGATTGCAGCGGTGATCGTCGAGCCGATGGCGGGATCGACCGGGGTGCTCGTTCCGCCAGTCGGCTATCTCCAGCGGCTGCGCGAAATTTGCGACAAGCACGGCATCATCCTGATCTTCGACGAGGTAATCACGGCGTTCGGCCGCGTCGGCGGCGCGACCGCTGCGGGGCAGTGGGGGGTGACACCCGACATCATCACGATGGCGAAGGGGCTAACCAACGCTGCGGTGCCGATGGGCGCGGTGGCGGTGAAGCGCGAGCTGCACGATGCGGTGCTCGACAGCGTCGATGCGGGCATCGAACTGTTCCATGGTTACACCTATTCAGGGCACCCGCTGGCAAGCGCGGCGGGGCTGGCGACGCTCGACCTATACGCGCGCGACAGTCTGTTCGACCGTGCGAGCGAGCTCGGCAGCTATTGGGAAGATGCGGCGCACAGCCTGAAGGACAAGCGGCACATCATCGATGTCCGCACCATCGGGCTGGTGGCCGGAATCGAACTGGAACCGCGCCCCGGGGCGCCGGCGGCGCGGGGGGGGGGGGTGTTTTGCCGCGGGTT
>NZ_JAIBES010000044.1 GCF_019459305.1 Sphingopyxis sp. | reverse complement strand
CGCCGGCAGCGAACGAAAAGGGGAAGCAATGGCCGCGTCATTTTCAGTGGACGAGCGACGCGAGCATTTTGCTTATTGCGTCCAATTGTTTGGCGGCACCACTGCATTCTCGCGGCGCCTTGGCATAGACGAGCGGGCCATCCGCCGTTTCATCAATGGCGAGCGGCCTCTTGGTGACGGGCTTTTGGAAGACACCGCAAAGGCACTGCGCCTGCTCATTGCGGAAGCAACCGCGGCCGAAGCACAGATCGCGGCCACATTGCGCTCTCCGCCGACTGATCCGTCTTAGCGGCTCGGCGACGGCGAATGTCCGCTGCCAAAGTTGCCTGCCTGAATCCCGCCTGGCTGCAACCGGCCAAGGTCTGCTGAAGAGCTTTGCTTCAAACGATCGAATAGGAGGATGGCTGGAGAGCGCAGTGATGACGAGGTTCGCCGATGGGCAGCAGATCAGCGACAGGAAATGCTGTCGGGCTTAGAATCGGCTTTTGGAATTCGAGTGAAAGATCGGTTCCAATCGCAGGGCGACAAAATTTCCCGGCCACGCGAAGTGACGCAGCAAATATAATTTGCGGGGATGGATGTGGGGTCAATTCGATGACCCTCCTAAAAACCACCTAAATTCAATGCTTTAGAGTCTGTAATTGGCTCCCCGGGTAGGATTCGAACCTACGACCGATCGATTAACAGTCGATTGCTCTACCGCTGAGCTACCGAGGAACATCCCGCTGACGCGGGCAAGGCGGCCCCTTTGCCGTGGGCCGCCAACTTTATCAAGAGGGTTTTGGCGCGATAGGCTCCGCTCAGACGATAAATTGTTCCATTGCGATGCGTTCGTCGAGCCCTTGGTCGGGATCGAACAGCAAAGTCAGCGGCCGACTGCGGTCGGTGGTAACCAGCACCGTCTTCACATCGCGGATTTCGCGCTGGTCGGCGACCGCGCTGACCGGACGCTTTGCCGCCTCGCGGACGTTGAAGCGGATGCTCGTCGATTCGGGGACCAGCGCGCCGCGCCAGCGCCGCGGGCGGAACGGGCTGATCGGGGTCAGCGCCAGCATTTCGGATTCGAGCGGCAGGATCGGGCCGTTGGCGCTGAGGTTGTACGCGGTCGAGCCCGCGGGGGTCGCGACCAGCACGCCGTCGCAGGCGAGTTCCTCGAGCATCGTCTTTTCGTTGATCAGCACTTCGAGCTTTGCCGCCTGACGCGTTTCGCGGAGCAGCGAAATTTCGTTGATCGCGGGCAGGATATGGCGCTCGCCGCTGATCGTCGTGATGTCGCCGCGCAAGGGATGGATCAAAAAGGGCCGCGCCGCCGCGAGCCGGTCGACCAGCCCCTCGACGCGAAATTCATTCATCAGAAAGCCGATGGTGCCGCGGTTCATCCCGAACACCGGCATGCTGCGCCGCTGGTCAAGCAGCTGGTGCAGCATGTGGAGCAGGAAACCGTCGCCGCCGAGCGCGATCAAGAGATCAGCTTCGCTCAGATCGACGAAGTCATAAAGCGGGCGCAACTCGGCCTCCGCCTCCATGGCGGCGGGCGCGTTCGATGCGACAAGCGCGATCTTGCGATGCATATTGGTCCGGTTCCCCTCGCGGCTAGGTTCAGCCGCCCGTTGCACTCATATGACGCGCGACCGCCGGTGTGGACTTTCGTTCGATATGAAAGTCATGCGCGCGGGGTTTGCCAGCCAATGCGGCATCAATCAACCCATCCACGTCGCCGCCATCGCGCAGTGCCGCGCGCAGGTCGACATGGTCGTCCTGCCCCAGGCACATATAGACGCGCCCCTCAACGGTCAGGCGGATGCGGTTGCACGTCGCGCAGAAATTGTCGGACAGCGGGGTGATCAGCCCCAGCGTGACCGGGCTGTCCTCAATCGCGAAATAGCGGGCCGGGCCGCCGGTGCGCTTATCGACCGGATAGAGCGCGTGCGTTTCGCGGAGCGGCGCGATGAAATGGTGGAGCGGGATATAATGGTCGCTGCGGTCGGCTTCGACCTCGCCAAGCGGCATCGTTTCGATGAGCGTGAGGTCGCAGCCGGTCTCGGCGCAATAATCGAGCATCGGCAGCAGCTGGTTTTCGTTGAGCCCCGCGAGCGCGACCATGTTGATCTTCACCGGCAGCCCGGCCGCGCGCGCCGCGGCGATTCCGCCGAGCGCCACATCGACGTCGCCGACGCGCGTGATGTGGCGAAACGCAGCGGGGTCGAGCGTGTCGAGGCTGACGTTGATGCGGCGCACTCCGGCCGCCGCCAGCATCGGCGAATGTTCGGCGAGCCGCATGCCGTTGGTGGTCAGGGTGAGTTCGTCGAGGCCGTGCCCGATCATCGCTCCCAGCCGCGTCGCTAGCGTATCGATACCGCGCCGCACCAGCGGCTCGCCGCCGGTCAGGCGAATGCGGCGAATCCCGCGCGCGACGAATCGCACGGCCAGCTCGCCCATTTCCTCGATGCTGAGCACCGCCGATTTGGGCAGAAAGACCATGTCTTCGGCCATGCAATAGCGGCAACGCAGGTCGCAGCGGTCGGTCACCGACAGGCGCAAGTAACTGATCTGGCGGCCATGGCCGTCGATCAAAGGCGCCGTCGATGCGGCAGGTTGGGAAAATGTGGCAGCCACAGGCGCCTTGTGATGCAAAAGGCAGCAACTTGGCAAGCAAAGCCTGCTAGGGGAATGCCATGAATCGCTTGTCCGAAACCCTGTCCGCATGTGTCCGAAAACTTGAATCGCTGCACGCGCGCCACGATGCCGATGCCGGCGTCATGCTGGTCCAGATCGATCAGATGGCGCGGATCAACATCAGTGCCGGAACCGCGACCGGCGACGCAGTGCTCGACGAAATCGGGCGGCGGCTGGAAAATTTCGCCAGCGACGAATTCGGGCAGGGGTCGTGCGTTGACCGACTCGACGGGCCGCGCTTCCTGATCGTGCCGTCGGCGCCGATGTCGCTGGGGGCATTGCGCGCGCAGGAACGCGCGCTGCATGTCGCGCTGGCCGAACCAATCGTCGGCGACCCGAACGGACGGCTGTCGATCCGGATTGCGGCGGCGCTGATCACGCGTGACGAATCGGTCGCCGAGCAGCTGCGCAACGCGGGGGACCAGTTGTCGCGTCCTGCGTCGGCGCGCGACGGCGTGATGGTGAATGCGGCGCTGTCGGGCGACGAGGTGCTGATCCATTATCAGCCGCAATATGATGTCGGCACCGGCGAAATGATCGGGGTCGAGGCGCTGCTGCGCTGGCAGCATCCCGAGCTCGGCCTACTCGGCGCCGGACCGCTGGTGACAGCGGCGCGGGCGGCGCGGCTCGAATGTGAGCTGACCGAACATGCCCACCGCGTTGCGCTCGCCGAAATGGCGAACTGGCCAAAATCGCTGGCAAAGCTGCGCGTGTCGCTCAACATCACCGCCGCCGATCTGGGCGATCCCGAATTCGCGGGCCGGTTCGCCGCGATGGCGAAAGCGGCGCAGGTCGATCCCGACCGGCTGACCCTCGAGCTGACCGAACAGGCAATGCTGAGCGATCCGGCGAGCGCGGCGGAACAGCTCGCGCAAATCCGCGCGCTGGGCTGTGCCATCGCAATCGACGATTTCGGCACCGGCTATTCCAGCCTGTCGCTGCTCGCGCGGCTGCCGATCGATTACCTCAAGATCGACAGCGGCTTCACCCGTACCATCGACGGCAGCGACCGCGACCGCTTCGTGGTGCGCGCGATCGTCGACCTCGCGCGCGCGCTGGGGCTGCTGGTGGTGGCCGAGGGGATCGAGAATGAGCGCCAGCTGGCGCGGTTGTCCGAGTTGGGCGTCGCATCGTGGCAGGGGTTTTTGAAGTCGGGCCCGGTGCCGGGGGATCAGTTGCTGGCGTTGACACAATAAACGTCGCCCCGGCGAAGGCGGGGGCTACAGGCAGCCTTGCGCGACGTCGATAGCGGCCCCGTCTTCGCGGAGGCGACGATTACATCGCCTGCTTCGCCAGCTTCCCCAATCCTTTTGACAATTGCAGCGCTCCATTGAGCCGCGCCCCGGTACTGACCCAGTCGCCGCTCACCGACAATTTGTTATCGGGGCGCAGGCGCGCGCGGCCCTTCAGGCGTTCGACATAGGCGATCAGCCCGGGGACGTTGGCGAACTGGTCGCTGTGGAAGCTGACGAGCGCACCCTTGGTGCCGACATCGAGTTTGGCGATTCCGGCCATCCGGGCGTTCGCCTTGATTTCCATCAGCAGGACAAGGTTCGCGGTTTCGGGCGGCAGCGGGCCGAAGCGGTCGATCATCTCGGCCGCAAAGGCATCGAGCGCCGGACGGTCGGCAGCATCGTTGAGGCGGCGATAGAGCGCCATGCGCAGCGGCAGGTCGGGGACATAATCCTCGGGGATCAGGATCGGTGCATCCACTGTGATCGTTGGCGACAAGGCTTCGCGCGGTGGCAGTTTGCCGGCGCCTTCGGCCTTGGCCATCAGGATCGCCTCTTCGAGCATCGATTGATACAGCTCGAACCCGACCTCGCGGATATGCCCCGATTGCTCGTCGCCGACGAGGTTACCGGCGCCGCGAATGTCGAGATCGTGGCTCGCGAGCTGGAACCCCGCGCCTAATGTGTCGAGGTCGCCGAGCAGCTTCAGCCGCTTTTCGGCGGTGTCGGTGATCGCGCCATGCTCGGGGGTGGTGAGATAGGCATAGGCGCGCGTCTTCGCCCGCCCGACGCGCCCGCGCAGCTGGTACAGCTGCGCCAGGCCGAAGCGGTCGGCGCGGTGGATGATCAGCGTGTTGGCGCTCGGGATGTCGAGCCCGGACTCGACGATCGTCGTCGACAGCAGAACATCATATTTGCGGTCGTAAAAGGCGCTCATCCGGTCCTCGACCTCGGTCGGGGTCATCTGGCCATGCGCGACGACATATTTTATTTCGGGGATGCGGTTGCGGAGGAATTCCTCGATATCGGGTAGATCCTTGATCCGCGGCACGACGAAGAAGCTCTGCCCGCCGCGATCATGTTCGCGCAGCAAGGCTTCGCGCAGGACGACAGCGTCCCACGGTGCCACATAGGTCCGCACCGCGAGGCGATCGACCGGCGGCGTCTGGATGACGCTGAGCTCGCGCAGCCCCGACATCGCCATCTGAAGCGTGCGCGGGATCGGCGTCGCGGTCAGCGTCAGGACATGGACGTCGGCCTTGAGCTGCTTCAGCCGCTCCTTGTGGACGACGCCGAAGCGCTGTTCCTCGTCGACGATCACCAGACCAAGGTTTTTAAATTCGACCGACTTGGCGATCACCGCATGGGTGCCAACGACGATGTCGATATGACCGCTGGCCAGGCCGTCGCGCGTCTTTTGTGCTTCGCCCGCCGGTACGAGGCGCGACAGGCGGCCGATGTTGACCGGGAAGCCTTTAAAACGCTCGACAAAATTGGTGTAATGCTGGCGCGCGAGCAACGTCGTCGGCACGACCACCGCGACCTGCACCCCCGCCATCGCCGCGACGAACGCGGCGCGCAGCGCAACCTCGGTCTTGCCGAACCCGACGTCGCCGCACACCAGCCGGTCCATCGGCTTGCCCGACGCCATATCGGCCAGAACGTCGCCGATCGCGCGGTCCTGATCGTCGGTTTCCTGATAGGGGAAGCGGTCGGCAAAGGCGGGATAGGCGGCGTCCTGCGCGAGCAATTCGCCCGAACGCAGCGCGCGCTGCGCCGCGGTCGCGAGCAGTTCGCCCGCGATCTCGCGGATCCGCTCCTTCATCCGCGCCTTGCGGCGCTGCCACGCTTCGCCGCCGAGCCGGTCGAGTGCGACCCCGTCGCTCTCGCCGCCGTAGCGCGAGAGCACGTCGAGATTTTCAACCGGGACGTACAGCTTGTCGCCGCCCGCATAGGTCAGCGCGACGCAATCATGCGGACTTCTGCCGACTGGGATCGAGGTCAGCCCTTCATAGCGCCCGATGCCATGGTCGAGGTGAACCACGAGATCGCCGACGCTGAGGGTCGCGAGTTCGGCGAGGAAGGCGTCGGCGCTCTTGCGGCGCTTCTGGCGGCGGACGAGCCGCTCGCCGAGGATGTCCTGTTCGGTGAGCAGGCTGATCGCGTCCGAGGCGAAGCCGTGGTCCAGCGGGAGGACGACCATCGCGGTCGCGCCGCCGCTTGTCGCAGACGCGGTACCGAGTGCGTCCTGCCAGCCGTCGGCCGGGGCGAGCGACGTCACGCCATGCTCGCGCAGCAGCCCCGACAGGCGATCGCGCGCGCCGGCCGAATAGCTGGCGATGATCGTGCGTCGTCCCTTGCGACGTTCGTCGCTTAGATGATCGGCGACCTTGTCATAAATGTTGAGGTCGGCAGCACGTTCGGGGGTGAAATCGCGTGCGGCAAAGGTTTCAAGGTCGATGACAGTCGCTGAGGGGGCCACGTCGAACGGGGTGATGATGTGGATCGGGCGGCTCGTCGTCGCGCTCGCCCATTCACTTTCTGTCCAATACAGCGTCTCGGGTGCCAGCGGCCGATAGCTGCCGGTCGATTCTTTTTCGGCCGCGACGCGGTTCGCATGATAATCGGTGATCGCGGCAAAGCGCGTCTCGGCAGTGGCTTCGCTGCGGTGGCCGCGCAGCACCGGGGTCGCGGGGTCGATATGGTCGAACAGCGTCGCCAGCCGCTCCTCGAACAGCGGCAACCAATGGTCCATCCCCGCCTGTCGCCGCCCCTCGCTCACCGCCTGATAGAGCGGATCGCTGGTCGACTGGCCGCCGAACAGGTCGCGATAGGCTGAGCGGAAGCGCTTGATCGTGTCCTGATCGAGCAAAGTCTCGGCGGCGGGGAGCAGTTGCAGCGCCTTGGCGGGGCCAAGGCTGCGCTGGTCGGCGGGGTCGAAGCGGCGGATGCTTTCGATTTCGTCGCCGAAAAAATCGACCCGCAGTCCGGTTTCCTCGCCCGCGGGGAACAGGTCGAGGATGCCGCCGCGCACGGCAAACTCGCCCTGATCGGCGACGGTGTCGACGCGGCTGAAGCCGTTCGAGACCAGCAGCTCTGCCAGCGCATCGCGGTCGATCCGCTGGCCTACGGCGAGCGTTGTCGCGAGCTGGCGGATGCGGAACGGGGTCAGCGTACGCTGGGTGATCGCCGCGACGGTGGTGAGGACCAGTTCTCCGCGCTTGGGTGCGGCTTGCAACGCCGACAGCGTCGCCAGCCGGTCGGCGCTGACGCGCATCGACGGACCCGCGCGGTCATAGGGCAGACAATCCCAAGCTGGGAAGCGGTGGACGATGAGGTCGGGCGCAAAGAAGGGCGCGGCATCGGCTATCGCCTGCATCGCCGTGTCGTCGGTCGCGACATAAACAAGCCGCTTGTCGCTGGCGCGCGCCAGATCGGCGAGCAGCAGCGGCAGGAACCCATCGGCGGCACGCGCGAGCGTCAGCGGCGCCGCTGCCGACCCGATTGCGGCAAAAATGTCGGCGGCAGGGATGGTCATGGCAGCGGGATATAGTCCAGGCGGCGCATCGCGGCGATCATCTCGGGCCGGTTGAGATGCGCGGGCGGCTCGCCGGTGCCGAGCGCCCAAGCCATGATGTCGACGTCGTCTTCCTCGACGACGATTTCGTACCAAGCGATCTCGTCATCACCCCACGTCGCCGCATAGCGGTCGAAGAAGCCGCCAATCATATAATCGGCCTCGCGCGTGCCGCGATGCCAGGCGCGGAATTTCAGGCGTTTGAGGCGGTCGGTCATCTGTTTCTCTTTCCCTTCTCCCTTGACGGGAGAAGGATACGGAGCCTTTCCGCTTTGCGGCTAGGCGAAGTCGGATGAGGGTGAGCGCTCGCATGGCGAGCGCGCGCTTGTTTTGCAAGCGCATACCCCTCACCCGCAGCGACTAACGCGCAAACTCGTAAGTCTTGCTGCGTTCTAATGCATGGGGAGAGGGGAGGTGCAAGTTGGCAAAGCTCGCGCTAAACAGCGATCACCGATGCGACCCGAAATCCTCAATCCGCTCTTTGCCGCGCTCACCGACCTGAAAGGCGTCGGGCCGCAGCTCGCCAAGCCGCTGGCTCGGCTGGGGCTGGAGCGCGTCGTCGATGTGCTGTTTCACCTGCCGATCGGACTGGTGCAGCGCCATCCGGTCGATCGCCTCGACGACGCACAGCCGGGGCAGCAGATCATCGTCACGCTGACCGCGCAGGACTACCGGTCGGGGCGCAGCCCGCGTGCGCCGTTCGGCGTTGATGCATTCGACGCGGCCGGCGATCATGTCCGCCTCGTCTATTTCGGGCGCACATCGGGCCTGGCGAAAAAGCTGTTCCCGCTCGGCGAACCGCGGCAGGTGTCAGGTCGACTCGATACCTATGGCGAGATGCGCCAGATCGTCCATCCCGACCATGTCAGCGAACCGGACAGCGATGCGGCAATCGCAACAAGCGAGGCAGTATATCCGCTGACCGAAGGGCTGACCAACGCGCGGCTGACGCAGCTGGTCGAGATCGCGCTCGAACGGAGCCCCGAGCTCGCCGAATGGATCGACGGGCCGCTGCTGACGAGCCGTAATTGGCCCGCCTGGCGCGAAGCGCTGACGCGCGCCCATGCCAGCCCGCACGACGCCGCGGCGCACGACCGACTGGCCTATGACGAGATTTTCGCGAGCCAGGTCGCGCTGATGCTGATCCGCGAAGGGCTGCGCAAGCGCAAGGGGCGCGCGGTGGCCGGCGACGGACGGCTGATCGACGCGCTGCGGCTGCCGTTCGGGCTGACCGGCGCGCAGGAGCGGGTGGGGCGCGAGATTGCCGCCGATATGGGCCGCGAAACCCCGATGCTGCGGATGCTGCAGGGCGACGTCGGGTCGGGCAAGACGCTGGTCGCGCTGCGCGCGATGCTGGCGGCGGTCGAGGCGGGGACGCAGGCGGCGCTGCTCGCGCCGACCGAGATATTGGCGCGTCAGCATTTCGCGACCTTGCAGGCCATGCTCGCGGGGCTGCCGGTGAACATCGCGATCCTGACCGGACGCGACAAGGGGCGCGTGCGCGAATCGACGCTGATGGGGTTGGCCGACGGCAGCATCGACATCCTCGTTGGCACGCATGCGATTTTCCAGGATGCGGTGATGTACCGCGATCTTGCGTTGGTCGTCGTCGACGAACAGCATCGGTTCGGCGTCGCGCAGCGGCTGATGCTGACCCAGAAAGCGGCGCGCCCGCCGCACCTGCTGGTGATGACCGCGACCCCGATCCCACGCACGCTGCAACTGGCCAACCATGGCGAGATGGACGTCTCGCGGATCGACGAGATGCCGCCGGGGCGCACGCCGGTCGATACCCGCGTCGTGTCGGACGACCGACTCGACGAGGTGGTCGGCGGCTTGGAGCGTCATCTGGCGACGGGGGCGCAGGCTTATTGGGTGTGCCCGCTGGTCGCCGAGAGCGAGATGAGCGAGCTCGCCGCCGCCGAAGAACGCGCCGCGCTGCTGCGCGAGCGGCTGGGCGCCGACCGCGTCGGGCTGGTCCACGGGCGGATGAAGGGGCCGGACAAGGATGACGTCATGGCACGATTCCAAGCGGGCGAGATCGGCGTGCTGGTCGCGACGACGGTGATCGAGGTCGGGGTCGATGTCCCCGCCGCCAGCCTGATGATCGTCGAACATGCCGACCGCTTCGGCCTTGCGCAGCTCCACCAGCTGCGCGGGCGCGTCGGGCGCGGCGCGGCGAAATCGGTGTGCTTGCTGTTGCGCTCGCAGAACCTGTCCGAAACCGCGCGCGAGCGATTGGCGCTGATGCGCGAGACGAACGACGGCTTCGTGATTGCCGAGAAGGATCTGGAGCTGCGTGGCGGGGGCGAATTGCTCGGGCTCAAGCAGTCAGGCGACGCCGATTATCGGCTGGCGAGCGCCGAGCAGTTGGTGCGGTTGCTGCCGGTGGCGCACGACGACGCGCGGCTGTTTGTCGAACGCGACGGCGGCATGGACGGCGCGCGCGGCGAGGCGGTGCGGCACTGCCTCTATCTGTTCGAGCGCGATGCGGCGGTGCCGCTGCTCAGAAGTGGCTGATGGTCCCCCTCCCGCAAGCGGGAAGGGAAAAGAGCGTGCCTCAACTTCGTGTTTTTAGTTCAAATCCGCCCGGGCGCCCATGGCGCGGATCATCGGCAGATAATCTTCAACCGCGATCGACTTGTCGAACTGGACACCGGTCTTGCCGCCGAGCGACCACACGACCTTCGCCGCGGTGCGGCCGATGATCGGCATACGGAACACGACGAGGTCGCCGATCTCCAGCCCGCGCTCGAAGCGCATCAGCATACCGTCGGCACTGATGTTGACGCAGGTGCACATTTCCTGCCGTCCGTCGGGCATGACGAAGGGCAAGCGAACATAGACGTCGCTACGCGGAGCAATTCGCTGGTCGAGCCCGACATAATGGGCCTTGCTGGTATCGATCTTGCGCATTTTTGTGGACCTTGTTGGTTTGGCCATGACGATCCACCTGAATGCTGAAGATTGGGTAAACGCGTTTCTGCGCCTTACCGGATCACAAGGCCATGTTTTTTCGCGCCCAGGCTCAGCGGCACGGGATCAGTACCCGGCAGAATCCGATGCTGCGGGTCGCGGATGACGACGCCGTCGATCTTGACCGCGCCCTCGTCGAGCTTGCGGCGCGCCTCCTTGTTCGACGCGGCGAAGCCCAGTTCGCGTAGTGCGTCGACGACGCTGATCCCTTCGGCGGGCGCGACAGCTTGCGGCAGGTCGCCACCAATCTGCCCTTTTTCAAAGGTTTGCGCGGCAGTGTCCGACGCCGCGCGCGCGGCGTCCTCGCCGCGGCACAGCGCGGTCGCCTCGTTCGCCAGCACCTTCTTTGCCTCGTTGATCTCGGCGCCGCCCAGCGCTTCGAGCCGCGCGATCTCGTCGAGCGGCAGGTCGGTGAACAGCTTCAGGAAGCGGCCGACGTCGCGGTCGTCGCAATTGCGCCAGAACTGCCAATAGTCAAAATGGGACAGTTGTTCGGGATTAAGCCACACCGCCCCGGCGGCGGTTTTGCCCATTTTGGCGCCTGCAGCGGTGGTCAGCAGTGGAGTCGTCAGCCCGTACAGGTCGGCGCCGTCCATCCGCCGGCCGAGCTCCATGCCGTTGACGATATTGCCCCACTGGTCCGACCCGCCCATCTGGAGCCGCACCCCCATGTCCTTCGACAAATGGCGGAAATCATAGCCCTGCAGGATCATGTAATTGAATTCGAGGAAGGTCATCGGCTGCTCGCGTTCCAGCCGCAGCTTCACCGAATCGAACGTCATCATCCGGTTAATCGTGAAATGGGTGCCGACTTCCTGCAGCAACTCGATATAACCAAGCTGGCCCAGCCAGTCCTGGTTGTTGACCATCACCGCATCGGTCGGGCCGTCGCCGAAAGTCAGATACCGCTGAAAGATGCTGAAGATCGACGCAATATTCGCGGTGATCGTCGCGTCGGTCAGCATCTTGCGGCTTTCGTCGCGCCCCGTGGGATCGCCGATCCGCGTCGTCCCGCCGCCCATCAGCACGATCGGCTTGTGCCCCGTTTGTTGCAGGCGGCGCAGCATCATGATCTGGACCAGGCTGCCGACGTGCAGGCTGGGCGCGGTTGCGTCGAAACCGATGTATCCGGGGACGACCTGTTTGGCGGCAAGTGCATCGAGCCCTTCCGCGTCGGTCATCTGGTGGATATAGCCTCGTTGATCGAGGACGCGCAGCAGGTCGGATTTGTGGTTCGTCATAGCGGGCGGGCGCTTAGCATGGGGTTGGGGTTTTGGATAGCATTCGCAAGTCGCTGGTCTGCCACCCCGACACCCCGGCCCGAACCGTGCGGTCGGTCGCGGTGGAAATCACACTGTCGTTCGATGACGGTTTTGCGCTGCGCTATGTCGTCGAAGGCGCGGTGGGTGACATTGTGTTGCCGCCGGGCGACGGCCAGCTGGTCATCGCCGACAGCGCGACCGACGGATTGTGGCAAGGCACTTGTTTCGAGGCGTTCCTGACCGAAGAGGGGCAACCCGACTACACCGAATTCAACTATGCCCCCGACGGCCGCTGGGCCTGTTACCAGTTCGACGATTATCGCTCGCTGCTGCGCCCCGACGAGCTGGCACCGTGGGAGATGATCGCCGAACGCAGCGATACGCACTATGCGCTGCGCGTCGAGCCGGGGATTTTTCCCGACACCGGGTCGAAACTCGCCTTGTCGGCGGTGATCGAGGAGCTCGATGGCGCCAAAAGCTATTGGGCGCTCGCGCATCCGCCCGGCAAGCCCGATTTTCATCATCCCGATTGCTTTGCGCTCACGCTTGCGGCACCGGGCGCGGCATGACGATTTCATTCGGTATCGATCGCCTGCTCGCCGATCCTGCGCTGCGCAAGCCGCTGGCGGGCCAGCGCGTTGCGCTGCTCGCGCATCCCGCCTCGGTCAGCGCCGACCTGACCCACAGCCTCGACGCGCTCGTGGCGGCGGGGGTGAATGTCACCGCGGTGTTCGGGCCGCAGCATGGGGTGCGCGGCGACCTGCAGGACAATATGATGGAGTCGCCCGACTTCACCGATCCGGTCCACGGCGTTCCCTGTTTCAGCCTATATGGCGAGGTGCGCCGCCCCACCGGCCAGTCGATGCACACCTTCGACGCCGTGCTGATCGACCTTCAGGATCTGGGTTGCCGCATCTACACCTATGTCACGACCTTGCTCTATATGCTGGAAGCCGCGGCGCAGCACGGCAAGGCGGTGTGGGTGCTCGACCGCCCGAACCCCGCGGGACGCCCGGTCGAGGGCATATTGCTTCGTCCCGGTTGCGAGAGTTTTGTCGGCGCGGCACCGATGGTCATGCGCCACGGGTTGACGATGGGCGAAATGGGGCGTTGGTTCATCCGTCACTTTAATCTCGACGTCGATTACCGCGTGATCGAAATGGAAGGGTGGGCGCCCGCAGTCGGCCCCGGCTTTGGCTGGCCGACCGATCGCGTGTGGATCAACCCCAGCCCCAATGCCGCGAACGTCAACATGGCACGCGCCTATGCCGGCACGGTGATGGTCGAAGGCGCGACGCTCAGCGAAGGCCGCGGCACGACGCGCCCGCTCGAAATCTTCGGCGCCCCCGACATCGATGCCAAGGCGGTGATCGCCGAAATGCAACGGCTCGCGCCGCAATGGCTGGCGGGCTGCAAGCTGCGCGATATCTGGTTCCAGCCGACCTTTCACAAGCATGTCGGACAGTTGTGCAGCGGCGTCCACATCCATGCCGAGGGGTCGTGGTACGACGATCCCGCGTTCCAGCCGTGGCGGGCGCAGGCGCTCGGCTTCAAGGCGATCCGCAGCCTCTATCCCGACTATCCGATCTGGCGCGGCACCGATTTCAAATATGAATATACCGACGATGTGCTGGCGATTGACGTGATCAACGGCGGCTCCGATCTGCGGCTGTGGGTCGATGATGCAGGTGCGGTCGCGGGTGACCTCGACGCGCTGGCGTTGCCCGATGAGGCAGCATGGCGCGACGAAATTTCGGATCTCCTGATTTACTGAGCGCGGAAGGCGAGCAATGATCCAGCGCAGGCAATTTCTTGGCACCGCGGCCCTCGGCGGACTGGCTGCATCGCTGCCTTTGTCTGCATGGGCCGCCGACACCAGCGGACTTCCCAATCTGGCCGTCAACGCGGTTCCGATTGGTGCTGTCGAACGCGTGGCGCGGATCGCCAAGGCGACTCAATTGCTGCGCGCGAACGACATGGACGCACTGCTGATCGAGCCTGGATCGAGCCTTGTTTATTTTACGGGTGTCCAGTGGTGGCGCAGCGAGCGGCTGACTGCCGCGGTGTTGACCCGCGAAGGCGAGCTCGCGGTCGTGACCCCCTTTTTCGAGGAACCGTCGGTACGCGAAAGCCTGAGCGTCGAAGCCGAAGTGCTGACGTGGAACGAGGATGACAATCCACTCGCATCCGTCGCGACATGGCTCGGAATACGCGGACTGACCAAGGGCAAGATCGGCGTCGAGGAAACCGTGCGCTATTTTGCGGTCGACGGGCTGGAAAAGGCGATGCCGGGTGCGACCGTGGTCAACGGCGCGCCGGTCGTGCGGGGGTGCCGCATGCACAAATCGCCTGCGGAAATTGCGCTGATGCAGGTCGCGAACGATATCACCATCGCCGCCTATCGCCATACCGCGCCGCGGATCGAGGTGGGGATGACCCCCGCGCAGATCGGCGCGATCATGGCCGCTGCGACGAGCGCACTCGGCGGTAAAAGCGAGTTCGAGCTGATCCTGCTCGGCGAAGCGAGCGCCTATCCGCATGGGTCGGGAAATCCGCAGGCGGTGAAGGACGGCGAGGTCGTGCTGATGGACTGCGGCGCCACCGTCCACGGTTATCAGTCCGACATCTCGCGCAGCTTCGTTTACGGCAAGGCAACCCCGCGCCAGCGGCAGGTATGGGACGAGATGCGCAAAGGGCAGGACGTTGCCTTTGCCGCGGCGAAGCTCGGTACACCGGCGGGTAATGTCGATGACGCGGTGCGTGCTTATTACGAAGGGCTTGGCTGGGGTCCGGGCTACAAGCTGCCCGGCACCTCGCACCGCACCGGCCACGGTATTGGTCTTGATGGGCACGAGCCGGTCAATCTGGTGCGCGGCGAGACGACGAAGCTGGCCCCGGGCATGTGTTTTTCGAACGAGCCGGGCATCTATATTCCCGGCGAGTTCGGGATCCGGCTGGAGGATTGTTTCCACATGGCCGACAGCGGCCCGAAATGGTTCAGCGAACCGCCGCCGTCGATTGATAAGCCGTTCGGTTAAGCAAAAGGCGTCGCCTCCGGCGCCGGGGGGGGGGGGGGGGTGTTTTGTTTTATTGGGGGGGGTGGGGGGGGGGGGGGGGGGGC
>NZ_JAIBES010000129.1 GCF_019459305.1 Sphingopyxis sp. | reverse complement strand
CGCCGGCAGCGAACGAAAAGGGGAAGCAATGGCCGCGTCATTTTCAGTGGACGAGCGACGCGAGCATTTTGCTTATTGCGTCCAATTGTTTGGCGGCACCACTGCATTCTCGCGGCGCCTTGGCATAGACGAGCGGGCCATTCGCCGTTTCATCAATGGCGAGCGGCCTCTTGGTGACGGGCTTTTGGAAGACACCGCAAAGGCACTGCGCCTGCTCATTGCGGAAGCAACCGCGGCCGAAGCACAGATCGCGGCCACATTGCGCTCTCCGCCGACCGATCCGTCTTAGCGGCTCGGCGACGGCGAATGTCCGCCGGCAAAGTTGCCTGCCTGACCCCCGCCTGGCTGCAACCGGCCAACATCAGCAGCGCAGATTTTGGGAGTGCTCTTTCCAATTACTCGCCAGCATGTTCCTCGATATGAAGCGCGCCAGCCGCATCCAGCGTCCTGGCCGCAAACCATGGTTTTATACGCCGGATCGCCTCTTCAACCAGATCGGTGGAGACGGCGAAGCTGAGGCGAATGAACCCGTGGCCGTCTACCGGATCGAAATCCAGCCCGGGAGCCACGGCCACACCCGTGTCGCGCAAAAGGGCCTCGCAGAAAGCTAGGCTGTCGTTTGTGAGATGTCCGACGTCCGCATAGATATAGAACGCCCCGTCGGGCGGCGCGATCCGTCGCAGGCCCATTTGGGGAAGGGCCTTGAGCAGCAATTCGCGGTTGCGCGCATAGGTTTTCAAATGGCCTTCCAGCTCTTCGCGGCAGTCGAACGCTATCAGCCCGGCATGTTGGGCGAGCGAGGGCGGCGTCAGAAACAGATTGCCCATGCGCGCGCGCGCGGCGTCGATCAGGGTTTCGGGGACGATGAGCCAGCCAAGGCGCCAACCCGCCATGCTGAAATATTTGGAGAAGCTGTTGACGACCAGCGCATTGGGCGCGTGCTGCAGCATGCTTTCCGCGGCACGCGTATAGCTGAGCCCGTGATATATCTCATCCGAAACGAGCGCGATGCCACGGCGCTTGCAGACGTCCGCCAACGCCTTGAGTTCTTCTGGCGGAATGATCGTTCCCGTGGGATTGGCCGGGCTGGCGATGATCAGCCCCTCGGGTGCGGGGTCCAGGCGTTCGACCGCTGCAGCCGTGATCTGGAACCGCTCGGCATCGCCGCAAGCGAGTTCGACCGGGACGAGATGAAGCGCCTTGAGGGTGTTGCGATAGGCCACATAACCCGGACGCGCGAGAGCGATCCGGGCGCCGGGTGAAAACAGACAGGAGAGCGCAAGGACGAACGCCGGCGAGGCACCGCAAGTGAGGATGACCCGTTCGGGATCAACCGCAACCCCATAGGTTTCGCCATAATAGGTCGCGATCCGCGCCTTGAGTCCCGGACTTTCCCAATAGCCCATGCCATCGGTATCGAGGATGCGGTGCGCGGCGTCGATCGCGGCGGCGGGCGCGCCGGTCGAAGGCTGACCGAACTCCATATGGATAACCGACCGACCCTCGGCCCGAAGCCGATGCGCGAGGCGGCTGATAGAGATGGCGTGAAAGGGATCTATTTTGACCGGCAAGGCAAAAATGCTCCGCTTGTTTAATTGGGAATCTAGCATGCGGGGCTTATTCAGCTACGCCATTGCGGATTCTATCGGGATCGTTTCGCGCTGTATGCGGGTCAGACGTTGGGGCACGGATGGCGCAATATGTTGCCGCTCCGTGATCCGGTCGGCTGTCCCTTGGCGAGCGCGACGACGCCGTTGACGATCACATCGCCGATGCCGTCGGGCGCCGCAGTCGGCGCATCAAACGTTGCATGGTCCTTGATGGACGCCAGGTCGAAGACCACGATATCGGCCCGCATGCCTGCGCGCAGCAATCCGCGGTCGGCGAGGCCGAGCCGCTGCGCCGGCCAGCCGGTCATCTTGCGGATCGCGTCGGGTAGCGTGAGCACCGGGCGCGCTTTAACATATTCGGCGATGATACGCGGGAATGTGCCGTAGGAGCGCGGGTGCGGCCGCCCTGCGGTTTGCGGATCTGCCATGCTGTCCGCTGCGGCGGCGTCGGTGCCGACGCTCACCCAGGGCTGTTGCATCGCAAGGTCGATATCCTTCTCATCCATCATGAAATAGAGCGCCGACGCGCGCGCGGGAAGCGCGGCGAGCCAGATGTCCCAGGCGGCGTCGGCGGGATCCTTGTCCAGAGCCTTGCCAATGTCAGCGAAATTCTGGCCGTGGAAGCGCTTATATAGATCGCTATGCGCGTTCCCGAGCACGACGTTCTTCCATCCCCCCGAGGCGTGGACAAGGTTCGACCAGTCGGCCTGCGGTCCGGCCGCGAGCTCCTGCTTGAGTTGTTCGCGCACTGCGGGGTCGCGAAGCGCCGCGTGCGCGGCTTCGCGGCCCTTGGCGAAGACGTGCGTCGGGATGGTCACATCGAGCCCGGTGCCCCCGGCGCGATAGGGGTAGATGTTCGCGCCGATGTCGAGGCCGCGCGTCCGCGCCGCCTCGATCCGGGCGATCGCCTGCGGCATAAGCTTGCCCCAGAGCGGCGCGTAGGCCGCCTTGATGTGAAAGATCTCGACCTTGGCGCCGCTGCGTTCGCCGATCTCGACGGCCTCGTCGATCGCGGCGAGAAGCTTGTCGCTCTCGTCGCGCATATGGGTCGCATAGACGCCGCCGCACTTGCCGGGGATCGCCGCCAGTCGTGCCAGATCGCTCGTAGCCTGAAAACTCGCTGGCGAATAAATGAGCGCCGACGAAATGCCGAAAGCGCCCGCGTTCATCGCGGCGCGCACCTCTTCCTCCATCGCGCTGAGCTGCGCTTCGTTCGGCGCACCCGCGCTGTCGCCCATAACCTTTACCCGCGCCTGGACCGCGCCATAATAGGTACCGAAATTGACAGCGATGCCCTGCTTTTCAAGCGTCGCGAAATATCCCGCCAGTTCGCCCGCAGGCACAGCCGTGCCGCCTTCGCCCGCGATCAGCGTAGTCACACCCATGTTGAGCTTGTTCACCGCCGATCCGTCGCGCAGCAAGGTTCGCCCGGACTGGTCGAGCATGTCGATGAAGCCCGGCGAGACATAGCGCCCGCGCGCATCAATCTCCTGCTTGCCTTCGCCAGCGATCACGCCGACCTGCGCGATGCGGCCGTCCTTGATCGCGACATCGGCGGTGATCCAGGGATTGCCCGCACCGTCGAGCACGCGCCCGCCGCGAATGACGATGTCATACGCTGCTGGCGGCGGCGCGGCCGCGCCCCCCAGCAGCAATGCGGAAAAGGCAAGTGCGAACGGCCGGGTCATGTAGAAATCTCCCTAATCTTCAGTTCTCGACGTACAAATATTGGGTCTGCTGGCCGTCGTTGATTGCGAGCGTGCGCTTGCCGTCCTTCGTGCCGACCAGTGCATCGACGCCGATGCTGCCGGGACCGACCGAGACAATCGAGACGCTGCCGTCGGCATTCTTGCGGGTAGCAAGCGGTCCCTCGACGAAGCCGGCCTTGATCCATTTCTGGCCGTTCTTCTCGGTGATCGTAATCTGGCCCACCGTCGGATCGCGGTAATGACCAGCCAGGCCCGCCAGTACGGCAGCGTCGCCAGGAAAGGTCAGCCGCTCGCGCTTCGCCTTGGCCTGCGCCGCGATCCGCGTCGCGGCCGCGGTGACGTCGCGCGCGGCCTCGGGCTGGCCGTCGTAGAGTATTTCGAGCAGGCGGCGGAGCGTCGGCGCCAGCATCGACGCGCCCGGATCGCTGTTGACCAGGATAACGAGGCCGACGCCAGACTCGGGAAGTGCAAACCAGTTGCTGTGATAGCCGACCAGCGTGCCGCCGTGGGTGACGACCTGCACGCCCGAGGCGTCGCGCTGGAACAGCCCCATGCCGTACCAGCTGTCGGGTCCGACCTGGACACCCTTTTCGCGACGCGCGAGCAAATTGGCCTCGCTTACCACGCGCTTGCCGTCGAGCATGCCTTTGCCGAGTTCGAGCTGGACGTACCGGACCATGTCGGCAGTAGTCGAGAAGGCGGCGCCCGCGGGCCGATAGGGGTAAGGCGACCAGTTGAAGTCGTTCGACATCAACGTCACCTTGCCGTCGATGTCGAGGCCGTGCGGTGCCGCCCAGTTGCCGGCCATGCCCTCGGCATAGTCAAAGGTGCTGTCCTTCATGCCGAGCGGCCCGAAGACCTTTTCTTCCATTGCCCGGTCATAGGCGGCGCCAAACTCCATCTTTGGATAGAGGATATGCCCGCCGACATAACCCGCCGCCGAGGCGAGCTGGTTGTTATACTGGAACAGGTCACCGAACTTGCTGGTCGGCATCGTGTCAGCCAGCTGCTTGAAGGTGTCCGCTGCGGGCTGGCCCTTGTCGGCGAGGATGAAGCCGAAGTCTTTGCGCGGCAGGCCGGTGCAGGCGCAGATCAGATGCCTGACCTCGACCGACTTGGTGACTTCGTCGTTGCCGAGGCGGAATTCGGGGTAGAGATCGACGACCTTATCGTCCCAGCGCAGCTTGCCCTCGTCGGCTAGCGTCGAGAGGAGGAGGGTGGTCATCCCCTTGGTGTTCGACGCGATCATGAACTTGGTGTGCTCGTCGACCTTTTCGGGCGAGCCGAGTGCGCGGACGCCGAAGCCGCCTTGCCATAGCACCTTGCCGTCATCGATCAGCGCGAAGCCGACGCCGGGGACTTCGAGTTCCTGACGGCTCTGCTCGATAAAGTCAGTGAGCAGCTTGATGCGCTCGGGAGTGAGTTCGTGCGCGGTCTTGCCGGCAAAGCTTTCCTTCTGGAAACCCGCCGGACGTAGGCTCTGAGCGACCACCGACATGGCGGCCGAGCGTTTGGCAGCGGTACCCGCCGAGCCATCGATGACCAGGACCGTCCAGGCAGAGCCCTTGCGCAGCGCCGTCGCCGAGCGCGCGGCGCGCTCGGTCGGCAGGGTGTCGTAAGCGAAGCCGACTCGTTCGTCCCAGCCGTCTGCTGGGGGCGCGGCGGTGCTGGTGCGCAGCGTCGGTGCCGCGCCGGGGCGGATGACGGCCCAGGCCTTTGCCGCCGCGTCCGCGGCGTCGGTGGCGGCGCCGATTTCGGCGACCATGATGCGAAGATCACCCTCGGGTGAGGTAAAGATGAGCGCGGAGCCCTGCCTAGACGCGGTCCAGTCCTTGGGCTGGACATATTGTACGCCGCTGGTGAGCTGGCCGGGGGTATCGGCGGCCACGGTTTGCGCGAGGGCCGCGACGGGGGCGCAGGAAAGCGCAAGGGCGATCAAGAGCTTCATAGTGGCTTCTCCTCAAGGCTGAACGAAATGGTAAAGGACATGCGGCTGCGATGTGAACGACAGGCGCCAACGCCCTTCGGCACCGTGGAACAGCAATTGCTCATATGGACCGCCCGCCCGCGCGCCAGTTACCTGCTCGAACCGCATCGGCCCGACGCGTTCCCAATAGGTCGTCTTGCCCTCGTTGGTTATCGTGACCGCATTCGCGCCTGCCGCAGCGATCTTCAGGTCTCGTTCGGGGTTGGCCGGGCGCGTATAGTCGCGGCGGTTGCCGCGATAGGCGCCGAGCGGCAATGTTTCGTCGGCGGGGGCGGCAATGCGCGGAGCGGGCGTGACCGGGAACAACCGGCCGATCAGCGCTTCAGTCAGCTCGGTGCGCCCGCCATAGCTGCCCTGGCCGCCGGTTTCAGAGATGAAAAAGCCCAGTCCGGCCTCGGGCGCCAGGATCATATTCGAATGGAAATCGCCGGTGTTGCCGCCATGACCGACCATGCGCGGGCCTTTTTCGCGAACGACAAAAAATCCGTGCGCCATGCCCGGCATGCCGGGGGCGTTGGCGACCGAATCGGTCATCAGCAATTTGACCGATGCGGGCTTCAGGATGCGCGCCTTGCCCAGCGCGCCGCCGTTCATCATTGCGATCATGAAGCGCGCCATGTCGGACCCGCTGCTCGTTCCCGATCCCGCCGGCATTACAGGGCTGAACAGCTCGAATGGATCGGCGACCAGCCGTCCGTCCTTGAACTGATAACCGGTTGCCATCCGCGGCGCGAGCGCGGCGGGCAGCGGTTCGCGAAACGTCGTGGAATTCATGCCAAGCGGCGCGAAGATATGCTTTTCGACATAGTCGGGAAAAGCCTCTCCCGACATGCGCTCGACGATATAGCCTGCGAGCACCGAGCCGTAATTCGAGTAAGACGTCTCGGTCCCCGCCGGCCAATGGCGCGTCGGTATATGCGTCTTCATCCATTCGACATAGGGGGTGATCTTGTCGGGCGTGGGGGCGGTCAGCCCGCCGACGTCGCTCATCCCGGGGGTGTGCGACAACAGGTCGCGCACGCGGATCGGCTCGCCTTCGAATTCGGGGATCTTGAAATCCAGATAGCGGTTCACATCGGCGTCGAGATCGACGCGACCTGCCTCGACCTGTTGCAGCAAGGCTGTCCAGGTGAACATTTTGGAGACCGATCCCGGCCGGAACAGCGTCTGCCCTCCGTCCACTGCAATCCCCTTGTCGACATCGGCAAATCCGTAACCGCGCGAGAAAAGAACTTTATCGCGGTAAACGACGGTGACGACGGCGCCGGCGACTTCGCGAGTCGCGATCTGTTGCGCCATCACGCCATCGACGAAATCGGCAAGTCCTCCGATCCGGTCCTGCGGAATGCTGTAGGCGGATTCCGCGGCGGCCTGCGCCGTGGCGGCGGACGTCAGGGCGATCGAGCCGAGCAGCGCGGCGGCAAGGGCGGTACGGCGCAGGGCCGGAAAACGGGTCATGCAAGTCTCCGTAAAATCGTTGAATGGCGCGCGGGTCATGCGAGGCAGCTTTCGACAAGCGCGTCGAAGGCAGCACCACCACGCATCGGGTCCGCCACGGGCAGCCCGAGCCGACGGCTTTCGGTAGCCATGAGCGCGGCTGCCTCGGCCGCCCCCATCGCCGACGTGTTGAACGAAAAGCCGCCGCAACGGATCGCGGAATTGGTCCGGCGACCGAGCACCAGGGTGAGTTCGACAATCTCTTCAATGCTCGTCAGTTCATAGCCGGCGGTGCCAATCATCTCGGTCCGGCCGGGTTCATGGCAGACGACGAAGACGTCGGGCTGGCTGCCGTGGAGCAGACCCAGCGACACGCCGGCGTAAGCGGGGTGGGTGATCGCGCCTTGCCCCTCGATCACGTCCCAATGGCCGGTCGCCGCATCGGGTGACAAGATCTCTGCCGCGCCGGCCTCGAAGTCGGAGATGACTGCGTCCATGGGGATGCCGCCGCCCGCGATCATGATGCCGGTTTGCCCCGTCGCGCGGAAATCGACATCGAGGCCGCGCCGCGCAAAGGCACCGGCGAGCGCCAGAGCCGTGTATTTTTTGCCGAGCGCGCAATCGGTACCGACCGTGAGCAGCCGCTTCCCGCTGCGCTTGCGCCCATTGGCGATCGGGATTTGTGCGGGCGGCACCCGCACGTCGATGAGCTGGCGGCCGAGTCGCTGCGCGGCAGTGGCCAGTTCCGGGATGTCGGAAAGTCGCATATGCATGCCGGCGATCAGATCGAGGCCAGCCTCCAGCGCTTCGACCAGCGAAGCGCGCCAGCTTGCCGGAATGACGCCGCCCGGATTGGCGACGCCGATCAGCAGGGCGCGCGCGCCGCGCGATTGCGCTTCCGCCGCGGTCATTTCGTCCAGACCGGTGGTGACCGTGGCGCCATCGAGCCGGATTTCGCCGACACATTTTTCGGCCGCCCAGTCGCGCAGCCCGAACGCGGTCTTGGCATAGCCCGCGATCGTCACGTCGCCCAGAAAAAGGACATAGGGTTGCGGCAGCAATAAAGTGCCCACCATGCGTTCCGCTGGCGCGTTCATCAGCCGCCCCATGTCGCGGTCAGCAGCCGCTGGAAGTTGCCGCCGAGCACAGCGCGGATATTGGCGTCGGAATAGCCGCGGCGGATCAGTTCTTCGGTCAGATCGAACATCTTGAGCGGATGATCGAAGCCGTCGATGTCGATTTTTTCGCGAAACGCATAGCTGTCCTTGTAGGCGCCGCGCAGCATCTTGTTCATCTCGGGCGAAGTGTCGTCATAGCCATAGAGGTCGGCATCGGTCCCGATGCCGACATGGTCGATACCGACCAACTTGACGACATGATCGATATGGTCGGCGTAATTCACGATCGTCGTCGGGTCAGTCTTGCTCACGAAATTGCGAACACCGGTGATTCCCATCACCCCGCCCTTCGCCGCCATCGCCTCGATCGCTGCGTCGGTTTTGACGCGCGGGTGATCGATCAGGGCACGGCAGTTGCTGTGCGTGATCGAAATGGGTTTTTTAGAAATTTCGATCGCATCGAGCGTCGTGCGGTCGCCGCTGTGCGAGACATCGACCAGCATGCCGACCGCATTCATCGCCTCAATGATCGACACGCCGAAATCGCTAACCCCGCCGTCGACCCGGTCGGTCGATCCCGACCCGATACGGTTCTGCGAATTATAGGTGACCTGCGCACAGCGCTGCCCCAGCTCGTAAAAGCTTTTCACATCGGCGGGACGCAGGAAATGATCGGCATTCTGCAGCCCCATGATCACCGCGACCTTGCCATTCTTTTTGGCGTCGAGGATGTCGGCAAACGTATCGACACCGGTCAGCACGTCGCTGTTGCGCGCGACATAATTGCCCCAGATGGCGAAGAAGCTGAGCGCCTGTTCTTTCGCTGTCGGGCCGCCGATGCCGACGGCATGGTGGATTGCACTGAGGCCGCTAGCGCGAAAATCGGCGGCCATCTGCTCGCTCATCGGCTTGGCGTAAAAGGACGGATCAAAATCGATCTTGATCGGCGCGAGCATGTCGACGACCACCGAGCTTTTGACGAGTTCGACCGCGCGCTTTGAATAGGTTTTGCCGCTGAAGGGGCTGACCTGGAAGGCGGCCCGCGCGATATGGGGGGCGGCGAGCGCCGTACCAGCGACGACGCATAGCGCCCGGCGACGAGACAATTGCATGGAAGCTCCCCCTGAGGTGTTTTCAAATTAGGATCATATAATCCTAATCAGAAACATCAAGCGGTTTGATTCACCTCACCACCGGTAACTCGACATAGGACAGGTGTCCCGGCCCGTGGTGGACGATGTTGTCGGCGCTCTGCCCCTTGCTCTCGGTCTCGTTGGCGCCGCCGGTGTTGAGGTTGCGCACGAACTTGGGAAAGTTCGACGATGTCACTTCGATGCGGATGCGATGTCCCTTGCCGAAGCGGATGCTGGTCGCGATCGGCGACGGTTTGATCGTGTAAACCTGGCCCGGCTGCATCATCGCCGGTTTGTCGAAACTGTTCCGGTAGCGCGCCCGAAAGATCGTATCCCCGATGATCCAGGCGGTACCATCTGGCGCGACATCGACCAGCTTGACCGCGAAATCGGTGTCGGGGGCGCTGGAGGAAACCTGAAGCACCGCATCGACAAAGCCGCTGACCTCGACCGCATTTTCCAGCGGTTCGCTCGAATAGACGAGCACATCGTTGCGCGCCTCCACGCCGCGCTGATCGAACGCGCCGGGAATCACGATGCCGCCGTTGCAGCAATCGCCGCCGCCGACCGTGGGCACGGGGTTCATCGGATCGTATCGGAAACGATCGGCGGTCCCGGTGGTCGGCGCTTCCGCAACCAATTTGCCGCCGCCATAGAGGCTGTTCGCATCGCCGTTACTGCTGAGGTAGAAGCGGAGCGGGCGGACATTTTTTGGCGGCCAGCTCTCGCTGTTCTTCCACTGGTTTGCGCCCATCGCGAAATAGCGAACATGCGGCGTTGAATCGGGAAACGCCATTTTGTTTCCCTTCAGCCAGCGATCGAACCAGCCGAAGACCGCGCCGTCGACGTCGAAGCTGGTGTCGCCCATCGAACGCTCGCCGACGACTGTGTCCTTGCCCAGCCGGGCATAGCCGCAGTGGGTAACGGGCGCGATGACGACATATTGATTGGCGGCCGCCTCCGCATCCTCGGTGCTTGCGCGCGCGTGATTGAACAGCTCGAGATTAGGGCCGATCGACACGTCATACCAGCTGTTGAACCACAGCGCGGGGACGCCCCAGCCCATGTCATCGTGATAAAGTCCGCCTTCGCGCCATGCCGGATTGGCGGGCGTGCGGGCGATCAGGGTGTCGAACGTCTGCGGCGGTTCACCCAGGCTGGAAAGCAGGTTCGCAATGGGCAGCGATTTGATGTGCTTGGCCCAATCGACCGAGGGCTTGGTCGCGGCGAGGTCATTGTTGAGCGTCGCCCGTGCGCGCGTTACCTCATCGATGTCGGCGGGAAGCTGGGCGCGGACCGGATTGTCGACGCCATAGAGCCAGACGAAGAACAGGCTGCGCGGTACGCCGCCGGTGTACCAATTTCCCTGTTCCTGAAACCGCCCGACCTTGCCGATCCCGGCGCCCGCCGCCATCGGCACCATCGCCGCATGCGAGGGATGGTTCTGCGCGGCGAGTGCGAGTTGCCATTCGGCCGAGGACGAGCAGCCGAGCGTGCCGATCTTGCCGTTTGACCAGTCCTGTGCCGCGATCCAGCTCAGCGTATCGTAACCGTCGGTCTGGGGCTTGCCGAGAATCTCGTATTTGCCTTCGGAGAAATACCGCCCGCGTTCGTTCTGGACGATGAAGATATAGCCGCGCCGCACCGCCTCAATCGCATAGCGCTGCGTCGATCCGCGCAGCTTGTGCTCGTTGTAAGGCGTCTTCCACAGGATCACGGGCAAGCGACCGGAAGCGTTCTTGGGCGTGTAGATGTTGGTCGATAGCCGAACCCCGTCGCGCATCGGCACCATTACCGCGATCCGCGGATCAGCGGTTGTGGTGAGCTCGCTCTCCAAGGCCTGCGGGGTATATTTCGACAGATCCTGCGCGGATGCCGGCTGCGCCACGGCAGCGGCGAGACACAAGATCAGCGGCGAGCCCAAGCGCGACATCAGCAACTCCGTCATCCCGGTTTTCGGGTCCGATTCGACACCGAGGGCATTAAAGACCGCAACAAACGCACCTTGTCAATTATGGGCCTATTTTCTCGCTTAAGAAATATGTTGTCCTGAATAGGACATTATGGCAGTTTCTTGAAACAGACACAGGGTCGGCTGCCAACGAGCGGCCCAGCACAAGGGGCGGATGAGATGCGTAAAGATAGTGACAAGGCCGGTTTCCGGTTCGCTCGGAGTAGCAGCAGCGCGGCGCTCGCCATCGGTTTGATGCTCGCAATGCCGGCAGCGGCGCAGACGGCGTCCGAGACGGCGGCTTCGGCAGACGAAGAGATCCTTGTTACAGGATCGCGCATCGCACGTGCCGGGTTCGATCAGCCGACGCCCACCACGGTGATCGGCGATGAGGACTTGCGCCTGGGCGCGCGTCCGAACATCCAGCAGGTTCTGAACGACCTTCCCCAAATCCGCCCCACGACCACGCCGAGCGTATCGAACGGCAATACGTCGACCGGTACCGCGCCCGTCGATATGCGCGGCCTGGGTTCCAACCGCACGCTGGTGCTGCTCGACGGCCGCCGCTTCGTGGGCGAGGGCAATCTGAATTTCATTCCGACAAACCTGGTCGAGCGCGTCGAGGTCGTGACTGGCGGTGCTTCGGCGGCCTGGGGTTCGGGCGCGGTCGCGGGCGTCGTCAACATCATTCTCGACAAGGATTATGACGGTCTGTCGATTGGCGGAAATGTCGGCATATCGTCGCGTGGCGACGGGTTCCGCTATGGCTTTGATGCAAAATTCGGCACCAGCTTTGCCGACGGACGCGGTCAATTCATAATCGGCGGGGAATTTGTCAAAGACGCCGGCGTGATCGACCGGAGTACCCGGCCCAACCTCAACAGCCCCGATTTCATTCCGTCGGGCACGGGCTCGGAATTGGTGAACGACGTGAACTTCGGGAACGTCACGCTGGGCGGTCTGATCACCAGCGGCGTTCTGGCCGGACAGACCTTCAATCCCGATGGGACGCTGCGCGCTTTCCGCCGCGGCACCAGCGTCGGTGCAGGTGCCTTCCCGCTGCGGATGGTCGGCGGCGAGGACGGCATCAATCTATACGACACTATCCCCGCCTCCTCGCCTTTCGAACGGCTGAGCACCTATGCCCGGCTAAGCTATGAAGTGGGCGATGCGACCTTCTGGGTCGATGGCAGCTATGCCCGCGCGCTGTCGAACGCCCCGTTCTTCGGCGACTATACGGTCGGTGGCGCGCTCGGTCTGCCCTATTTGACGATCCAGGCGAACAACCCCTATTTGTCCACCGCGATCCGCGATCAACTCGCCGCCGCGGGCGAGACCAGCTTCACCTTCGGACGCTATTTCAACGACATTCTGCAATTGCAGTTCCGCGGCCTGCGCGTGAGCAAGGAAGCCGCAATTGGCGTCGACGGGACGTTCGGCAACGGCTTCCGTTACAAAGCGTGGTACAGCCATGGCGAGGTCGACAGCGAACAGGCCATGGGCAACTCGCGCCTGGTCCGGCAGTTCAATAATTCGGTCAATGCGGTGTCGAGCGGCGGGCAAATTGTCTGCGGCATCAATATCGACGCCAATCCGGCGAACGACGATGCCGCGTGCCGGCCGCTCAATCCCTTTGGGGCATTGAACGCGTCGCCCGAAGCGCGCGCCTATTTCACGGGAACGCAGCAGGCCTTCGGGACGACCAAGCTCGATTCTGCCGGGGCCGAAATTCAGGGCGATCTCTTTTCCTTGTGGGCTGGCCCGGTGACCTTGGCGCTTGGTGCAGAGGCGCGCTGGGAAGAACAGATCTCATCGCGCGACGACTTCACGGTGGCGAACGCCGGCAACTTCGGCATTCTCGTCTTTTCGACGCCGACGTCAGGAGGGTTCAACGTGAAGGAAGCGTTCGGCGAACTCCTGCTGCCGCTGCTCAAACTTGAAAATGCGGTCGAAATCGACCTCAGCGGCGCGGCGCGCTATTCCGACTACAGCACCAGCGGCGGCATCTGGACATGGAAAGCTGGCGGCACCGCGCGCTTGTTCAACGATCTGCTGCTGCGCGCAACGCGTTCGCGGGATATTCGTTCGCCAAGCGTCGGCGAGCTTTTCGCGGTCCGCTCGATCAACATCGGGCCGCTCAACGATCAGGACAGGGCTGGCCGTGCCGCAGCCAACCCGGCCTATAATCCGACGCCGTCCACCGTGACGACCTTCACCGGCGGCAACCCCGATCTGGTGCCCGAAGTGAGCTATACAACATCAATCGGCGCGACCTATTCGCCGTCTTATCTGCGCGGTTTCAGCGCCTCGGTCGACTATTACAAGATCAAGATCGACGGTGCGATCACGGCGCTGAACGGCTCGAACCTGACGCTCGCTTGTGTGCGTGGCAGTGCCGCAGCGTGCGATCGGATCACACGCGATGCGACGGGAACGGTCGTGCAGGTCGCCGCCAACCAGCAGAATATTGCGAGCTTCGAGACCAGTGGGTTCGATATGGAGGCATCTTATGTCACCAGCCTGTCGAATGTCGGTGCCGGCCTGCCAGGCAGCATCCGCATTCGTGCGCTGGCGACCTACGTTGACAAACTGGTGTTCGATACCGGCCTCAGCCGCGTCGAAACGGCGGGCGACGTCGGAGACTCGGTCCTGCGCGCCACGCCCAAATGGCGCGGAACGCTCAGCGCAACTTATGAGGATGCCAACCTCGGCTTCGACATCCGTGCCCGCTATATCGACGGCGGCAATTTTGACCGGACGCGCACGACCCTGATCAACAACAAGATCGCTTCGCGGACCTATGTGGATCTTGGGGCACGCTTCAAGATCGACGATCGCTTCATGCTGTTCGGCAACGTCAACAATGTTTTCGACCGCAAACCGCCGCTCATCACCGTCAACAGCACGTTGTACGATGTCGTTGGAACATATCTTACCGTTGGTGCGCGGGTCAATTTCTAGCTTCGTCGGCAACTATCCGGTTCAATCCCAATTGCCTCGCAGAAGGTAGGGGAAGCGGGTAGCGAGTAGCGTCCCTGCTAGTCGTTCACCGCTTCCCTGCGGGGGTCGTGTCCCATTTGATGGTGTAGGTTCGCCGGCGCAGCCTTAGCGATCTCCGGCCAAGCCGGCTTGATCATGCTGCCATGGCGGGCAACGTGAAGATGCCATTATCGCTTAATCCCGAGATGCTCTCAAGGGTCATGTTGCGGCAACGCTGGACCGCCCATTCATCATTTTGTTCCAGCAGGATGGCGCCGACGAGTCGCGTAATCGCCGCCTCATTGGGGAAGATGCCGACGACGTCGGTGCGCCCATCGATCTCGCCATTGAGTCGCTCGATTGGGTTGTTTGAATGCAACTTGGTGCGGTGCTTTCTGCTGCCTAGGCAGACATGATGGGCAAGACTTCGTTATTGCCTTGATCTGGCGCGTCATCCTTCCAGCGAACCGATCCGAATGGTCGTTCCAGCATCCGGCGGACGCGCATTGGTTCGGCGCTTTGGTGAAAAGCTTCCGCTTCCGTTTGCAGCGCCAGTTCGGCAACCGTATATCGGCTGCGATGACGAAGATAGTCGAGCCACGTTGGGCAGTGGAACCTTTCGGTCCACAACTCCGGATCGACAATGTCACGCGCGATTGACCAACTATAGGCGCCATTGCGATTCCGGGTACGTCCGACCTTCTGCATGGCACCATAGAAATCGCGCGCTTCGCTCGTGGCAACGCGATATTCGATTTCGACGACGATGGGACCGCTGCGGGCAGTCAGTGCAAGCTTGGCATCAGGCGCGGCTTGCTCGACACCATCCTGACCGCTCTGTTCGCCGGGCGGCATACGGAGCCATAGGGCGAGCAGGGGGCTGGCCGCCATTGTGCCGGCGGACATAAGTAGCGCCGTCGCGACATCATGGTCCTGTGCAATATGCCCCCAAAACCAGCTGCCGATGGCCACTCCGCCAGCAATGGCCGCCTGAAAACCGGCGAGAGCCCGTCCCGCGACCCAGCGTGGCGCCGCCAACTGAACGCCGATATTGAATAAGGTTATGCTGACCATCCATGCGGCGCCAGTAGCGAGCAGGGCAACTGCCGTCAGGACGATCGATCCGCTCAGAGCGACGATCGCAATGCCCACCGCCATGATAACAGCTGAAAAACTGACGGCCGCCTCGCCCGACACGCGATGACGAATCGCTCCAATAGTAAGAGCGCCCGCAACGGCGCCGACGCCAAATGCTCCCAAGATCAAGCCGTAGGTTTGCGCACCGCCGCCAAGGTTATCGCGCGCTATAATCGGCATCAGCGCCGATATGGATCCGCCTGCTACGCCGGTGAAAAACGTCCGCCATAAAACTGTACGGATCGACGGTGAATGGAGGATGTAACGTAAACCCGATGCCATGGCTCGATCGATGCGCTCGGCGGGAAGCCGCGGCGGAACGTGGTTGCGGCGCCAAAGCAGGAGGACAATCAGCAGCGGGACGTACAGGAATGCATTTGCGGCAAAGGCGGCAACTGCACCGGCAGTCGCGACAATCACCCCGCCTATCGCCGGACCAAAGCTGCGCGCGATATTGTAACTGATCGAGTTCAGCGCGACGGCCTGCGGAAGCGTGTGAGCGGGAACCTGCTCGGAGACGGAGGCTTGCCAAGCCGGTCCGAATAGAGCCATGCCGGTGCCGATCGCAAAACACGAGGCCAAAAGAAGCCAGGGTGTCAGCATGTCGATGGCGGTGAGTGCGGTGAGCCCAGCGGCAGCGAGAAGGGAGATCGAAAGCGCGATCAATCCAACTTTGCGGCGATCGTACATATCGGCGATTGCGCCCGCCATGATCGACAGGAGCAAGATCGGCAGCATCAAGGCAGTCTGAACCAGCGCCACCATATCGGCAGCAGATGTCAGTTCGGTCATTGCCCAAGCCGCGCCTACGCCCTGAATAAGCAGGCCGAGGTTGGAGAGAAGACTTGCGAGCCAGATGCGGCGAAACAGCGGCGTTCGGAGTGGCTCGCCGATCGAGACCGCCCGCGCCGTTTCGGTTTTGCGTGCGAGGGTTGGGTCAGTCACAATCGCCTCCCGACGTCCGTTTCGCCGGCCGGTCAAGCGGCGTGATATTCGCCAAGAGCATCCTCGAAATCGTCGAGCGTGCACGGATTGTCCCGAGGAGGTTCGCCGGGTGCGATATGAAACACGGCGTGGATCCGGCGCCTTGGGATATCGTCAAATTCGCGTTGATCGGACACCGGGGCGCACTTCCCGATGGCGAGTTCAGAGCAGATCGCCTCTTTGATGTGATCCAGGCCATCGGCACTCAATACGCCCACGTTCAACAAATCCTCGCAAAAAAGCTGAATCGATCTGACAGCGGTCGCATGTACGCCCACGCCGACGAAGTTCAGCGTTCGGCGACGCTCGCGCGCCGCGGCATCCCATCTTGGCGATACTCAACGACATCCTCCGATTTCACGGCCCGCTTCCAGTATCAACGGACGGCGACTAGATGCGCTCGATCACGATGGCGGGCGCCATTCCTCCGGCGGCGCACATTGTCACCAGACCGTAGCGACCGCCCGAACGCTCAAGTTCGTCGAGCGCGGTGCCGATCAGGATCGAGCCGGTGGCGCCGATCGGATGGCCGAGCGCCATCGCACCGCCGTTGATATTCACCTTCTCTCGATCGAGATCGAGATCGCGAATGAATTTCTCGGCGACGACCGAGAAGGCCTCGTTGATTTCCCAGACGTCGATATCGTCCTTGGTCAGACCGGCCTTTTCGAGCACCTTCTTCGCTGCGGGCACCGGGGCGTTCAGCATCAGTGTCGGATCATCGCCGATATTGGCATAGGCGACAATACGGGCGCGCGGTTTCAGGCCGTTTTTGTCCGCATAATCTTTTGATGTGATCAGCAAGGCTGCCGCACCATCGACAACGCCCGAGCTGTTGCCCGCGTGATGGACACCCTCCCATTCTAGGTCGGGATAGACGCGCTGAATCTGCTTGGCGAAAGTGACGCCGCCGCCCAGGTCGAAATCCTTGAGCGCCCCGAAACTGGCCTTGAGCCCGGCGAGGCCTTCGGCGGTCGTCTCTGGCCGGGGGAATTCCTCATGGTCGAGCGCGACGCTGCCGTCTTCGTTGTACACCGGCACCACCGATCTGGCGAAGCGGCCTTCCTTGATCGCCCGGTCGGCGCGCTGCTGGCTGACGAGCGCGAGCGCGTCGACTGCTTCGCGGCTGATTCCTTCGCGGGCAGCGATCGCGTCGCCGCAAACGCCCTGGTGCGATTGTGGATGGATGGCGTCGAGTGCGGGATTGCCCGCGCCCATGCCCAACGGCTTGATCCCGGCATTGGCCTCGTCGGCGGCCAGTTGCGCGGTATAGCTCATCATCTCGGTGCCTCCCGCGATGACGCAGTCTTCCATTCCGCTCATCACCGCCGCTGCGGCAAGGTTTACCGATGTGATGCCGCCGCCGCAAAAGCGATCGAGCGTCACGCCCGATACCTTGACGTCATAGCCCGCCGACAGCGCTGCCATGCGGCCGAGGTCGGTACCCTGTTTGCCGCGCTGCGTCGAGGTGGACCATATGACGTCGTCAACCGTTGCAGTGTCGAGCTTGTTGCGCTCCTTGATCGCCTTCAGAACGGTTGCGGCCAAATGCTGCGGGTGCAAATGCGAGAGCGCTCCCTTGCCGGGCTTTCCTATGCCGCGCGGCGTACGGACAGCGTCGATGATATAGGCTTCGGTCATAGTGTGGCTTCCTTGTGATCAGGCAGGTATCTGGTTGAATGGGACGCCTTTGTCGGGGCGGTGGTCCTGGGGCAGCCCAAGGACTTTCTCGGCGATGGTGTTGAGAAGCATCTCATCGGCCCCCCCGGCGATGCGGCCCGTCGGCGCGTTGATCCAGCTCGACGTCCAATTGTCTTTTTGCGACGCATGGTCGTCAAATGCGAAGCCGTCGCTACCCTGAAGATCGATCGCAAGCTCCGAGAGTTTCTGGCGCGAACGCACGGAAATCAGCTTGTTGAGCGAGCCTTCGGGGCCGGGGGTCATTCCCGCCTGCATCATCGCCATCGCGCGTGCGGTGATTGCGTTAAGCCCGGCCCGCATCGCATGGTTGCGCGCAATCTGCTGCCGGATGCGGCCATCTTCAATCGCCGGCCGACCCTGAATCAGGGTGGATTTAGCCAGCTCGACGAACAGATCGAGTGGGGGGCCAAAGCCGCCGCTGTCGGTGGCGACATAACGTTCAATCATCAGCGTCGCCATCGCGACCGCAAAACCGCCCCCGACGGGCGACATACGATGGTCGTCAGACACTTTTACGTCGTCGAAGAACACCTCGTTGACGTGGCTGTCGCCCCCAGCAAGCTTGATCGGTCGCACGGTGACGCCCTCCGCTTTCATGTCGACCCAAAAATACGTCAGCCCCTTGTGCTTCGGCACATTGGGGTCGGTGCGGACGACAATGACGCCATAATCCGAATATTGCGCCCAGCTGGTCCAGACTTTTTGCCCGTTGATCTTCCACCCGTTTCCGTCGGGCTCGGCCTTGGTGCGCAGGCCCGCAAGATCGGACCCGCCCGCCGGCTCGGAAAACAGCTGGCACCAGATTTCCTCGCCGCGCAGTGCTTTCAGCACGCGCTCCTTCACGAAAATCTTGTCTTCGCCAAACTGCATCAGGATGGGGACAGGCATTCCCAGCGAAATGCCGAAATAGGCGTTGGGAAAGCCGTGCTTCATTTCCTCGCTGTCGAAGGTCACCTTTTCGAGATGCCCGAGCCCCTGGCCGCCATATTCGACCGGCCAGTTGATACCGGCGTAACCCGCTTCGAATTTTACCGCCTGATAACGGCGGGCGAGCGCAATGTCGTCGGCTTCGGACAGGCTCTTGCGCGCGGCTTTCCCGAACGTCGGCACCATCGATTCGAGCCAGATCGCGGCCTTGGCGCGATAGGCTTCCAGGTCGCTCATGCGATTTCTCCCAACAGGTGGTCGACCAGAACATCTTCCCAGAACAGGCTGTTGCCCTGTTCGATCGCCAGGCTGCGCGCGCGGCGCATATGGAGGTGAAGGCCTGCTTCCCACGTCACCCCGATGCCGCCGTGGATCTGGATGGCATCGCGCGCCGCCGTGTCATAAGCCTCGGTCGCCGAAAGGCGCGCTGCGGCGGCAGCCGTGATGAAATCGGCGGCGCCGTCGCGTGACGCGGCATGGATGCAGTTTGCGCGCGCAAGTTCGACGAAGCCGTAGAGTTCGGCGATGCGGTGCTTGACCGACTGAAAGGCGCCGATGACCTGGCCAAAGGCGCGGCGCGTCAGGGCATAGTCGCGCGCAGCTTCCATCATTGCCTCGGCGCCGCCGGTTTGCTCGTGCGCGGTGATGACCGCCTGCAGCGCCAGAATATGGAGCGCGGCGTCGCGCGCTGGCGTGCCCGATGCCAACAATTCGGCAGGAGCGTTCGCAAAGGTCAGATTAGCATAGCAGCGGCTGTTGTCGAAACTCTGAACCGCCGTGCTCTGCACATTGCCGAGTTCGGCGACGGCAAGAACCGCCACGCCGGAGCCGTTCGCAAGCACAATAGCGATATCGGCCGCCAGCCCCCCGGTAACGCCGGTCATGGTCCCGTCAATCCGATCGTCGGTAAAGGTCAGCTGCGATCGGGTCGGGAGGGCGTCGGGCCCTTCGGCGAACGCAACCGTCCCGATGATCTCGCCGCTCGCAAGGCCGGGCAGCCACCGGGCCTTTTGCCTATTTGATCCATAAAGCTCGATCGCCTTGGCAGCGCCAAAGCTTGATATCAGGAAGGGTGCCCCGCTTACGGTGCGCCCGGCCTGATGGGCGATCAGCCCGAGTTCGACGAGGCCGAGCGCCAGCCCGCCATATTCCTCGGGCAGCGCGAGCGCGGTCCACCCCTGTTCCTTTGCCGTGTCCCAGAAACCGGAATGATACTGGCCGGTCGTCTCCAGCAGCGGTAACAGCGCGTCCTTGCTCATCCGCGCTTCGAGTATGCGGCGCGACTCGGTCGCGATCGCCTGTTGCCCTTCGTCATATAAAATCGACATAGGATTTCGGTTCCTTGCCCGAAAAGAGGGCGGTTCTGGCTGGGTGAGGTGCCGCGTCTAGCGGACCGTGAACTTCTTCGCCTTGTCAGCCATCAGCGCCGTGCGGTTCACCTGCGGGACGCCGACCGGATTGCCGATCTGGCAGTATTTGAGGCCCTGTTGCAGCGCCACGCTGCGCGGTAAGTCGAGCGACTCCCAGATCGCCTTTACCGATCCGGCGGTTGCGGCGGGCGGTTTCGCGGCGATGGCTGTCGCCAATTCGTGCGCGCGCGGCCACAGATCGTTGAGCGTGGTAATTTCGCTCACCAGCCCGATACGCAGCGCAGTGCCGGCGCCGATGCGTTCATCATTGCCGAGCAGCACCATGCGCAGCACGTCATGCAGCGGCATATGATAGGTCATACCGATCGGTTCGAGCGCGCTCGTCATCCCATATGTTACATGGGGATCGAAGAAGGTCGCCTCTTCGGAGCAGATGATTATGTCGCTCTCGTTGAGCCAATAAAAGGCGCCACCAGCCGCCATGCCGTGCACCGCGGCGATGATCGGCTTCCAGCAATTCATCGATTTGGGGCCGAGATAATTGCCCGGATCCTCGCAATGCCAGATATTCGCGAGATCGACGACGGTGCCGCCCGGTTTTTGCGATTCCTTGACGTCGACCCCCGTGCACCAAGCTTTGCCCGGCGTCGCGCGCAGCACGCAGCAGTGGATATCGTCCTCGCGGCCAATCCACTTCCACAGATGTTCGAATTCGTCCATCATCTGCTTGGTGAAACTGTTCATCGCATCGGGCCGGTTGAGCGTGATCGTCGCGATGTGATCGGCGACATCGACCAGGATCGTTTCATAATGCATCGAAGACCCATCCTCTCACGGTCGTTCTCATGGTTGACCTAGTTATACAACTCGCTATGACACAGACCACAACAATAGGGCAAGGCCTGCGATGAATTTCGACCTCAGCGATGAACAGAAAATGCTCGGCGAGCAAGCGCGGTCCCTTCTGGCCGATATGTCATCGTTCGACCGATTGCGCACCTTGATCGATTCGGGCGCCGAATGGGACGAACCGTTGTGGCGCGCGTTGGCCGATATGGGTTTTCTGGGCGCTGCGATCCCCGAAGAGCATGGCGGACTAGGACTGGGCGCGCTCGACCTCGGCGTTATCATGGAAGCGCTGGGCGGCGCGAACGCGGCGGTGCCGTTCATGAGTTCGATCATCCTCGCGGCAGAGGCGATCGGGCTTGCGGGCAGCGAAGCGCAGAAAGCGGCCTGGTTGCCAAAGCTTGCGTCGGGTCACGCCGTCGCAACCTTCGCTTATGCCGAGGGTCCGGGTCCGGTTTTTGGGCGTAGCGCAACGCTCACCGACGGCAAGCTCAGCGGTAGCAAGATGCCGGTCGCCGACGCGGGCATTGCCGATATTGCGGTTGTCCTCGTGGCCGATGGCGGCTTCGCGCTGGTCGAACTCGACCAGCCGAGCGTCACACGCACCAAGCTGGAAAGCTTCGACCAGCTCCGCCCGCATTACCGCCTCGACTTTGCCGACGCCGTGGCTGAAGCGATGCCGGGCAGCGGAAAGCTTGACCGCCTGATCGATCAGGCTGCGGTGCAGGCCGCGTTTGAAGCCGCGGGCGCGTCAGACGCGTGCCTGACCATGGCGCGCGATTATGCCATGGAACGACGGATGTTCGGGCGTCCGCTCGCCGGCTATCAGGCGATCAAGCATAAGCTCGCCGACGTCGCCGTCGCGAACGAACTCGCACGATCTAATGCCTATTATGGCGGATGGGCCGCCGAATCTTCACCCGGCGATCTTCCCGCGGCGGCGGCGGCGGCGCGCCTTTCGGGCATCAAATGCTTTGAACTGGCGGCGCGCGAAAATCTTCAGGTGCATGGCGGCATCGGCTACACGTTCGAGGCGAACTGCCATTTCTATTACCGGCGCGAGCGGATGCTTGCAGTGCATCTCGGCAGTCGCGGCTTTTGGGCCGACCGATTGCTGAACGCGCAGCCCGGCAGCCAAGTGAAAGCGGCATAAAATGGATTTCAACGACAGCCCGGATGAAGCAGCGTTCCGCGCCGAAGCGCGCGCCTGGCTCGCGGCCCACGCGCCCGCTCATGTCCTCACACCCGGTGATAAAATGCCCGACATCGAGGAAGCTGATCGCGGTCGCGCCTGGATGCGCGAACTTTATGCCGGCGGCTGGTCGGGGCTTACCTTCCCGAAGGCGCTGGGCGGCCGGGGGCTGTCAGGCGCCGAAGCGGTGATCTTCGCCGAGGAGGAGGGCAAATATCACCTTCCAAAGGGGCCGTTCACCTCGATTGGCACCGGTATGGCGCTTCCCGTCATCGCGAAACATGGCACCGACGAACAAAAAGCCCGCTTTATCGAAGCGACGCTGAAGGGCGACCTGACGTGGTGCCAGCTCTTTTCCGAACCCGCCGCAGGCTCCGATCTGGCCGCACTTCGCACCAAGGCAGTGCGCACTGAGGATGGTTCGGACGATTGGATCGTCAACGGCCAGAAAGTCTGGTCGAGCTGGGCGCATCTGACCGACTGGGGCATCCTTGTGGTGCGCAGCGACCCGACGTTGCCCAAACACAAAGGGCTGACCTTCTTCGTCGTCGACATGAAGACGCCGGGGATCGAGACGCGCCCGATCCGCCAGATTTCGGGCGCAAGCGAATTCAACGAAACCTTCCTCACCGACGTTCGCATCCCCGACGCCAATCGCATTGGCGCGGAAGGTGAGGGCTGGGCATGTTGCATGACCGTCCTGATGGGCGAACGGCTCGGCTCCGGCGCACATCGCAGCGGGGTCGAACCGTTGCTGGACTTTGCTGCGGCGACGCCCGACGGGCATGGCGGCACAATGCTTGATGACCGCGCGATCCGCCAGCAACTGGCCGAGGCTCTGGCGGAGGAGCAGGGCGAGCGCTTCTTTCAGGCGCGGCTGCGTACGATGGTGTCGCGGGGGGAAAATCCCGGCGCGCTCGCGGGCATGGTCAAGCTTGCCTATGCCGGGCGTTATCAGAAAACCAACGGCCTCGCGCTGGAAATGCGGGGGCTTGCAGGGATCGCGCCGGAGGCCGGCGATACCGCGGCAGGCGACGTTCAATATGACTATATTTATTCGACTGTGATGCGCATCGCGGGCGGCGCGGACGAGGTGCTGCGCAACCAGATCGCCGAGCGCGTTCTGGGCATGCCGGGCGAGGTGCGGATGGACAAGAATGTGCCGTTTGAAACGCTGAAAGGCTGAGGTGTACACCATCGCTATTGCGCGATGGCGCGTGCGGGTCCGCTAAGCGGCCGCTCGCCGGTCCGCCGCCGCTTTTGCCAGCGGGCCGGCCAGGTCTTTCTTCAGAATTTTCCCGTTTGGATTGAGCGGCATTACGTCCATCACGACCAGGGTCCGCGGCACCTTGTTGTCGGCGAGATGTTCGCGGCAGAAAGCCAGAATATCGTCAGCGCTTGCGTCAGCGCCTGGGCGCAGCGTCACCGCCGCCGCAATATCTTCACCCAATACCTCGTGGGGAACGCCGACCACCGCAGCCTGTTGCACCGCGGGATGAAGGTGGAGCGTCGTTTCGATCTCGAGCGGCGTGATGTTGTATCCGCCGCGGATGATCAGCTCCTTCGACCGTCCGGCCATGATCAGATCGCCGTCGGCATCGACGAAGCCCAGGTCGCCGGTCTTGGTCCAGCCGCCCTTGAAGCTTTCGGCCGTCGCCTGCGGGTCTTTCCAGTAACGGCGCGCGTGTTTTTGCCAGCCATAGATTTCGCCGACCACATTCGCTTCGGTGATGACTTTCCCCGCCTCGTCGCGAAGCTGCATATGCGCGGGCAGCTTGCCGACACAGCCGGGCTTCTGCACCTGTTCCTGACTGGTGGTGCCAAGCCCGACGCCGCCTTCCGACATGCCATAGCTGTTGCGGATGCGCAGATGCGGCCAGAGTTTCGCGGCGCGTATCACCGAATCATGCGGGAGCGGCGCTGTGCCGGTCATCAGATATTTCACGCCGCCAAAATCATAATCGGCAACATCGGGATGATCGAGGATGAGCCGCAGCATGGACGGGACCAGATATACCAGATTCGGACGCTTCTCGCGCACCAGGTCGAGAAAGCCCTTCGGATCAAACTTCGGCTGAGTGATCGCCGTTGCGCCGCCGCGCGCGGGCAGCATCACAATGCCCAGATTGCCGCCGGATCCCGTCAAAGGCAGCGCGTGCAATGTCGAGCGCGACCGGTCCATATTGGTCCCGGTGACGCCGTTCATCAGGTCGGGGTGCGACACGACGACGCCCTTGATCTTCCCCGTGGTCCCCGACGTGCCAAGGATTTCAGCGTCGGCGAGAGGATCGAGCGCGGATTGGTCTGGAAGCGCGGATATGTCGCGCGGCATCGCATCGACGGTCCAACAGCCTTCGAGGTCGATGTTCGTCACCAGTTCGGGCGCGTCGGTCAGGCAGAACCGCGGTTCGCACAGGGCGGCATAGTCCGCGATTTCCCTGGCGGTCAGGCGCGTGTTGATCGGGCAGGCAATGCCCCCGGCGCGAAACACGGCGAACACAGCAATCGCCATCTCGATCGCGTGGTTGTTGCTGATCGCAAGGAAGACGCGGTCGCCCGGAACAAGCCCCGCCGCCGCCAGTCCACCGCCGACATCGTCGGCTTCGCGATCCCATTCGGCAAAGCTGATCTGCCGCCGCGTATCGTCGTGCGCGATCTCGCCCGCTTGATGTTGAGCGCGCACCTTCAAGGCATCGCTGATGCGGCGAACTTCCATTGCGGCACTATCCCCTTGCTTCGCTATCGGGGATGTATTACCTAGTTATATAACTGGTGACAAGGGAGATATGCGATGGTCGAGGCGAAAAACGATATCAAAGAAAGCGAAGAGTGGCAAAAGGCCGTCGCTTATGAAATCACCGACGCGGACATCGAACGGCAGCGCGGGCTGCTGGGTTTCGACCAGGCGGCCAAAACGCGCGAATATATCCAGACCGCGACCGAGGATAATATCCGCAATTTCGCGCACGGGATTGGCGACGACAAGCCGCTCTATACCAATCCGCATTATGCCAAAAAGACCCGCTGGGGCAGCGTGATCGCACCGGGCATGATGGCCGGAGTCATCAACCGACCGATGCTCGGCGATCCCGTTCCCGACAATATCAAGGCGCTGCGCAAGAGCCTGTTCAAGGGAATCCACGTCTTCGTGTCGGGTTCGCAGTGGGATTTCTATCGGCCCATTTATCCCGGCGATACGATCTACAGCTTCAATGGCGACGAGACGTGCGAGGTCAAGCAATCCGAATTCGCCGGACGCTCGGTCATCGGTGTGCGGCGTGACGTCAAGCTCAACCAGCGGGGCGAAGTTGTTGCGGTCTATCGCATCCTGCGCGTGCTTACCGAACGCAAGACTGCGGCCAAGAAGGGCAAATATTCGGCGATTGAACCTGCGACATACACCGATGAGGAAATGCAGGCGATCGAGGATATCTACGCTGCCGAGCGCGTTCAGGGCGCCGATAAGCGCTGGTTCGACAGCGTCGAGAAGGGCGACTCGCTGGGACTGCAGGCAAAGGGTCCGCTGACCGTCACCGACGTCATCTGCTTCCACGCGGGGGGCTATGGGTTCGTGCCATACGCGCCGACCGCAAACCGCCTCGCGCACAAGAACCGTCAGCGTATTCCCGCTTTTTATGTAAAGAACGAATATGGCATTCCCGACGTCGCGCAGCGGCTCCATTGGGATCCAACCTGGGCACAGGCGATCGGCAATCCGATGGCGTATGACTATGGAGTCATGCGCGAAAATTACCTGTGGCAATATCTCAGCGACTGGGCCGGCGACGACGCCGTCATTACGCATATCCACGACGAGATTCGCAAGTTCAATTATATGGGCGATGTCCAGCGCGTGACCGGTGAAGTGCTGGCCAAGCGCCAGGAAGACGGCCAGAGCTACGTCGATGTGGTGGTGAAATTCACCAACCAGCGCGACGAGGAGACGGTGCGCGCGACCGCGACTATCGCGCTGCCCAGCAAGGACCGGCCGCTGCCGCTCTATCCGCAGGTGCCCGACGCGCTGGCCGAAAAGGCGGTGCGGATGCTGGCGCGGCATCGTGAGCTCGGCGGGGATTGATCGGCCTTCAATTCCCTTCAAAAAGACCGGAGCAGGGGAGGCCCATCCATGTCTGAAATTCTGATCGACGATGATGCGGGCGTCCGCACTATCACCCTCAATCGGCCCGACCGGCTGAACGCGCTGACCGGATCCATCATGGCGCCGCTGGCCGACGCCTGTGCCGATGCCGCGAGCGATGCGTCGGTGGGGTGCGTCATCGTCACCGGCGCGGGGCGTGGTTTCTGCGCCGGGGGTGATTTGAAAGAAGGCAGCGCCGACAAGGCAATTGTCCCTGCAAATCCAGATAGTGGCAGTCGTGCCGAGCAGAGCTTCGTACGGCTGCGCACTTTCATGGAAACGTCGCGCCTGCTCCATGAAATGCCAAAGCCGACGATCGCGATGGTCAACGGCCCGGTCGCGGGTGCGGGCATCGGGATCGCCGGCGCATGCGACCTGCGTTTCGCCGGCCGCAGCGCAGGCTTCCTCACCGCTTTCGACCGCATCGGGGCAGGCGGCGATTTCGGATCGACGTGGTTCTGGACCAAGATCGTTGGCACCGGCGTTGCGCGCGAACTGTTTCTCCTCGGCGAAAAACTGTCGGCCGAGGAGGCGTTTGCGAAGGGACTCTATACCCGCCTGTTCGACGACGAAGCGCTACGCGACGCGACGATGGCGGCGGCGCGGCGGCTCGCCGACGGCCCGCGCATGGGCTATCGCTATATGAAGACAAACCTCAATAATGCCGAAGACTGGGCGTTCGAGGCCGCGCTCGATGCCGAAGCCCTGAACATGGGACTGTCGACCAGCGCGACGGCGATGATCTGGCGCGAAAAGAAGAAGGCTGAGAATTCCGATGGCTGATTTCACGCATATCCGGGTCGATAGACATGCGGACGGAATTGCTGCCGTAGTCGTGGCGCGCGCGGATATTGGAAATGCGTCGTCGCCCGAGATGCTCGGCGAGATTCGTGATGCCTTTGTGGCGTTGTCGGGCGACCGTGACGTTCGCGCGATCCTTTTCGCGGCCGAGGGCAAGCATTTTTCCGTGGGGGCCGATTTCGCATTTTTGCAACGCCTTACGGGGATGTCAGCAAGCGAAATCAAGGATACCGTCTACGCCAATTTCCAGGGCGCAGCGCGCGCGATCTATCGCTGCCCGAAACCGACGCTGGCGTTGGTGCAGGGCGCTGCGGTGACCGTGGGGTGCGAGTTGGCGCTCGCCTGCGATTTCCGCGTCGCCGCCGACACCGCCATGTTCCAGGAAAGCTGGATCAAGCTTGGCATCATGCCGCCACTCGGCGGCACTTTCCTCCTGCCCCGCATTGTCGGGCTGGGCCGCGCGATGGAGATGTGCCTGCGCGGCAAGCAAGTGCGCGCCGAGGAAGCGCTCAGCATCGGGCTGGTCGGCGAGGTTGTTGCAAAGGATGATCTCGCTGCGCGCGGGATGGAACTCGCGCGCGAACTCGCCGCCTCTGCACCGCTTGGCTATGCGACGGTCAAGCAATCGATCCAGCGCGCGCTCGAAAGCAGCATGGAGGCCGAATGGCAGGCGAACCTGCCGAACCAGGCTGTTTTACTCGGCAGCAAGGATCACCGCGAAGGGCTGGCGGCGGTGACCGAAAAGCGCGCGCCGGTTTTTGTGGGCCAATAGCGGCTGTCATTGCGAGGAGCCAAAGGCGACATTGCTTCGCTTCGCTCGCAATGACGCGTTTACGGCCGCGGGCGTCCCGGCCCGACGAAGACCGTCTGCGTCCCCTTGGCGTAAACCCCGTCCGCATCGGCGAAGACGCTCTGCGCCACCGCATGGCCGTTTCCGGCCCCTTCGGTATGCGCATCGAGCAGGAACCAGTCGCCGCGTGGCTTGCGGAAGAACTGGATCGAGATGTCGAGATTGGCATAGCTCCATTCATGCGCGTGCGTCGCGCTGCCGACGCCGTTCCCGAAATCGGCGAACAGGCACGCCTTGACGAAGGGAGAGGTCGGGACGCCGAGCACGATTTCGCCATCCATCCGCATCCAGCACACGCCGCGCCCCGGTTCGCGGACGCGTCCCATGATGGGGCGTGTCTTGATCGCTCCGGCCATGCTCGCGCCGATCAGGAAATTGTCCTCCGCGACGTCTTCGGGCGCCGGGTGCGACTGCGGTGTCGGGAATGCAGGCGTATCGAGCTGGCGTGCAAGGAGCACATGCGCTTGCGCGACCATCTTGTCGCCTGCCCGCATTTCTATGCGATAGAGCTGTGCTTGCCGGCCCTGGCGTACGGGCACGATCGTCGGCGTCAGCAGCGAGCGCGGGACGACGCCTAATATATCGATCGTTACCCGGCAAATTTCAAAGCCCGGATCGAACCCGGCGGTTTCGATGATATGGCCGAACAGCGCCGATATCGGACCGCCCGCCACAGCGTCGGCGAACCAGGGGTTGCGCGCCAGGCCGGTGGGGTCAAAGCCTGTTTCCCGGCGCGTGAAATAATGCGGTGTCGGATCGGCTTTGCTGCTCATCACCGTCTCCTAAACAGGCCTGGCTGCACGCACAACATATTTGACGTAGTTATATAACTCAGGCATAGATTCGCTCACGAACCAGGGAGAGCGAGCGATGGATCTAAGCTATGGCCAGGCCGCTGAAGCCTTTCGCGCGGAAGTGCGCGCCTTCCTTGCTTCGAATTGGCCGCGGGCCGCCGACCTGCGCGGCGCCGACCTCAAGGCGTTCATCCGCGATTTCCGCGCTCAGGCGACAGACGCCGGCTATCTCTATCGTGCGATCCCGAAAATCTACGGCGGTTCGCAGCAGCCGGTCGATGTCATCAAGGCGCAGGTGATCCGTGAGGAATTCGCTCGCGCCCGAGCGCCAGCGGAAATCGGTGGAAACGGTATGAATATGACTGTGCCGACCCTATTGGAAAAGGGCACCGACGAGCAGAAAGAGCTGTTCATCCGCAAGACGGTCGCTGGCGACTATGTCTGGGGACAGGGTTATTCCGAACCTGGATCGGGATCTGACCTTGCCAGCGTGCGCACCAAAGGGGAGCTGTCCGCCGACGGTAGCAAATGGATCATCAATGGGCAGAAAATCTGGACGTCGCAGGGGATGCAATCGACGCATATGTTCATGCTTGTGCGCACAGAGCCCGATGCGCCGAAGCACGATGGCATCACCTATCTGCTGATCGATCTTGAACAACCCGGAATAACCCGCCGCCCGATCCGCCAAATGACGGGCGAGGAGGGGGATCACACCTTCTGCGAATTCTTCTTCGACAATGCCGAAACGCCGGTCGGCTGGCAGGTCGGCGAACGCGGGCAGGGCTGGTACGTCAGCCGCACGACGCTGAAGCACGAACGCGCCAGCATCGGCAGCGCCGACGGGCTGGGGCGCCAGTTCGCGAAGCTCGTCGAGCTGGCAAAGGACGTCGGTCGCATCGACGAACCGGTGATCCGCGACAAGCTCGCACAGATCGAAGGCTTTGTCCTCTCGCACCGCTACACCAGTTTCCGCCTGTTCAGCTGCGCCGCAGCGGGCGAGGATCCCGGCCCGGTGGCGCTGATGATGAAACTGCTGCTGACCGAGATCGGCCACGAAATGGCGCTGCTCTCGCAGGAACTGATTGGCGAACATGGGTTTGTCGAGCCTTCGGGCGCGGGCGGGCGCGGCAATCGTGGTCCGCGCGGTCCCGAAAAATGGCTCGACCAGATCATGGGCAGCCTCGGCAATTCGATTGCCGGCGGCGCGTCGAACATCCAGCGCAACATCATCGGCGAACGCGGTCTCGGCCTGCCGCGCGATCTCGCGCTGAGCGGAGAGCGATGAGCGATGCATTTTCACCTTACCCAGGAACAGGCTGCGATCCAGGATGCAGTGCGCGGAACACTCGCCGACAATTGGCCACTTGATCGGCTCCACGCTTTCGCTGATGGCGACCAGGACTTTGACCGGACCAGCTGGAATGCGCTGATGGCGCTGGGCCTTGGCGACATCTTGTTGCCTGACAGCGGCATGGGGCTGCTCGACGCGGCGCTCGCGTGCGAAGTGGCCGGAGAGGCCGCTGCGCCGGGGCCGTTGATCGGCCAGTTGCTTTCCGTCGCGGCGGTCGCCGCCTTGGGGAACAGCGATTTCCCGCTCGATGCACTGGTTAGCGGCGAAAAGGTCGCGACGCTGGTGCATGGGGGCAGTGCCTATGTGCCGTGCGCGCGGGCCGCCGACTATTTTCTAGTCGTCGACCGGGCGGCTGGCGTTCGGCTCATCCCTGCGGGCGAGGGCGTCACGATCGAGCCGCTCAAATCGACCGACCGCAGCCGCCCCGTTTCAAAGGTGGTGATCGCCGACGGGGCAGGGAATGCGATCTTTGCCGCTTCCGATGCGATGACGGCGCGCCTCGCCGATGCGGCGCTCGTGCTTGTCGCCGCAGACGCGCTCGGGGGCGCGCAAAAGGTCACCGACATGAGCGTCGCCTATGCCAAGGAACGCGAACAGTTCGGTCAGCCGATCGGTCGATTTCAGGCGCTCAAGCATCAGCTCGCCCATATGGCGCTCGACGCCGAACCGGCGCGCGCGCTGGTTTGGTATGCCGCCTATGCGTGGGACGCAGCTCTGCCCGATGCGCCCCGGGCGGCTGCGATGGCAAAAGCGCATCTGTGCGACGTCTTTGTTCGCGCCGCGCGCGCTGCGGTCGCGGCGCACGGCGGCATCGGTTATACGTGGGAATATGGGCTTAATTACTGGTTCCGCCGTGCTGCGTTCGACCGTGCCTGGCTTGGCAGCCCGTCCGAGCATCGCGCGCGCGCCGCCAATCTGGCGGGCTGGTAAACGTTGAGCGCGGCGACCGACCCGCTGCGACTAGCGCCCGGCGTGCGCCGGCTACGCCCCGACGATCATTTCATGATCCTGTCCGAAACCGACGCCTCGCCGATGCACATCGGCGCGATGATCCTGCTCGATGTGCCGGCCGAACGGCAGGATGATCTGGCCGCGGCGATCCGCCGTCAGTTCGCCGATCGGCTTCCTGCGACGCCGTTGCTCGTGAGGCTGCACGAAGCACCCGACGGTTATGATAGCGACGTCTGGGTTGACGTCGCGAAGGCCGATCTCGAAACGCTTGTCGCTGTCGTGCCGCATGACGGTGCCTGGACCGAGGCGGAGCTTTACGACGCCATAGCCGCGCTCAATATGCAGCGGCTCGACTTGTCAGGGCCGCCCTTTGCCGTTCATGTCTTTGACCGGCTCGTCGCTGGCGGCAGCGCGCTTTATCTCAAGATGCACCACAGCGTCGCCGACGGAATCGGATTCCAGACCATCCTCCATCTGCTGAGCGATGCCACGCCGCCCGCAACAGCGCGCTTTGCCGATGCTCGCCTACCCGAACCCGAAAAATGGCTTGAGCGCGCCGACGCGCGGTTCGATGCGCAGGCGGGTTTGCGAGCAGAACAGGCGGTGCGGCGCAAGGATGCGCTCGCCGCGCTGGAGTCCTTTAGGCACGAACGCGCGCCCACGCCGCCGCTGAAAATGTCCGGACCGACGTCGGGCCGACGACGCTATGCCACGATCAGCCTGCCGCTAACGCGCGTGAAAGTGGTGGCCGACAGTCTCGACGCCACGGTCAACGATATTTTCCTCGCCCTCGCCAGCACCGCGCTGCGTAACTATCTCATCGAAATCGACGATCTTCCCGACACGCCACTCGTCATCAATTCGGCGCGCTCTTACCGCCGCGATGAGCATGGCGATTTCGGCAACCGGATCGTCGCGCTTCACCCGCACCTTGCGACTCATCTCGCCGATCCGGTTGATCGGCTGCGCGCGATCCAGATGTCGATGGCGGCCGAGATGCGCCGCACGCCGCATGACGAAGCTTTGCTCGACGCCGCCGAAAAACCCTATGGCGCGCGCGATCGCCGCGCCGCCTTTGCCGAGCGCATGGCGCGTGGCAAGCGGCTGATCCCCGGCAATATCACCCTGTCGAACGTGCCCGGCCCGTCCGAAATGCGCAGCTATGCGGGCTTTCGTCAGCGCCATAATTACCCCGTGCCGATCATCGGATCGGGACGTTTCCTCAACATCACCTCGCGGCGTAGTGGCGACAATCTCGACATGGGCGTGATCGCCGATGCCGAAAAGATCGTCGATGTCGGCCGCATCGCCACGCTGTTCATCGCCGCACTCGACGAATTGGAGACATTTGCATGACCGAGGACCTGATGTTCAAGCCCGAGGACGATCGATACCACCAGCTGTCCGACGATCACTATGAAACTGAAACCAACTGGTGGTCGTTCAGCATCCCCGAACGCAAGATTGGCTGCTGGATCCACGCACCCTATTATCCAAACCGCAAATCGGTCACCTGGCGCATCTTTGCGTGGGACGACGAGGGGTATGACCAGGCCCGCATGGCCTATTACCGCAAGGTCGAAGAAGCGCCGATGCCCGACGCGCCAGACCTTACTGATATCACCTTTCCTGGCGACAAGGCGGGCGGCGGCTACAGTCTCAAGATGATCGAGCCGGGCATGAAATATCATCTGCAATATGACGATCCCTCGCGCGGCTTCGCGCTCGACTTCACCCATAGCGGGCTTCACGAACCGCATCGTTTCCCCCCGGGCAAGCCGCCCTTCATGGCGACCCCGCACTACGACCAGCTTGGCCATGTCGAAGGCTGGATGACGTTGCGCGGCGAGCCTATCCGTATCGACGGCATCGGCGTGCGCGATCGCACCTGGGGGCCGCGCGGCGGGCCCTATGCGGCAAGCCCCAAAGTCTATGCCAATGATCAGGAGCGCGTGAAGCGTCCCGGCGGCGCGCGCTGGCGCGAGATCGAGCGCGAACGCGGTCGCGGACGGATCCAGTATATCTTCGGCCACCGCAAGGACGGCACCGGCTTCCTCGGTTTCGCGCGGGTACAGGATGGTGACGCCGACGGATGGTCACCGATGAATGCGGGGTGGATCCGCCGCGACGGCAGTTTTGGCAGTCTTGACCCCACTAAGTCGCGGATGCGCGTTTTCCGCAGTCCCAGGACGGGCTGGAGCACGCATATGCAGGTCGAGCTTGTCGACGAGCTTGGCCGCGAGATGAAAAGCGAAGGCTTTACCGTCAGCACGATGAGCGAGGCGGGTTACGGAGTAAATCAGCTGATGCGCTGGGATATTGACGGCGGTATCGGCTGGGGCGAAGATCAGGATGTGTGGAATCCCCAGCATTATACGCGGATGCTCGATGCGCTGAAGGCGACGGTTTGACCTGATGCTTTCGGGCCTGTCGCTTCCGCTGATGTGCGCACCGATGAGCTTTGCCTCATCCGTGCCGCTTGCGGTCGCCTGTTGCCGTGCAGGGGTGATCGGCGGCTGGCAGGGCGGCACGGCGACTCCGTCCATCTTGTTCGCGAAATATCTGGAGGCGCTCGCTGACGCGGGCGGTGCTCCGCCGATCGTCAATTTGCCCGCGCGCTGGGGCACCGACCCCAAGGCCGCCGACCGCATCGCGTTGCTCGAACGGTATCGCGTCCCGCTCGTCCTCTCGAGCCTGGGTGATCCCACGGCGCTGGTCGAACGTGTCCATAGCTGGGGCGGGCGTGTCGTCCATGACGTGACGACGATGAAGCACGCCGAAAAGGCGATCGCCGCGGGCGCCGACGGGCTGATGCTCACCTGCGCGGGAGCGGGCGGGCACACCGGTTTCCTGACGCCCATGGCCTTCGTGCCCGCGGTGCGGCGCATCTTCGACGGGTTGCTGATCGTCGCGGGCGGTATCGCCGACGCGCATGGCATCGCCGCATCGCTGGCGCTCGGCGGCGATATCGCCTGCATGGGCACCCGGTTCATAGCGACACCCGAGAGTGGGGTCGTCGAGGGGCATCGTGCGATGATCCCGACCGTCAGTGCCGACGATATTGTCGCGTCCGCGGCCATGAACGGCGTCCCCGCACATTGGATGCGGCAGTCGATCGAGGCGGTCGGCCTCGATGCCAAGACGTTGCCTACCGTTCGTTCGCCAATGCCCGATGGCGTGATGCCATGGCGCGATATCTGGAGCGCGGGTCAGAGCGCGGGGCTGATCGACGCAGTCGAGCCGGTCGCTAATCTGGTGGCGCGATTAAGGATGGAGTTTCAGGCGTTGCCAGCGGTGCCGGACTGGCGCGGTCGCCTTGCCGACCGGACGCAGGGCTGGGCCTAATTCATGGTCAGCACAATTCGCCCCGCTCTTTCCCCGGCAGCCGCATCTTCCATGGCGGCCTGAAAATCCTTGAGCGCGTAGGTTTTTGCAATCGCCGGGCGCAGCTTGCCTTCGGCTGCCAGCGCGAACACGGCATCGCGATTGGCCTCGCTTTTCTCGGGTTCGAATAGCCCGAACTGGCGGACGTCGACCCCGACCAGGCTGGCGCCCTTAAGCAACGGCAAATTGGTCCGGAGCGCCGCGATCCCGCCCGGAAAGCCGATCACCAGATGCCGCCCGTTCCACCCCAGCGACCGAAACGCCGGATCGGTCGCCGCGCCTCCGACCGGATCAAATACAACATCGACGCCCTTGCCACCGTTCGCCGCCTTGACGCGATCGCGCCAGTCGTCGCCGCGCGCATCGACAACCGCATCGGCGCCGCCCGTGGTGGCCAGCGCGCGCTTCGCCTCGCTCGACGCCGAGCCAATGACGCGTGCGCCCAGATATTTGCCGATTTGCACCGCAGCATAGCCGGTCGCGCCCCCCGCACCCAGAACGAGGAGCGTCTCGCCCGCCTGGAGCCGCCCGCGGTCGACGAGGGCGTGCCAGGCGGTTGCATAGCTGACCGGGAACACCGCTGCTGCCTCGAATGACAGCGCCGCGGGCATTTTGCGAACGGTGCGTGCGGGCAGGTTGACGACCTCCGCGAACATCCCGCCCCAACCGCTGCCGACCACTTTGTCGCCGGGGGCAAGATCGCGCACCGCGCTCCCGACCGCCTCGACGATCCCCGCGCATTCGCTGCCGGGGATAAAGGGCACCGCCGGTTTGACCTGATAACCGCCCGACGCGGTCAGTACATCGACGAAGCTGATCCCCGCCGCCCTGACACCAATGCGGACTTGCGTATCAGAAGGCGGCCCCGGATCATGCAGGACAAGCCGATAGGTGTCGGGCGGCCCAAGTTCGTCCGCCCTCACGGCGCGGGAAATTGCTGGCGGTGCGATTGTCATGGGACACCTCTTGTCACGCGTTCAGAAGAAGTATAACCAGGTTAGATAAGTAAGGAAAGGGACAGGTTGATGGGCTTCAAGACGCGGATCACCGAAATGCTGGGGATCGAACATCCGATTGTCCAGGGTGGTATGCAAGCGGTAGGCACGGCGCAAATGGCGAGCGCGGTCTCGAATGCCGGTGGTTTGGGCATGATCACCGCCCTGAACCAGCCGACCCCCCAGGCTCTGCGTGACGAGATCGAAAAATGCCGCTCGCTGACCGACAAGCCCTTCGGCGTCAACCTCACCGTCTTCCCGACGATCCATTCGCCCGATTACAACGCCTATGCCGACGCCGTTGTCGAAAGCGGTGTCAAGATCATGGAGACCGCAGGCACGCCTGCGGTGCGCGAAATCTGGGCGCGGGTAAAGCCGCACGGCGTGATGATCCTGCACAAATGCACCGCCGTTCGCCACGCGCTGTCGGCCGAGAAGGCGGGATGCGATATCATCTCTATCGACGGTTTCGAATGCGCGGGCCATCCGGGCGAAGATGATATTCCAGGACTGATCCTGATCCCCGCCGCGGCGGACAAAGTGAAAATCCCGATGCTCGCGTCGGGCGGGTTTGGTGATGGTCGCGGGCTTGTCGCGGCGCTCGCGCTCGGCGCCGACGGCATGAACATGGGGACGCGTTTCTGCGCCACCCGGGAAGCGCCGATCCACGACAATGTGAAGCAGGCCTATGTCGACAATGACGAACGCGGCAGCTTTCTGATTTTCCGCAAGTTCAAGAACACCGCGCGTGTCGGCAAAAGCGAAGTCAGCGAAGAAGTGGTCCGCCGTCTGTCCGAGCCTGACGCCAAATTCAGCGATGTGCAGGAACTGGTGGCGGGAACCGCCGGACGCGAATTGTTGCGGACCGGCGATCTCAGCAAAGGCGTGTTCTGGGCGGGCATGATCCAGGGCCTGATCCACGACATTCCGACCTGTCAGGAACTGATAGACCGGATCATTTCGGACGCGGAGTCGATCCTCGATCAGCGGCTCGCTGCCATGCGGCGCTGACGCCATGAAGGTCATCGTTACGGGCAGCGCTGGAAAGATCGGTCGGCCCGCGCTCGCTGCGTTGCGCGCGGCGGGCCATCGCGCGGTCGGTCTCGATATTGTGGGGCCGATAGAGTCCGGTAGGCAATTGCACTGCGATTGCACCGATTTCGGCGCGGTCATGGGCGCGCTGTCGGGGATCGATCCGGCGGGCGGGGTGCCCGACGCGGTTGTCCATCTTGCCGGCATTCCCGCACCGGGTCTGGCGACCGACGAGACGACGTTTTCGGTCAATACGCGGTCGACCTATAATATCTTCTCGGCTTGCGCGCGGCTAGGCATCCGCAAAATCGTGTGGGCGTCCAGCGAAACGATCCTGGGCCTTCCGTTCGACGAGCCGCCCGCCTTCGCGCCGCTCGACGAAACGCATCCCGACCGGCCAGGCTGGTCTTACGCGCTCGCGAAACAGCTGGGCGAGACGATGGCCGACACGTTCGTTCGCTGGCATGACGATATGGCGATCGTGTCACTGCGCTTTTCCAATGTTTTTACGGCGGAGGATTATGCCGGGCTGGCAAAGATGCAGGCCGACCCCGCGCGGCGGAAATGGAACCTCTGGTCCTATGTCGATGCCGAGGATGCGGCGCAGGCCTGCGTCCGCGCGGTCGAGGCGCCGGTCTCTGGCCACGAACGGCTGCTCATCGCGGCGACGGACACGCTGATCGACCAGCCGAGCGCCGATCTGATGCGGACATATTTCCCCGATGTGCCTTTGCGCGCCGTCCAGGGTTTCCAGTCGCTCCAGTCGTCGGCCCGCGCTGCCGAACGGATCGCTTATCAGCCACAGCATAGCTGGCGCGATCGCCCCCGGCCCTAACGCTGACCACCGTCGACACGTAGCAGCGCGCCGGTCGTAAAAGACGATGCCGGGCTTGCGAGCATCAATGCCGCGGTGACGATTTCGGGCGGATTTCCCGGACGCCCGAGCGCCACGGGTTGCTTCTCGCGCTTTCGCTCGTCCCACGCATCGGCGATGTCGGTCAGGAACGGCCCTGCGGAGATGGTGTTGACGCGGACCTTCGGGCCATATTCGCGGCTCATCGACACCGTCATCGCATTGAGCGCGGCCTTCGCTGCACCATAGGGTACGATACCCGGCAGCGCCATCAGCGCGCCGGTTGAACTGATATTGATGATCGCGCCGCCCTCACCATCGGCCATCCGCTTGCCGATCTGGCTCGCAAGTCGGAACGGCCCCTTAAAGTTGAGGTTCATCACGCTGTCGAACAGGCTTTCGGGCATGTCATGGCTTGCCATCGGCGGCGACATGCCGGCATTGTTCACCAACACATCGACGCGGCCGAATTCGGCATAAGCGGCATCGATCAGCGCATCGCATTCGGTCCATTTTCCGACATGCGCGGCAAAGGGCAGGGCGCGGCGCCCGAGCGCGCGACATTCATCGGCGACGGTCGCGCAATTGTCGAACTTGCGGCTCGCGACGATCATATCGGCGCCGCGCGCCGCAAAGGCCTTGACCATCTGATAGCCGAGCCCGCGCGAGCCGCCGGTGACCAGAATGACCTTGCCGGTGAAATCGAATAGCGGATCGCGGCTCATGCGGCTTTGCTCTGTTTCAGCGCCGCGAGGCGGGTTGGAATATGCTCGCTGGGGAATAGTCCCGCTGCGGGCTGGGCGTTTTTCAGATAGGCTTTGGCGACCTGCGCCTTGTGTACTTCGGTTGGGCCGTCCGCCAGCGCCAGGCTGGGCAGCCCCATCCACATATCGGCCAGCGGCGTTTCGAGCGTCACGCCCAGACTTCCGTGGAGCTGGATCGCGCGCTGGACGATGTCGTGATAGACCTTGGCCATCTGCACCTTGCACATCGCGATGTGCGTGCGGGCCGCGCCGTGGGGCTCCCGCCCTTGTTCCACTTCGTCGATGATCCATGCGGTCTTGAGCACCAGCAGGCGGAATTGTTCCAGTTCGATGATCGAATCGGCGATCGCCCCCTGCACGAACTGATGTTCGCTCAGCATTCTGCCCTGTGTCCGGCGCGACACGGCGCGCTCAAGCATCATGTCGATTGCGCGCTGGCATTTGCCGACGGTGCGCATCGCATGATGAACCCGCCCGCCGCCAAGCCGCGCCTGAGCGACCTTGAAGCCCTCGCCAGGTCCGCCGAGCATCGCGTCGATCGGCACGCGCACCCTATTGTAGCGGATATAGGCGTGGGTGCCGTCATCCGCACCCTTGCTGTCGCCCATCGTCTGCGAATGGCGGATAAATTCGATTCCCGGCGTGTCGGTCGGCACGATCAGCATCGACATGCGGCTGTGTGGCGGATTGTCGGGGTTGGTCACGACCATCACGATCAGGAAGGCAGCATAGCGTGCGTTGGACGAGAACCATTTCTCGCCTTCGATCACCCACTCGTTGCCATCCTGCCAGGCGCGGCAAGTGAACTCCTTGGGGTCGGCGCCCGCTTGCGGCTCGGTCATCGAAAAGGTCGAGACGATCGTTCCCGCCATCAACGGCTTCAGGAAGCGGGCTTTCTGCTCCTCGGTCCCGAACATCGCGAGAATTTCGCTGTTTCCGGTATCGGGCGCGGCAGTGCCGAACACCGTCGGCGCCCAATAGCTGCGGCCGAGAATTTCATTCATCAGCGCCAGCGTCAGCTGGCCATGGCCCGGCCCGCCCAGCTCTTTGCCCAGGTGACACGCCCACAGTCCCTGCGCCTTCACCTGCTCTTGCAGCGGCGCCATATAGGCGCGCGATTCGGTGTTCGCGACGTTATAGGGCGCGCCATGACCCGGAAAAATCATATCCATCGGCTCGCATTGCTCACGGACAAAGGTGGCCATCCAGTCGAGTTTTGCCTGCAACTGGGCTTCGATACGAAAATCGATCATGCTTATGTCCCTGGTTTAGCCGATCAGCCTGATTAGTTTTTCGGCCTCGGCGAAATTGCCGCGCACCAGCCGGTCGAAAAAGCGCCCCGTCTCGGCGCTCAATATGCCTTTGGCCGCCTGCGCCACCTTGTATTCGAGGATGCAGCCGCCCTTGAACATCGCGAGCAACAGATAATAATCGAAGCTTGCCATGCCGCGCCCGGTGCCTGCGGCATAATGGGCCATCAACGCCTGCCGGCTCGGCCAGTCGCCGACATTATAGAGCGCCTTTTCGGGTACATGACTGGGGAAGCGGTTGTCGCAGATGCCGTTGCAGAACCATGCAAGATCGAGCAGCGGATCGCCGATCGTCGACAACTCCCAATCGATCAGTGCGGTCAGGCGGCACGGCGCATCAAAGCTGAACAGTGCATTGGGTGTTCCAACATCGCCGTGGATGATCCCCGGCCGGAAATCGTCCGGGATATTGGCGCGCAGCCAGTCGCGCAGCAGCGCAAAGCCGGGAATGTCGCGCCATTCATAGTCATAAAGCTGCTTGTAGCTCCTGATCTGACCCTCCCAACGGTCGACCTGGCGCTGCAGGTAATTGTCCGGCTTGCCAAAGCCTTCAAGTCCGACCGCCTTGTAATCGACATTGGCCAACGCGATCAGCCCGTCGACCATTGCGAGCGGGACTTCGTGCGCGTGCGGCGGCCTGTCGAACGGTGGGCGGTCGTGGATTTTCCCGTCGCGCAGGTCGGCGGGCCACCCGGTAACCAGCTCCATGACATAAAAGGGGGCGCCAATCACATTCGCATCGGCGCAGCTGCCCTGGCATTTTGGATGCGGCACGTCGGTGCCGCTGAGCGCGGTCAGCACCTGCGCCTCGCGCATCACGCTCTTCTCGCTGCCCGGCGGCGGCACGGCTGGCGGACGGCGAAGGATCAGCGTCTCGCCGCCGCGGTTCAGCGACAGGATCACGTTCGACGTGCCGCCGTGGATTTTCTCGATCCTCAGTGGCCCGTCCCCGAGCGCCGGAATGTTGGCATCCAGCCACGGCATCAGTCGGTCTGGATCGGCGAGGGTTTTTATATCGTCGCTCATCCGTCGCGCTCCCGCAAATAGGCTTCGATCTCGGCACGAATGATGTTCAACTGGTTTGCCGCACCGGCGAAGGTCGCGCCCTCGATCCGCGCCAGCAAGGCATTGGTGACAGCCTGGGCGCGCGCATGGTCGGCGGCTTTGAGTGCGCGTCCGGCGTCGGTCGCGACGATCAGCGACGCGCGCTTGTGATCGGGGTTATCGGCAAAGGTGACAAGGCCGCGCTCGGCGAGTGCATTTGCGGCGCGCTGCACGACCTGCCGCGGATGACCCAGGCTGCGGCCGATTTGCGCGACGGTCGGTGCGTCGGCGGCGTTGACCGCCGCGGTCAGCACGGTGAGTTCCATTTCCGCGATCCCGCTCGCGGCGCGCGTGTCGGCATATAGGGCACGCATCCGACCGCGCAGCCTTGCGACTTCGTCGGCGAATCGTTCGAAATCGGTGAAGCGCTGTGTCGACATGACACTATAATGTCAAAATGACACTAAGGTGTCAACGTGTGTGGCGTGTGGTCATCTTCCGGAACAGCGATGCTTCAGCCTGCCAGTCGATCCGCACCCGGCGGTGCGCAAATCGCCAGCCGTCGGCGGTCCGCACCAGCCGGTCGTCATAGGTGCCGCTGTGGTCAGGGCCAAAATCGCAGTGGACCGCAAAGTAACTGCGCGCGATCGCGGTGTCGCCATCGACCGCGATTAGCGGATTGGTGATGTGGTGGCGCACGAAAGTCAGCCGCGGATCGCGCGTGCCCGAACCGAGCGACGCCGCGATGGCGTCAGGGCCTTTCGGGCTGGCGCCAGGGTACTCGAGCACCCCGTCGGCGGCAAAACAGGCGGTCAGGGCATCGAGGCGCCCACGATCACCGTTATAAGTATAGCGCGCGAGCAGGTCGCGGATCGCGTCGCGGTCGGCGACCAGATCAGCCATTGAAATTGAGCTTCAGGCCGGGCTCGTCCCAGCGCACCTTGATGAGGCGGCCGGTTGTCGAAAGCGTGATCCAGGCATCGCGCATATCCTCGCCGCCGAAGGCGATATTGGTGACGTAAGGTTCACCTTCGATCACATATTTGAAAACATCGCCCCCCGGGGTTATCGTCGATATCCCACCGTCATAAAGTGTCGCGACGCATACATTGCCAGCAGCGGTTACCGCCAGACTGTCGAACCCGACTGGTCCCGGCGCCGTTGCCACCCATGTCGGGCGCTGTGCCGCGAAGTGACGGTCATAGCGCCACAGCCGGCCCTGATGCGTGTCGGCGACATAGAGATGCTCACCGTCCGGCGACAGGCCAACGCCGTTATATGACACCGCGTGGCGGTTGATCGCGGCAATCGACGATCCGTCGGGCAGCGCGCTGAACAACCCGCTCGCGGTGCGAATGCCGTCGTGCGTCTTGCCAAGGTCGGTAAACCAGATCCGCCCGTCGGCGTCGAATATGATATCGTTCGGCGCTTCCAGCGCGATCCCCTCGCAGCTGTCGTAAAGCCGCTCGAACCTGCCGGTGGCCAGATCGACGCGCTCGACCCGGCCTTCGTGCCCGGCACCCCGAGCATTCTGGAATTTGACTAAATCCAGCCCGCCGTTGTTGCAGACATACAGCGCGCCATCGGGTCCGATAGCAGCGCCATTGGGTCCGCCGCCGATCTCGCACATCGGCTCGGTCCGACCATTCCAGCACCGCGTGATACGTCCTGCCGCCAGTTCGACGACGATCACCGATCCATCGGCCATCACGACCGGCCCTTCGGGAAAGGCGAGGCCCTCCGCGATGCTCTCCATCCACCCTGTCCTATATAACCTAGTTATGTATGTCTTGACACGCGACAGCGTAGCGCGCAACCCTTGGCGCCGGGAGAGACAATTGCCGGTACCGCAGCATCATATTGTGGCGACACCGCCACCCTTCGACCATCCGCCTTATCCGGCGGATATATTTTCCGGACAGACCGTGCTCGTTACCGGCGGCGGTTCGGGAATGGGCCTTGCAATGGCCAAGGCTTTTGCACAGGGCGGCGCGCAGGTCGCGGTCCTGGGACGGAGCATCGAGCGGGCCGAAGAGGGGGCGCAGCAGATTGCTGCACTGGGTGTTCGCGCCCATGCGATGAGTTGCGACGTCCGTCAGCCCGATGCAATAGCCGCCGCCTTCGATGAGGCCGAACGCGCCCTGGGTCCGATCGGCCTGCTCGCCAACAATGCCGGTGCCAATTTCCCGATCCTGGCCGAGGATATTTCACCCAATGCCTGGAACGCCGTCACGCGTATCGCGATTGACGGCACCTTCCTCTGCTCGGCCGAATTTGCCCGCCGCCTGATCGCGCGCGGCGAGGGCGGGGCGATCGTCAACAACAGCGCGCAATATATCTGGACCGGCTTTCCCGGCGATGCGCACAGCGCCGCCGCAAAGACCGCTCAGGCGACGATGACCAGGAAACTCGCCGCAGACTGGGCGCCCTATGGCATCCGCGTGAATGCCATTGCTGCCGGTTTCTTCCCGCACGACACGTCGACGGCGGGGCGCCGCGAGGGCGGCGTCGAGCTGCTTCAGAACATGATCCCTGCCGGCCGTACCGGCAGCATATGGGAATTTGGTTGGCTGTCCGCGATGACTTGCACGCCGCTTTTTGGCGATATGACCGGACAGGTGATTGTCCAGGATGGCGGCGAAAGCCTCCGCCGCTCGCTGATGATGCCCGACTTCGTCCCGCCGCGCGAACGCGGCGATGGACCCTGGGGGTGGCAATGAGCGGCTGGCTTTCGGGGAAGCGCGTGCGCATCGAGGGCGTCAGTCCCGCGATTGCATCGGCATTGGCCGCGCAAGACGCCGCCGTTGATGATTCTGAAGATTGCGACATCTGGGTGCATGTTGCCCCGCCCCCTGCGATCAGGCTCGCACACGAATTGACCCACAGCGAATGGCGCGCGAGCCTAGACATCGGGCTTGATCGCCGCTTCCTCGGCGCCAGGGATTTCGCCGCGCAATGCCGTGCGCGCGGGACGGGCGGCGCGGTGCTTTTCGTTGGTGCGCCCGAACAGGCGCTCGGCGCCGATCACGCCGCCGCTGCTGGCGCTCTTGGCAATCTGACCAAGACGCTGAGCGTCGAATGGGCACGTGACGGCATCCGGGTGAATAGCATCCTGACCCGCGACACTGGCAACACACTAGGCAATCTCGCGGCTTATCTGGTCAGCGATTACGCCGCCTATGTTACCGGCGCCGTTATGGGGATCGACCTCGATGACTGACCGGTCGCGCCTCAACGGGCAGGCGGCGTTCGTCACTGGCGGCGGCGGTGGCATCGGGCGCGCCATCGCACTGCGGCTTGCCGAAGCAGGCGCCGATGTCGCGATCTTCGACATTTTTCCCGAACGCGCTGATGAAGCCGTCGCGCGCGTACGCGAACAGGGCCGACAGGCAATCCCGATTGTCGGTGACGTCATGGATTCCGCGGCGTTACGGTCCGCGATCGATATGGCGGCGGCCACGTTCGGACGACTCGATATACTGGTCAATAACGCCGGTGGCGTTTCGGCGCGCCCATTCCTTGAACAAAGCGAGCGCAGCATGCGCAAGCATATCGACATCAACCTGATGTCGATGCTCGTCGCGACGCAGGCGACGGCGCTTCATATGGTGGCGGGCGGGCGCGGCGGCACGATGATCAACGTCGCCAGCATCGAGGCGAGCCGGGCGGCGCCGAATTTTGCAGTCTATGCGGCGTGCAAGGCGGGGATGCTCAGCTTCACCAAGTCGATGGCTGTCGAGTTGTCGGAGCATGGCATACGCGTAAACTGTCTTGCGCCCGATCATACGATCACCCCCGGGAATCAGGGCAATCGAGCAGGTCCGGTCGATCCCGCGACATGGAAAAAACGCAGTGACGACGAAATCGACGCGATGAACCGGTTGATCCCGCTGGGGCGCGAGGGGGTGGATATGGAATGCGGCGACGCGGCGGTGTTCCTGGCAAGCGCGATGTCGACTTACATCACCGGCGTCCTGCTGCCCGTCGATGGCGGCACCTGGGCGTCGTCAGGCTGGGTGCGCGGCCGCGACCGCCGGTGGACGCTGAACGAGGGGTTGGCGTTTGGCGGGTAAGCGGCAGATTGGCTCCCGGCATTGCGAAGTTGCACTCGTCACCATAATGACGCACCAGAAACCCCAGAATTAACGGGCTTTGGCAAAGGGACGGTAGATTGCAGAGCGATAGGGACAATGGGCGGATTCGCGTTCCCAAGACTTCGGAGCTGGTGGCCGATCAGATCCGGGCGCAGATTATTCGCGGCGAACTGACCGAGGGCGATTCGTTGCCACCCGAAGGCGTGTTGATGACCACGCTCGGTGTGTCGCGGCCGACGCTGCGCGAGGCGTTTCGTATTCTCGAGGCCGAGAGCCTGATCAGCGTCGTGCGCGGATCGCGCAGCGGCGCGCGCGTGCATCGCCCTTCGACCGAGCTTGTTTCGCGTTATGCCGGCTACGTGCTGGAATCACAGGGTACGACGATCGCGGATTTTTACGCCGCGCGTCTGGCGATCGAGCCGACGGTGGTGCGCTGGCTGGCGACGGTTAAGGGCAAGACTCCGGGGATGCCCAAACTCAAGTCCGTGCTCAAGGACCTCGGTGATATGCTCGCCAACGAGCAATATGACGAATTCATCGATAATATCGCCTATTTCCATCAGGTGCTTGTCGAGGCGACGGGCAACAAGACGCTCAGTTTTATGAACCGGATGCTCCTGAACCTCGCGCGTACCCACCAGAATGATTATCAGCGCCGCCACCCACGCACGACGGAGGAACGGATGAAAAGCATCCGCGCCGGGTTTAAATCCTACGACAAGCTGATCGGCCTGATTGAAAAGGGTGAGGTCGAGGAAGCCGTCGCGCACTGGCGGCTGCACCTGCGCAACGCCAACGAAACGTGGGCGGTGCGCGGCGAAGGCGAGCGGATCGTCGATTCGCTGCACGGATGAGCTTCATCGAAGCGATGATCGTTGCGGCGGAGCGGGCAGCTGCTGCGCCGCTCACCGTTGCTTCGGATATCCGCCCCTGCACAACGGCTTTGGGCGAAGTGATCGCCGCGGGCCGCCGCATGGGCACACGAATGACGGCCTCGGGCGTCGGACCCGGCGATATTGTCGGCTGTATGGTGCCCAACTGGCGCGAATGGCTGGTGGTCGCGGTCGCCGCGGCGCAGGCGGGTGCCGTGATGCTCCCGATCGTCACGATTTATGGCGCCAAGGAGCTTGGCTTCATTCTTCGCCAGTCCGGCGCCAGATGGCTCTTCACCCCCGATCATTTTCGCGGCGTAGATTATGACCGCGTCGTTGCAGATTGCGGTGCTCTGCCCGCGCTCGAACGTCATATCGCGACCGGTCCCGCTTTTGACGCACTGGAGGCCGACGGTCCCATCGCCGATCCGGTGCGCATCGACCCGGACGATATGGCGCTGCTCGTCTACACATCCGGCACCACCGCCGATCCCAAAGGCGTTATGCACTCGGCGCGCGGTCTGCTCGCGGAACTGGCGACGATGCAGGCAACGCGCGGCGGCGATGGAAACGATGCCGTCATCTCGCCCTGGCCGCCCGGCCATGTCGCAGGCGCATTGTCGATGTACCGCTATCTTTGCCAGGGCGCGCCGCTGGTGCTGATGGACCAGTGGGACGCGTCCCTGGCCGCCGAACTGGTGGAACGGCACCGCGTCACCACGTCGTCTGGCACGCCTTTCCATCTGTCTGGCATGATTGCGGCGGCTGACGCCAACGGCAATGACCTCAGCTCGCTGCGCCAGTATCTGGTGGGCGCGGCGCCGGTGCCACCGTCCCTGATCGCGCGCTGTCAGGCACAGGGGCTGGCGGTCTATCATTGCTACGGGTCGAGCGAACATCCAACAGTGACTTCAGGCGTTGTCGACGATCCGCTCGACAAGCAACTCCACACCGAAGGCCGCGCGATCATGGGATCCGAAATGCGCTTCGTCGATGACGACGGCCATGACGTCGCCGCGGGGGAAGACGGCGAAATCTGCACCCGTGGCCCCGAACTCTTCATGGGCTATCTGGACCCTACGCTCAACGCGGCGGCCTTTCTTCCGGGCGGTTGGTATCGCACCGGCGACATCGGCCGCGTTGATGCCGACGGCTATTTGCTGATCACCGACCGCAAAAAGGACATCATCATCCGCGGCGGAGAAAATATCTCGTCGAAAGAGGTCGAGGCGGTGCTGTTGTCGCACCCCGCGATCGTCGATGCCGCCGCAGTCGCCGCGCCTGATGACCGGATGGGCGAGGTCGTGCTGGCCTGCGTCGTGCTGGCGCCGGACGCCGCGCTGACTTTGGATGATGTGCGCAACCATTTTGCCGGAGCGGGGATTGCCAGACAAAAGACGCCCGAACGGCTCAGCATCCTGCCCGAATTACCGCGCAACGCCTCGGGCAAGGTGCTGAAGCACGCACTGCGGCAAACCGCCTAGTTGCGCATAATAAAGCCGCCATCGACGTTGAGCGCCTGACCCGTGATCCAGTCACCCGCCGGCGAACAAAGTAGCAGCAGCGCGCCGACCAGCTCTTGCGGTTCGCCGCGCGGTTGCTTGACAACGCGCGCCATCGCCGCTTGCACGAACGGGCTTTCCTCGGGGGTCAGCGCCTTGCCCGCGTCGGACATCGTCATGCCAGGCGCGATCGCGTTGACGTTGACGTTCAGCTTGCCAAGCTCGGTGGCTAGCGTGGTGGTCAGGCCGAGCAGCGCAATCTTGCTGATGCCATAGGTGGTTTGCGCCGGAAAGCCGCCTGCCGACAGCTGGTTGACGATCTTTCCGCCGCCGCGCGCCTGAAACAGCGGCACGGCCGCTTTGGAACAGATCAGCGCGCCGGTCAGATTGACGCGCATCAGCTTCTCGAAATCGGCGACGCTTGTCTGGATCGCAGGTGTACCCACTGCTTCCACCATCAGTGCGGCATTGTTCACGAGGATATCAAGTCCGCCAAAGGTAGCCTTCGTGGCGGCCATCATGGCCGCTACCGACGCTTCGTCGGCGATGTCGGCCTCGACCGCGATCGCGCTGCCACCGGCCGCAGTAATCTCGTCCGCAACGCGATCGGCGCCCTCTTTGTTGAGATCGGCGACGACGACGCGGGCACCCGCATTCGCCAACCCGACCGCATAAGCGCGCCCGATGCTGTTGCCGCGCCCCCCCGCGCCGGTGACGATCGCGACTTTGCCGTCGAGCCGAAATTGGTCGTTGGTGAAATCGGCCATGCTCACGCCTCCTGCTTCGGGAAAATGGGGGCGCCGACGCCGATGGTGACGGTCTTGTAGTGCAGGAATTCGTCGATCCCAGCCTTGCCGCCCTCTTTGCCGAAGCCCGAGATGCCCACCCCGCCGAACGGCGTGTGCGGATTGATCTGGAATCCGCCATTGTTATAGACGCCGCCGGCGTTAAGCCGCTCGGACAGCCGGTGGACGCGCTGCAGATCGTTCGACTGGATATAGGCGGCGAGGCCATATTCGCTGTTGTTGGCGATGGCGACCGCCTCATCCTCGTCGTGGAACTTGATCACGACGACCGCGGGACCAAAGATTTCGACCTGGCTGATCTCATGGTCGGGGTCGGCATCGACGATCAGCGTCGGTTCGATGAAGTTGCCGCTCGCCAGATCGCCGCCGCAGCGCCCACCGCCGAGCAGGAAGGTCGCGGCGCCGTCGGCCCGGGCGCGGTCGAACATGGCGGTAATCCGGTCGACCGCCGCCTTGTTGATAACGGGGCCGACCGCGACCGTCGGATCCATCGGATCGCCGACCTTGAACTGGGTGATGATTGCCTTCAGTCGCGCGACGAAATCGTCGTAGATGTCGGCATGGACCAGCTGGCGAGTGGGCAGCGCGCATCCCTGTCCCGACAGACAGCCGACGGTCCAGAACACCGCGCGTTCCGCCGCCGCCTGGACGTCGCAATCGGGAAAGACCAGGCTGGCCGACTTGCCGCCCAATTCCATCACGCTCGGTTTGATCTCCTCGGCGCACGCGGCGAGGATTTTGCGGGCGGTGATCGGTCCGCCGGTAAAGCTGATCTTGCGGACCTTCTTATGGCGCACGATTGCGTCGCCCGCCTCGGCGGTGCCGGGCAGGATCGACAATACACCGTCGGGTACTCCGGCCTTGGCGCACAATTGCGCAAATAGTTCGGGCGCGAACGGCGTAATCTCGGCGGGTTTGCAGATCACGCAGTTACCCGCGGCAAGCGCCGCACACACCTTCATCCCCAGCGAGATCAGCGGGCCGTTCCAAGTGATGATGATACCGACGATGCCGATCGGCTCGGGCACCGTATAGGACAGCTCGCCGCGCGTATCGAAGGTGCTGAGCAGCTCGCCCGACAGCTTGTCGCACCAGCCGGCATAGTAGCGCGTCCACCCCACCGCGGTGTCGACCCCGCGTTCACCGACCATCAGCGTCGTGCCGCCGTCGAGCGCCGCCGCATGGGCCAGTTCGGCCCGATTTTCCTCGAGCAGGTCGGCCAGTCGGTTGAGGATATCGCGCCGCGCCTCCGGCTTGGTGCGACGCCAAGCCTCGCGCACCCCCTCGGCCTTGGCGACCGCTTCCTCGACCTCTTTGGTCCCGGCGAGCGGAATGTCCGCCTGCACCGATTGGGTCACGGGATGCAGATGGGCGTGCGTTCCGCCGCTGCCGCTGCTGCGTTGCTCATGTCCCAAATGCAGGTGAACTGCGGGTGCTGCGCTGGTCATCATTCTATCCTCTTCGGGTTGTTCAGTTGGTATCGGGCAGGACGAGCGTCAGGCCGCCGTCGGCGCCGGGCCGCATCACGGGACTCCAGACGATTTCCCACCCATTGCCTTCAGGATCGCTGAAATAACCCGAATAGAGCCCGCCATCGCGGTCGCGGATCGCACTGGTGACGGTGGCGCCTGCATCGATCGCCTTGGCGAACTGCGCATCAACGTCGGCCTTGGTCTCAACAAAGATGGCATTGATGGCGCGCGGAGTCGCCGACAGGTCGATGCCGCTTTCTGCGGCCAGATAGTCGCGCGGGACAAACACGATCACCGCGGTGCCGGCGCGCAGCATCAATGACCCCGGCATATCCGGACCCCAGCTATTCCAGCCCAGATCGCCCAGATAAAATCTGCGCAGCGCCGCCATGTCGGTGGCAGGCATCATCACCATATGAAGGGCTTGATCCAATTGTTTAGCTCCACGCCAGATGCAGATGTTCGAGCGCCATTACGCTGCCGCCCCGGCACGTCTCGTCACCCTTTTGGACCTGTTCGAAATGTCCGACGCGGGCGAACCAGGCGCGGTAGAAAACGATCAGCTCCATGCGCGCGAGGTGAAGGCCAAGGCAGGTGTGAATGCCCGCCCCGAAAGCCGCGTGGCGATAGAATTGTCGCTCGAGCGACACGATTTTCGGATCGGGATTAAGACCCTCGTCCCACCCGACAAGTGGCAAAGGGGCCAGAATACAGTCCCCGGCGTGCAGCTGCACGCCTTCAAGCTCGGTGTCCTGGACGATGTAGCGCGGGGTCGCGACAAAGGCATAGCGGCGCAGCAGTTCCTCGACCAGATCGGGGATCACGGCCGGGTCGTCGATCGCCCGCTGGCGCAGCTTTTCGTCATGCGCAAGGTGGCGCATCCCGAAACTCATCGCATTTGTGACCGTGTCGAGTCCGGCCAGGAACATCAGGAAGCCGATCGACATCATCTCCTCGAATGTCACCCGCCGGCCATCGACGTCGCTGACGATGATCTTGGAAATCATGTCGTCCTGAGGTTCCGCCATCCGCTGCTGGATCAACTCGGCCAGATGCCCCAGGATTTGTTGCGCCAGCGCATTGCGCTCGTCTGGCGTCGCGCGCGCATTGAAAAAACTGACGACAAGATGACGGAACTCGTCGAACTTCGACATCGGAAAGCCGAACAATTCCATGAACACAGCAACCGGTAGGCGCGATGCGATGGTCGATACAAACTCGCATTCCCCCGCATCGACGATTTCACCCAACAACTGGTCGGTCCATTCGACGACCCGTCCTTCGAGCGGTTCGATCGCTTTCGATTCAAAGAACGGGCGCAGCATCTGTCGATAGGGGCGATGCTCGGGCGGATCGAGCATCTCGGGGATCATCTTCGGCTGGTTGGGATTGGGCGGGATCGACAGATAGCGGCTGGAGAAGATTTCAGGATGCCGTATCACCTTCGAAACCGACGCCGACGTGTTGCACATCCAATGTCCGCCATGAGCGTTGGTCCAGAACACCGGCGGCGCGGTTTCCTTCAGTTCCCAATAACGGTCATGGACGTCGGCCAGCAGGCCGGGGTCGGCAATATAGTCGAACTCATAGACCGGCGAACGCGCCGGTGCTTGCGAATCGGTCATATTCTCTCTCCCATTGACGTAAGTAAACGAGTGTTTACATAAGGAGTCAACGGGGAGATATGATGACGACCACAATCGAACAGCCTTCGCGCGATGCCGACCGGACAAGGGCGGCGATCCTTTTTGCTGCGCAGCAAATTTTCGCCGAAAAGGGCTTTGCCGAAGCCGGCGTGCGCGACATTACCGCGCTCGCCGGCGTGAACCCGTCGCTGGTCAGCCGCTATTTTGGCGGCAAGCTCAAACTGTTCGAGGCGGCGCTCGATGCTGCACTCGATCCCCGGCTGATGACCAACCTGCCCAAGGAAAATTTCGGCAAACTCATTGTCGCGCGCTTTGCCGACGAGGATGATCGCGTTAGTCCGCTGCCGATGATGTTCCGTGCCGCCGGTGACAGCGAAGCGCGCGCAATCACCGCGCGATTGCTGCGCGACCGGGTGTTCGAGCCGTTGCAGATATGGTTCGGCGGCGACATTGCGGCGGTCAAGGCGGCGCGGTTCATGATGGTTTCGCTCGGCTTCTTTGCTTACCGCGACCAGTTGCCGCTCGCCGAATTCGCGGGTCCAGTCGAACCCAGTCTTCGCGCCTGGCTGGAAAGCGAGTTCCAGGCCATCGTCGACGACTAGGCACGGCCTCATAGCGTCCCCATGTCGATCACGAACCGGTATTTGACGTCCGATTTCTCCATGCGCTCATAGGCCGCATTGATGTCGGCCATCGCGATCGTTTCGATGTCGGGCAGGATGCCATGCACGGCGCAGAAATCGAGCATTTCCTGCGTTTCCTGGATACCGCCGATAGCGGAGCCGCCAATGGATTTGCGGCCGCCTAACAGCAGCCCCGAATGAAAGCCGGGCATTTGCTCGATCGCCCCGACGATCACCAGATGGCCGGATGTCTTGAGCAGGCGCAGATAATTCTGATACTCATGCCCGACCGGGATCGTGTCGAGGATGAAATCGAAGCGGCCGTTCGCTGCCTTCATTGCTTCCTTTTCGGTCGCGATCAGCACATGCGCGGCGCCTAGCGCACGCGCGTCGTCGGCTTTGGATGGTGAGGTGGTGATCATCGTCACCTCGGCGCCGAGCGCGGCGGCGAACTTTACCCCCATATGGCCGAGCCCACCGAGTCCGGCCACCGCGACCTGCTGGCCAGGGCCGACGCCCCAATGCCGCAGCGGCGAGTAGGTGGTAATGCCCGCGCAGAGCAGCGGCGCGGCTTTCGCGAGGTCGAGCGCTTCGGGAACGCGCAGCACAAACGCATCGCGCACGATCACGCGCTTCGAATACCCGCCTTGCGTCTGACTGCCGTCGTGCCGGTCGCGGCTATTGTAGGTGCCGACGCTGCCAGGGCAATATTGCTCCTGATGGTCGGCGCAGTTCGGGCATTCCAGACAGGCGTCGACGAGGCAGCCGACCGCGACAGCGTCGCCAATCGCAAAACCCGAAACCGCGCTCCCGACGGCGCTGACGCGGCCGACGATCTCATGTCCCGGCACGATCGGATAGCGTGTCCGTCCCCAGTCGTTGCGTGCGGTGTGCAGGTCGGAATGACAAACACCGCAATAGAGGATATCGATTGCGACATCGTCGATGCGAAGGTCGCGTCGCTCGATCGGCAGCGGGGCGATGGCGGCGTCGGGGGCGATTGCGCCCCAGGCGGCTACAGCTTCAGTCATACCGGATCCTTCAGCAACAGGGCCGCGTCGGCAGGCGCGATGAACTGCAACAGATGCGCGCGCTTCAGGCAAAGATGCGGCGCCGCTTCGTCGGTCATACCGATACCGCCATGGACCTGGATATTGGCGCGGCCGTTATCGAGCGCGGCCTGATCGGCGAGCCGTTTGGCGGCGGAGATGTGAAAAGCTGCGTCGGCGTGCCCGGCGTCGAGCGCGCAAGCGGCATAGTAGAGCTGCGACCGCGCAACCGCAGCGCGCACCGCCATGTCCGAACAGATGTGTTTTAACGCCTGGAACCAGCCGATCGGGCGGTCGAACTGCTGGCGCAGCTTGGCATAATCCGCCGCCATGTCGCGCGCTGCATCGGCGCACCCCACGGCATAGGCGGCGGCGAGCAATTGGAGGTGCAGCGGTGCGGCCGTATTGTCGCTCTGTACCGACACCGTCCACGACCGACGGCACTGGTCGGTCGACAGATCGATCGTCGGCGCGTGTGGAGCGTCGTCGGGCGTGACGAACAGACAAAGCTTGTCGGCTTGCCACATCAGCACCGCGGCCGATCCCCCGGGATCGAGCACGCGCATATCGCCGGGCTCGTCGGCGGGCAGCGCAAGGGCGACCTTGCCAGCAAAGCCGTCGGCGAACCAGCGGTTGGCCGCCGCGGTGGAGAGCAAGCCGATCGGCGCGATAGAACGGCCGAGTTCGCAAAACACCACGGCTTCGGTGGCATGATCCAGGTCCATTCCGGGCGCGGTCATGCCCGTCCAGCCCATCGCTTCCAATTCAGCCCACAGTCCCGGAGCACGCCATCGCGCATCCTCCAACGCCATGTTGTCGCGGCACCAGTCTGCGGTCGCGGTCCGCAGAGCTTCCTGCTCGTCGTTGAGGGTCAAATCCATCGCGTCACCTCGATTTCGGCAGGCCGAGCAGGCGCTCGCCGATGATGTCGCGCTGAATCTGCGCGGTTCCGCCCGCGATAGTCGATGCAAAGCCGCGAAGATAATCCTGCACCGCATTGTCGTCGCCATAGGCGAAGTCGATCATGTCCTCGCCCATCAGCAACACCGCCATCCGTTCCAGCCGCTGACCCAGCTCGGCCGTGAACAGGCGGATCACGGACGCTTCGGGCCCTGGCTGGCCCGTCCGCACCACCTCGGAAATGTTGCGATATGTCATCGCGCGGAGCGCAGCGACCTCGGCGCGCATCTGCGCCAGCTGATCGGCGATGCCGTCATCCCTGATCATGCCATTGGCGCGAGCGGTCGCAATCAGCTCGGCGATCTCCTGACCCGCTCTTACCTGCTCGGCGATGAAGCCGGTGCCGCGCTCAAAGCTCAGCGTCGACATGGCAACCTTCCAGCCGTTGCCCAAGCCCCCGACGACATTCGACAGCGGAATGCGGACATCGTCGTAAAACACCTCGGCAAATTCGGTCTGCCCCGACATTTTACGGATAGGGCGGATCGTGATGCCCGGCGCGTGCATGTCGCAGATCGCCCAGCTCAGCCCGGCGTGGCGCTGCGATCCCTCTTCGGTGCGCAAGACCAGTTCCTGCCAGTCGGCAACATGAGCAAAGCTTGTCCAGATTTTCGACCCGTTGACGACCAGTTCATCGCCCTCGATCCGCCCGCGCGTCTTGATGCTCGCAAGATCGGACCCCGCGCCGGGTTCGGAAAAACCCTGACACCAGATCGCCTCGCCCTGCAGGATGCGCGTCAGGTGATAAGACTTCTGTGCCTCGCTCGCGTTCAGGATCAGCGTCGGCCCGCCATGGTTGACGCCGACGAAATTGGCACCGATCCATGGTGCGTGCGCCTTGGCATATTCCTCCAGCCAGATGACCTGCTGGACGATCGACAGTCCGCGCCCGCCATAGGCCGTGGGCCAGTTTATCCCCGCCCAGCCGGCGTCGAACAGGCGGCGTTGCCACGCCTTGTCGAAACCGATCGCGTCGGCGGCATCGATCGGGCGCTTTTCAAGCGGCACATTGGACTGCAACCAGTCGCGGCATTCGTCGCGAAACCGCATTTCCTCGGGCGAAAAACCGATATCCATCAATCGGCCTTTTTGGCGCGGCCGATCGGCTCGCCCTTCTTGCGCATCGCCGGATCGAAGCCCGCGTTGCGCATCAATTCATGGCTAAGCCCGGCGCCCAGCGCCATGCCGTCGGTGTCATAGATCAGCCGTTTGTTTTCGGCACTGCTGTGGCGACTGTTGCCCAGCATCAGCGCGGCAAGTTCGGCGACCTTGGCGTCGAGCGCGTCTTCCGTCACGCAATAATTGGCCAGCCCCATCGCCGCCGCGTCCTCGCCCGAATAGGGCTGGCACGTCAGCATCATTTCCAGCGCCTTTGCCTGCCCGACCCGGCGCGGCAGGCGCTGCGACAGGCCCCACCCCGGCACCAGCCCCCATTTGCCATGCGTATCGGCGAAGCGTGCGCTGGGGTCGCAGACAATGAAGTCGGCCGACAGCGCGAATTCGAGCCCGCCGGTATAACAACTGCCGCTCACCTTCGCGATCACCGGTTGCGGCAGCTTGGTCAGCCGTTCGAGGATCAGCATCTCCTGCCGCAGCCAGCCCAGCGCATCGGCGTGGGGTGGCTGCTTCAGATCGTGTCCGGCACAGAAATGCCCGCCCGCGCCCGTCACGACGATCACTCCCACCGCGCTGTCATTCGCCTCGATATCGCGGATATGGGCGCGAAATTCGCGAAACAGCGCGCGGTTGACCGCGTTGCGCTTCGCGGGGCGGTTGAGGGTCAGCGTGCAGACGCCATCTGCATCGTCACGCAGGACGAGGGCGTCGGTCATATCTTGTCTCCGCGTGTCTTGGCGATGGCGGCCGCGGCGGTCCCGTCGGCGCGGGCGCGCTGGCCGAACTGTTCGCGGATCGGCACAAACTCGGGCATCACCAGCGACCGGCGAAGCCAGTTGGCGGCGTCGACGACCAGCGTATGACCGCTGATATACGTCGCATAGGGCGAGCAGAGGAACGTCGCGGCCCAGCCCAGTTCGCGCACTTCGCCGACGCGCATCCCCGGGATCGTGTTGTCACCGCGTTCGCCGACGCGGTGGCGCGTCATATGCTCGGGCAGATCGTCGTGCGGAAAGCGTCCCGGCGCGATGCAATTGACGCGGATGCCGTCGGGCGCCCATTCGACCGCAAGGCTCTGCGTCAAATTGGTGACCCCCGCCTTCGCCGCCGCCGAGTGCGCGGTTCCGGGTCCGCCCGTCCAGCTATAGGTCGCGCCGATATTGAGGATCGCCCCCGGCAGCCCCGCCGCAAGTCGGCGGATCGCAAACTCGCGGCTGCAATTATAGGTGCCATTGAGGACGATATCGACGACGGTGCGAAACCCGTTCGGCGTCATTTCCTCGGCCGGGGCCGGAAAATTCCCCGCCGCATTGTTGATCAGCACGTCCACTGGCCCCAGCGTCGCCTCGATCTCGTCGAACGCCGCTGCGATCGCTTCGGGATCGCGCACGTCGCACGCGACCGCAATCGCTTCGGCACCAACGTCCCGAATAGCCGCCAGCCCTGCTTCCAGATGCTCGGGCTTGCGGCTCAGCACCGCGATCTTCGCGCCCAGCCGCGCGAACTCGATCGCCATGCCCTTGCCCAGTCCCGTGCCGCCGCCGGTCACCGCGACCACTTGGCCGGTGTAGGTTCCATCGGGCAGCGCTTTCGCGCCGAGTGGCGGCGGGGCGGGAAGGGCCATTTACTTGCCTTTATAGTGGGGCGCGCGCTTTTCGCGGATTGCGGCGCGGGCCTCGTGATAGTCTTCGGTCTTGAAGAGGTAGCTTTGCGCATAAAGCTCGGCGCGCGTGCCGGAGCGGATCGTCGCGCCATGCATCAGGTTGATCATCTCCTTCGCCATTGCGAGGTTGATCGGCGGTTTGGCGGCGATGTCGCGTGCGACCTCCAGCGCTTTCGCATCGAGGCTTTCCGGCTCCACGACGAAATCGACCGCCCCCCATTCGAGCGCGGTGGCGGCGTCGATCTTCTGGCCGGTCATCACCATATATTTGGTGCGCGATGGCCCGATCAGCGCGGTCATCATCTGCGTCCCGCCGGTGTCGGGCAGCACACCGTAAAGTATTTCGGGCAACGCCATTTTCAGCGTGGTGTCGCTGATCCGGATATCGGCCGCGATGGCGAGTTCGCACCCGCCGCCGATCGCGCCGCCCTTCAGCGCGGCGATAATGGGTTTGGTCGATTCCTGCATCCGCAGACGGCCTTCCTGGTGGCGGCGCACAAAGTGAAAGTCGCTTTCGTCGCGCGCGCGCTGGCCGAGCACATTGGTGTCGCGCCCCGAGCAGAAGCTTTTGCCGGTCGCGCGGATCAGGATCGCGTTCGACTCGGTCTCCTCAAGCGCCTCTCCGATCAGCGCCTGAAACAGCGCCGACATATCGTCGTCCATCGCGTTGTGTCGGTCGGGCCGGTTCAACGTGATGATGCGCAGAGAACCGTCGATTTCGCTCAATATTTGATCGGCCATGACCGCGATTCTCCCAAAGCATTTCGACATAGGCCTTGCACGAGTTATATAACTAGGTCAATTATGTCGTGACAAATAAGATCAGGGAGAGAGCGGATGTTCGAAGCCAAAACGGCATTGGTCACGGGCGGATCGCGCGGCATCGGCGCGTCGATCGTAAGGCGACTCGGCGCCGCGGGCGCGCATGTCGCGATCAACTATGCCGGCAGCAAGGATGCCGCCGACGCGCTCGCGGCCGATATCGTCGCCACCGGGGGCAAGGCGTTCGCGGTCCAGGCCGACGTGTCGACCCTTTCGGGCATTGCGGCGATGTTCGACGCCTGCGACGCGCAGTTTGGCGGCGCCCCCAATCTCGACTTCCTCATCAACAATGCCGGGGTCGGGCGCAGCGGGCGCGATGGCACGTTAAAGGGTGCGGACGAGGATCTGTTCGACGAGCTTTTCGCGGTCAATGTGAAGGGTCCGCATTTCGTGACGCAGGCGGCGCTCCCGCGGCTTCGTGACGGCGGGCGGATTGTCAACATCGGCTCGATGTCGGGCAAGGTCGGCCAGCCCTTCGCCGCAAGCTATGCCATGACCAAGCGCGCGGTGCAGAGCCTGACCTTCAGCACCGCTCTGGCTGTCGCCAAACGCCAGATCACCTGCAACTGTATCGCGCCCGGCGCGGTCGCGACCGACTTCATCACGGCATTGCGCGACCAGCCCGGCTGGGACGAAGCGACCGCAAAGCATACCCCGATGGGCCGTCTTGGCGAGCCGGATGATATTGCCGGCGCGGTGATGATGTTGCTGGGCGACGACGCACGCTGGGTGACGGGCCAGATCATCGAAGCGAGCGGAGGGCTCGCGCTCTGATGGCGCTGATGACTGAAAAATTGCGCGCGATCATGGCGCTTGATCCCGAACGAACCGAAATTGATTTCGAGGGGCGGGATTATAGCTGGGGCCAGATTGCTGCGTCGGTCCGCGCCATCGAAGCCGCAATGGACGCCATGGACCTGCCCGAAGCCGCGCGCGTCGGCGTGATGCTGCGCAATCGTCCGGGCCATATTGCGGCGATCGTTGCGGTCCTCTCGTCCGATCGCTGCCTCGTGACGCTCAATCCGATCCTGCCCGACGCAAGACTGATGGCCGATGTCGAGGGATTGGTGCTTCCCGTCGTCATCGCCGACGCAACCGATCTCGCGCGATCCGGCGTCGCGGCGGCGCTCGAGCGGGCCGGATCTGCTGTCATCGAGATCGACCCGCTCCTCGGCGGCGTTCGCATCGTCCAAGCTGCGGTCGGGGTCGAGGTCAAAACCTCGTCGGGGGTCGCCGTCGAAATGCTCACTAGCGGCACCACCGGTGCGCCGAAACGCGTGCCACTGAGCCGAGCGGCCTTCGACGCGAGCTTTCGCGGTTTCACCAAATATGAACGCGGGCGCAGCTTCGACGACCCGCCAAAGCTCAATTCGGGTTGCACGATGGTGGTCAACCCGCTCACCCACATCGGCGGGATTTATGGCTGTATCGCTGCGCTTGCGGCGGGGCGAAAGATCGCGCTGCTCGAAAAGTTCAGCGTCGATGCCTGGGTCGCATCGGTAAAGCGCAACAAGCCCTCGGTCGCTCCGGCCGTGCCCTCGGCCGTACGCATGCTGCTCGATGCCGACGTCGAACCCGCCGACCTGTCCAGCCTCAAATCGCTCATCTCGGGTACGGCTCCGCTATCGCCTGATCTGGTCGATGCGTTTCTCGCCAAATATGGCATCCCGATCTGCAGCAATTACGGCGCGACCGAGTTTGCGGGCGCCATCGCCGGCTGGACGATTGATGATTTCCGCCTGCGTTGGGCGGAGAAGCGCGGCGCGGTAGGCCGCGTCCACGGCGATATCGAGGCGCGGATCGTCGATCCCGAAACCGGGGCCATTCTGCCGGACGGCGCGGAAGGGCTGCTCGAGCTCAAGGGCCAGCAGCTCGCCAACGATATGCAATGGCTGCGCACGACCGACCGCGCCGTGCTCGATCCCGATCGCTTTCTTTATATCCGGGGCCGCGCGGACAATGCGATCATCCGCGGCGGGTTCAAGATTCACCCGGACGACGTCGCGCGCGCGATCAACGATCATCCTGCTGTGCGCGAAGCCGCCGTCGTCGGTGTCCCAGACGAACGGCTCGGCGAAGTGCCCGTCGCTGCGATCATCTTGAAGGACGGTGCCAGCGAACCGGCAGCCGACGACCTCAGGGCTTGGCTTAAGGACCGGCTGATCCCCTATCAGGTTCCGCTCCATTTCCGATTCGTTGCCGATTTTCCGCGCACCCCTTCGATGAAACCATCGGCGCCTGAACTGCGGCGTCTGTTCGGCGACGCCTAACCGAGCGCCTCTATGATATCGGCGTGTCGGGAAACCGTCGCTACGAGCGGGAGGTGCATCGTCACCTGAATCTGATGCGTCTCCGCAGTGCCGCCTGCGGCGCTGTCCTCGGCAATCACCGAAGTATAGCCATGACCCACTGCTTCGACCGATCCGCCCATCAGCGCGACATTTGTCGAAACACCGCAGAATACCACAGTGTCGATCCCGAGCCCGCGGAGGGTGGAAGCGAGATCCGTACCCGTGAACGCAGCCATGCCATGGTGGCGTTCAGAAACGATATCCTGGCCGCCTACGACGATATCGTCATGGATCGCCGCGAAGTGGCTGCCCGATACAAGGTTACCCTCCCTGAAAATCCGGGCTGCAAGTACGCAATTGCGGTTCCACCCGTAAAAATCGGCACGTGCGGTGATCGTGCAATGAATAACCGGAAATCCACGCTCACGAAAACCCGCAGAGAGCGCATTGATCTTGCCGACAATGCCGCGCGTTGCGACTTGTTCGGCGAGCGGAGTATCCCGAAACGCTCGGTCGGTGATACCGTTCTGCATCTCAGAAATTAGCAACGCAGGCCGCTTTCCTGGCTCGAGACCCTTGACCGTCATCCCATTCTCCTTGCTCGACCTATCAAACTAGGTAATATATGTAGCGAAGGATAAGGGCAAGGGAGAGAGCGATGGAAGAGTCTTTTGTCGGCAAGTCGGTGATTGTGACCGGTGGCGGTCGTGGGGTTGGTCGCGGTGTCGCGAAGGCTTTCGCAAACGGGGGGGCACAGGTCATGCTGGGCGCCCGGACCATCGCTTATGCCGAAGATGTGAAAGCAGAGATCGAAGAAGCAGGCGGCGCCGCCGAATGCTATGCCGCCGACATCGCACGCCACGCCGACTGCCGCGCGCTCGTTGCGGCGACCGTAGAGGCCTTTGGTACGATCGATATCATCGTCCACGCCGCCGCCGACATTCCGCACGGCGGTGTTGGACAAGTCGACGACGAGCGCCTTGAGGCGGGCTTTGCCAGCACTGCCAAAGCAGCGTGGTGGCTGCTCGACGCAGCGCGGCCTTACCTTGCCAAGGCACAGGGCGGCGGCCGCTTCATAGCGATCGGGTCGATCAATGGCACGTTCAACGTCGTTCCGAACATGACCGCTTATGGCATGGCCAAAGCTGCGCTCGATGCCTTTATTCGCGCCGCCGCGGGCGATGTGGTGGGGGAAGGGATCACCGTAAACGCGGTCAACCCTGGCCTCATTGCCAGCGATCGCGCGAAAGCCGTGCTCGGCGACGAGGGGCTTGCCGCCTATGGTGCGACGGTCCCCGTTGGACGCGCCGGTACGCCCGCCGACATTGCGCATGCCTGTCTGTTTCTCGCATCGGCAAAGTCCGACTATATCACCGGCACGACGATCAAGATGGACGGCGGCTCGACCGTCGCCGCATCGCCAGGACGTAACGATATCTTGCAAGAACGGCTCAAGCTTCAGCAGGGCAAGGCACCCTGATGGACTTGGGCATCACCGGCAAGGTTGCGCTCGTTTTCGGCGGCTCAAAGGGGATCGGCCTCGGCTGCGCGCACGAATTCGCGGGCGAAGGCTGCCGGGTCGTGATCGCCGCGCGCACGCAGACGACGATCGATGATGCTGTCGCCGAATTGCAGGCGGCGGGCGGGCAGGCGATGGGCGTTTCGGCCGATTGCACCACGAAAGACGGAATCGCGTCGGCGGTGAAGACGGCGAGCGAAACGTTCGGGTCGCCAGACATATTGATCTTCAACGTCGATTCCGGCCCAAAGGGCGCCTTCCTCGATGTCGACGACGAAACCTTCGCGGCGGCGAACAACAACAATGTCATGGCCTTTCGCTGGGCGGTGCAGGCGGTTTTTCCGCATATGCAGGGCAAGGGCTGGGGCCGCATCCTGACCATCGGCACCAATTCGGTAAAGGCGCCGCACCGCAAGCTCGCGCGTGCGGCACAGAACACCTATCGGGTCGGAGCGCTTGCGCTCTCGAAAACATTGTCGGCTGAACTCGGTCCCTTCGGCATCACCGTCAACACGCTGGGCACCGGCGCGATCGCCACGCCGCAATTTCGCGATGTGTTCACGAAAATCGCCGAGGCGCAGGGACAGACCTATGACGAGCATATCGCCGAACGCACCAGCCATTATCCGATCCCGCGGATGGGGACGCCGCAGGACATGGCGGCTGCCGCTGCCTTCCTCTGTTCGGATCGTGCGGGGTTCATCACAGGTCAGGTGCTGATCGTTGATGGCGGCAATCTGGAAGTTCTGCAATGATTGAAAGCAAGGAAATAACAGCATGAAACTCGACGATAATTTGGTCGCAGTCGTTACCGGCGGCGCTTCAGGCCTTGGCCGTGCCAGCGCCGAGGCGCTCGCAAGCGCGGGCGCGAAGGTGGCGATCTTTGACGTCAATGAAGAGGGTGGTCAGGCGGTCGCCGACGCAATCGGCGGTATCTTCTGCAAAGTGGATATTACCAGCGAGGACAGCGTTATCGCGGGATTCGAAGCGGCCCGCGCCGCGCACGGACAGGAACGGGTGCTCGTCCACTGCGCGCAAATCTCGAAGGGCGGCAAGACGGTCCGCTACGACAAGGCCAGCGGCGGCTATGTCCGTTACTCGACCGACGACTATGCCTTTTCCGCGCAGGGCATTTTGATCGCAAGCTACCGCCTCGCGTCACTGTCGGCGCTTGGCATGGCAAACGCCGAACCGCTCAATGACGATGGCGAACGCGGTGCAATCATTCTCACGGCATCCGCTGCGGCGCAGGACGCTCAAATCGGTCAGGTCGGCTATGGGTCTTTGAAGGCGGGGGTGAACGGTCTGGTGCTACCGCTGGCGCGCGATCTCATGGATCTTGGCATCCGGGTCAATTCCATCATGCCCGGCATTTTCGCGACGCCGCCGATGCTGGCGGTCAAGGATCGCGCCCCCGCGATTTTCGAGGGGTTGGCGGCGTCGGTACCATTCCCCAAGCGCCTTGGGCATCCGGAAGAATTCGGTTCGCTGGTGCTGGAACTCGTCCGTAACGGCTATTTCAACGGCCAGACTCTGCGGCTCGACGGCGCCATCCGTATGCCGCCGAAATAGGATCAATGTTTTGAACGCTCCTCAGCAATTCCCCTTTGCACGTCAGTCGGCCGGCCCCGCGCCCGACCGTCGCCCCGGTTCGATCCGACGAACGACGTCGATCGACTCGGAATGGCCGGACGGCTTAGGTGAGCCTTGGGTGATGCAAGGACGCGGCCGCGATCTGCTGACCCCCTTCGACGGGGATCCGGTCGAGCTGGCGACCGGTGAATTTCGTATCCGGACGTCGCCGATGCGCGAGATTCTCGAAATATCGGCTACCCCCGATCATCCCCGCCTGTCCGACATGGTCGGCGTTCGCGCGGGCGGGGCAAGCCGCCATGCGCTGGCGGCGACGCTGAGCGACATTCGCGGCACGCCGACGTTTCAGCTTCTCGACGATTTCGCCGGCGCCAGCCTTGTCGCGGGATGGATATGGTCGCGGTGGATCGCCGACTGGCAAGCGGCGATGCGCAGCAAGGGAACCCAATCGACCGCCGGCAACAAGGGGCGGATGCTCAATATCTGCACCGGGTTTACCGAGGGGGCCAGTTCGCTGTCCGATGTCGGCAGCGTCGACCATTCGCATCAATCCTCGACCGAGGTCGGCCCTCTCGTCAATCCGGATGATCCAGTGGGCTGGCACGCGATGACCGAACAGACCGGCCGTCCGCAGGCGCGGCGTGCGCGGCGAATCGATGTGTGGCGCTCCGAGGGGGTGCTCAAGATCGACGCGGGCTTTCAGGACAGCGGCCCCAACCCGCAGGGCACACGCACCGCGATTCACGAGTATCGGGTCTATGCCGAAATCGACGAGGTGGATGAAATGTTGCTGTCGCTTCAGGTTTTGCCACTGATCCTGCCGTTCCGCGAATGTCCCGGTGCGTCGATGAAGGCGGCAAGGATGGTCGGCCAGAAGGTGGCGGACTTCCGGCAGGCGGTGCTCGACACGCTGGTCGGAACCTTGGGTTGCACCCACCTGAATGATGTGCTGCGCGCGCTTGCCGACGTCCCCACGCTCGCACGATTGTTACCAAAAGGACGCAGTTGAGAACAATTTAGCGCGCCATTCCCAACGGAAGGCGCAATCCACTTGTCTGTCTTATTAGACTTAGTTATATAACTGGATAAGTGAGGCCGGCAGGAAGCCTTGCAGGGAGGATGTTGACCATGAATTTCAAGCAGAAGCGCTATTCGTTTCGGATGCTCGCTCAGGTTTCGTTGGCGGCAGTGGCGCTGTCATCGGCCCCGGCCTTTGCCCAGGACGCCGCAGCGCCGGCTGACGAAGCCCAGGAATATGGCGGCCTTGACGCCATCATTGTTCAGGCACGCAAGGTCGACGAAAACCTCCAGGACGTCCCGGTTGCAGTTACTGTGCTGTCGGGCGATGATCTCGCCAACCGCAATGTCCAGCAGGTGCAGGACTTGGCCAATTTTACGCCTGGCCTGCTGATCCGTTCGGGTTCGAACACCCCCAGCGCGCTGACCGTAACACTGCGCGGTCAGGTCCAGACCGATACGCTTATCACGCTCGATCCATCGGTCGGAACATATGTTGACGGTGTTTATTGGGCACGATCCTATGGCCTGAACGGCGATTTCCTCGACGTCCAGTCGGTGCAGGTGCTCAAGGGGCCGCAGGGCACCCTGTTCGGTCGCAACACCACCGGCGGTGCGCTGCTGATCAACTCGAACAATCCGGATCTCAATGACTTTGGGGGCAGCCTGTCGGTCACGTACGGCCGATTCAACGAGTTTCAGGCGACCGGCGTACTCAATTTGCCGATCGTCGATGACAAGCTCGGCGTGCGCGTGGCGCTTCAGCGACTGAGCCGCGAGGGTTATACCACCAATGTCGTTCCTGCGGGCACCGTGTCGGCGATCGCGCCCGATAATCCGGCCGTCGCACAGGCGCCGTTTGCGGGTACGCCGGACGGCGTAAAGCTCGACAACCGCGACCGGTGGAATGGACGGGTCAAGGTCGATTTCAAGCCAACCGAAAATTTCACGCTCCGCCTGTCGGGCGAATATTTCCGGATGGATGAGCAGTCCCCCTCTCGGCAGTTGCGCCTTGCGACTTCGGGATTCACCGCGTCCAATTCCACCTTTAATCTTGGTGGGACTGGTGCACTGTTCGTCGGCCTGATCAATGGCGCCACACCCGCAACGGCCACAGCGCTCGGACTGTCGCTGCTCAACCCGGACATTGCGGCGCTCGCTGCCGACCCGTCGATCGCTTCGAACAACGAAGTGCCCTACGCCTTCGCCAAGACGAAGACTTTCGGTGCGACGGGCATCCTCGACACCAGCTTCGGTCAGATGCAGATGATCCTCGGTTATCGCAAGATCGACGCTCATGCCGGCGTCGACCTCGACGGCAGCCGCTTCGCGATCCATTTCACCGAGAGCCAGCAGTCGGTCGAACAATATTCGGGCGAGTTTCAGATCACTGGCACGGCGTTCGATGACAAGCTCGACTTTGCGACCGGATTCTTTGCCTTTCACGAGAACGGATTCGATCAGTCGATCTCAATCGTGGCTCCGGCGATCAACCCCGTTACGTCGCATTTCTTCGCCAATATCGACAATGACAGCATGGGTGCCTACACACAGGGCACGTTCCATTTCACCGATCGCTTTTCCTTCACCGGCGGCCTTCGCTATTCGGTAGATGACAAGGGGATCAACAGCCTCAACAACAATTTCAATCGGGCGACGCAGACCACGACTTGTTCGCTGTTCACTGCTCCGCCGATTGTTGGTCCGGAGCTGGTCGAAACGCCGCAATGCGCTGTGAAGCGCCGCGACAGTTTTTCAGGCTGGTCCTATACGGCGGGTTTAGAATATGATCTGACCGACGACACGATGGTCTATCTCAAGACCGCGAAGGGCTTCCGCTCGGGTGGTCAGAATCTGCGCGCGCCGTCGTCGGTCTTCTTGATTCCGTTCCAACCCGAAGTCGCCTATTCTTACGAGGCGGGGTTCAAAGGTGAGTTTTTCGATCGCCGCTTGCGTTTCAACGCGGCGGTTTATCAGTCGGACATCAGCGATATTCAGCGTAGCACCCTGATCGCCCAGCCCGGGGCTAACCAAGGCGCGTCGGCCACGGTTCTCGGCAATGCGGGCAAGGTGCGGGTTCGCGGTTTCGAAACCGAGACGATGTTCGCCGTCACCGACGATCTTCGGCTCAGTGGCTTCCTCGCCCATGTCGATCCGAAATATGTCAGTTATTCGGATTTGCAGGGAGACCGCAGCTTCGAACGTTTTGAATCGATCGCACGTTGGCAGTGGGGCGCCGCGCTCGATTTCAATCGCGATTTCGGCGATTTTCGTCTGAAACTTCACGCCGACTACAGCCACCTCGGCAAGAGCCCGACCGGATCCTATTTCTTTCCGCAGAATGCGGCGACCGTTCCCCCGGGATCGACGGCCGTTCCGGGTGCCGTCAACACGCAAAACGATGCGGTCGTGTTTACCACGACACGCAAGGCTCAGGATCTGTTCGGCGCGCGCGCGGCGGTCAGCTTTGCCGATGACACATACGAACTCGCGGTTTTTGTGCGTAATATCACCAACAACCGCACGTTTGTGAATAATCTGCTGGTGGCGCCGGTGGGCTATGTCTCATCGACCCGGCAGGAACCCCGCACCTTCGGCCTGACGGGGACGATAAGATTCTGAGAACACAGGGCGCTCTTAGGAGCATCGGGGGAGGGACGGCTTGCCGGACCTCCCCACTTTTTTGGGAAGGGATAGCATGGCTACCGACTCATCGAGCCGCCGCGGCCTGACCCTTGGACTGCTCGTAATCGTCGCGATCCTCAGCTATGTTGATCGCCAGGTTTTCACGCTGTTCCAAGATGATATCAAGGCCGAACTCGGACTCGACGATGGCCAGCTTGGCCTGCTTACCGGTATCGCCTTTGCCGCCTTCTATGCGCTCGCCGCGTTTCCGATCGCGCGTTATGCCGATCGCGGTGACCGGCGGCTGGTGATCGCGGTGTGCGTGTCGATCTGGAGCGCGGCGACCGCGCTGTCGGCCTTTGCGTTCAGCTTCTGGCAGATGCTGCTCGCACGTGTCGGGTTGGCCGCCGCCGAAGCGGGGGCCGGTCCGGCGGGCATGTCGCTGCTCACTGACATTTTTCCCAAGGAACGCCGCACGACCGTCATTTCGGTCATGCTTGCCGCCAACGCCGTTGGGCTTTCTGGGGGGCTCGCGCTCGCGGGATGGCTGTCGCAATGGTATGATTGGCGCACGGTCTTCATCATCGTCGGCCTACCGGGGATTGGCGTCGGTCTACTCGTCTATCTGTTGGCTGCCGAACCGCGGCGCCGCGGCGTAGTCGAGCCGGTCGCACCGCCGCAGACGAGCCTTGGCGAAGTGCTTCGCACCATGGCGGCCAGCCCGTCGCTACGCTGGGTCGGATTGCTGCTTTGCATGGTGCCGCTGACCGGTTTTGCCTTCATTCTGTGGGGCGCATCCTTCTTTCAACGGGTCCACGGCATGGACAAAACCGAAACCGGCTTCTGGCTCGGCGGGGCAATGGCGGCCGGGCTGGTGATCGGCAATCTCGTCGCGGGCTGGGTCAGCGACCGTTATGGTCAGGCAAACCCGCGGTTCAACGGCTGGTTCGCCGGTATCGGATTGCTCGTGTCATTTCCCTTTGGCGTCGGGTTCGCCCTTTCTGCCGATCCCTATGTTGCACTCGCCTGTTTCGTTGTCGTGAAATTCATGATGACGCTGCACCTCGGCCCGATCATCGCGCTCTGTTTTTCGCAAGTGCCGGTTCAGATGCGGGCGATGATGTCGGCGACGATCAACATGTTTATCGGGCTAGCGGGCGTCGGGCTTGGCGGCACTGTGGCCGGCTATCTCAGCAAGGCGTTTACACCGGGCTATGGCGAGCTGTCGCTTCAGCCGGCGCTGGCGATCCTGTCGGGGTGCCTGCTCGTGGGGGGTGTCGCTGCGATCATGGCGGGCAGAACAGCAAGACCGCTGGCGGAATGAGCCAATAGCCCCTCTTCTTCAGGGGAGGCGCTGGGGCGCGGGCTGTCGGCATAGTGCAAAAATGACCGATCCCACCCCGCTGCGATGAACGAACAAGTTCGTATGTCTCGCCGCCGTACCCATGAAGGAGAGGGAGCAATGTTACGCCGCGGCCTTTGCGCTGGTGGCGACCTCGGGTGTGACACCGAATAGCCGCGCGGCGTTCAGCCCCAGAATATTGCGACGCACCTCCTCGCTGACATCCATGTCCTCGAACAACTCGTCGACAATGCGGCGGCTGATCGGGAAAGTGCCTTCGGCGTGCGGATAATCGGAACCCCACATGACATTCTTCGCGCCCCGCAACCCGGCCGCGGCGGAAACGATGCAGGCGCGGTCATGCTGGAAGCTCGCCCAGATCTGGTCATCGACAATCTGGCTTGGCGCGCGGCTCAGCTTCGGAAAGACGAAATTGGAATGCGCGATCGACACTTCGTCCATGCGCTCGGCGAGCGCGACCAGCCAGCTGGCGCCGCTCTCGATAAACGCGACCCGCGCGCCCGGGTTGCGGTCAAGAACGCCGCCTGAAACGAGGTACATCGCGGTTTGCTGCGCATCGGTCATCTGATTGGTATAATTGATGATGCCCGCGCCAGGTCCGCGCTCGATGACCACCGTTTCCAGTCCGGTCCCCGTGTGCATGACAAATACGATCCCCAACGCTGCGGCTTTGGCAAAGACCGGATCCCATGCATCGTTGTTATATTTGGGCAGGTTGGGCGGCGAGACAGCCGGAAGCATCGCGGCGGTAAAGCCTTTCGACGACAGATAGTCCAGTTCGGCAAGCGTGTTGGAGAAATCGAGCACGGGCAGCATCCCGCAGCGGACAAAACGGTTTGCGTGTCCGCCAAGGAAGCTGTCGTTCCAATCGTTGTAGAGGCGCGCCGAAGCCGCTTCGGCGTCGGCATTGTCCAGGCAGTAAAGCCACAGGCCCAGCGAGGGGAAACAGATTTCGCTGTCGATACCCTCCAGCTCCATATCTTCCAGTCGACCAGCGATTTCGCGGATACCCCGCCGTTCATTATCGCCCAGCGCCTTTTCGCGATGCTGGCCGACGCGCAGGCGATAGATGATCTTATCCTTGGTGCCCGTGATTAGATATTCACCCTCTTTACGCGCGTGGATCGCATGATCCTTCAGCGACGCGGGCAGGCCTTCCAGGAAAATATCTGCCGGCTCCATGATATGGCTGTCGGCGCTGAATACGAAGGGTTTCATGATGGTCTTCCTCTCGACTCGGCTCGATCCGGTCTGATCTAATAACTACCTAGTTATACAAGTCTGGGCAAGGAAAATCTAGACATTGGGCCTATTTGCACATAAACAGATACCTATTAAGGGAGATGGTCATGCAATTTGCCGGCGCTAATGAGACGCTTGCCAGCCGCACCGCACGGGCGCTTGCCGGCCTCAGCCTCGCCGCCGAACCCGGCGACTATCTGGGCGCCGAGGACGAGTTGCTCGGGCGCTTTGGCGTCAGTCGGCCGACGCTCCGACAGGCGGCCAAGATGGTCGAGCGCGACCGGTTGATCAGTATCCGGCGCGGCACCAAGGGCGGCTATTTTGCCGAACGTCCCGACGCCCGCGATGCAATCCAATCGCTCGCGCGCTTCCTGCGGATGCGCGGCGCCAGCCTGAGTGACGTCATCCAGGTCACGCGCCCGGTATCGGAAGAGGCGGCGGTCGCAGCCGCACGCTTGCGCACCGACGAGGATGTCGGACGGATGCAGTCGTTCGTCGATCGAATCGACGGGCACGACACGGCGCGAGAGTTGATCACAGCCGAAGTCGAACTCGCGCGGATGATCGCACAGATGAGCGGGAATCCTGTCGTCGAACTGGTGATGGAGATCGGCTACAGCTTCGGCCTCGATGAACGGGGCAGCGACCTTTATGCCGACGCTGATCGGCGCGAGCGCACGCGCGCGATGCAGCGCAGCCTGTGTCAGGCGATTATCGAGGGCGACGCCGATATCGCGCGCCTGATGATGCGGCGGCGGTCGGAGCAGTTTGACGTCTGGCTTCACCTCGGCGTCGCGTCGCAGGAAGAGATGGTATGACCATCATCCAGTATCAGGGCTTTGCTGGCGTCCGGTTGGAGGCCGAAGTGGTCGGAGCGGATGATGACCCGTCGGTGCTGCTGGTCCACGGTGCGGGACAGACCCGCCGCGTCTGGGACAGCGTTGCCGAGGCCCTTCGACAGGCTGGGCGCCGTGTCATCAGCCTCGACTTGCGCGGCCATGGCGGCAGCGAATGGCCCGAGGACGGTCGCTATGATTTTGAGTCGATGGTCCAGGATTTGCGCTCTGTGCTCGCGCAACTTAGTACGCGGCCGGTGGTCGTCGCATCGACGCTTGGCGGCTGGATCGCCAGCGCGGCGCTCGAACGCGATGCAGCGATGCTCGCGGCCGGTCTGGTGCTTGTCGATCTCCCGCTCAACGTCAATCCAGCCGTCTCGCACAAGATCGGCGCGCGACTCCGCGAAGTTGCCTCGCTCAGCCCCGGCCAGGCCCAGTGGGACGTCCGCATGCTGGGCGCGTTCGATACCGCATCGATGACCGGGCGGCTTGAGGGTGTCGCCGAGCATATTGCGGTGCCGACGCTCTACGTTCGCGGGGCGATGAGCGAGATCGTCTCGCGTGAAGACGCAGGGGCGTTCGTCGATCGGCTCCCCGACGGCGAACTCGTCGAAGTGGAGGACGCGGCATTTGTCGTGACCGAGGACCGGATCGACGCGATGGGCGGCCATCTCATCGATTTTCTCGAACGACGTGCGCCGCGCGGTTCGCCCGAATATCGCGCCGGGTCTGACGCGCGCACTTTCCGCGACGCCCTCGGATGCTTTGCGACCGGGGTCACGGTCGTCACCGCTTTCTGCCCCGACGGCGCGCCGATCGGGCTGACCGCGAACAGCTTCACTTCGGTATCGCTCGACCCGCCGCTGCTGCTCGTGTGCATCGCGAACAACGCGGGCAGCGCGCCTCACCTGCGCAAGGCCGAGCGCTTCGCGGTGAATGTGCTGCAGATCGGCCAGCAGCCAACATCAAACCGTTTCGCGGGAAAGGGTGAAGACCGCTTCGCCGCGACTCCATGGGAAACCGGCGAATTTGGTACGCCAGTCCTGACCGGATCACTCAGCAGCTTTGAATGCGTGCGCGATGCGGTGCACGACGGCGGCGATCATTTCCTTTTGGTCGGGCGCGTCGTGAAGGCGATTTTCGAGCCCCGCCGCGACCCGTTGCTCTACTTCCGCGGCAAATACCGGAAACTCCATTTCGCTTGACGGCTGGACAAGGTGCGTTCGACGTCATATCAAACCTAGTTAGATAACTGGGAATCGGGAGAAAAGCATGGCCTGGGTCAATCAGGACAAGTGCGCGATCGTCGGCGTCGGGTCTACCGACTATTATGTCCGGGGCAAAAGCTGGCCGCGCACGATCAACGATATGGCGGTCGAGGCGATCATGAACGCTTGCGCCGATGCGGGGATCAGCCATAAGCAGATCGACGGCTTCTCATATTATTCAACCGCGGGCGCGGGTTATCTCGACAAGTTCGATACCGCCAGCCTGATGGAAACATTGGGCATGCCGCATATCAGCTGGTCGGCGACTTTGACCAGCGGCGGCGGCGGCTGTCCGGGCGCAATCGGCCTCGCGACAGCGGGGCTGATGAACGAGGATTGCACCTATAGCGTAACGCTGATGGCGCTGCAGCAACTGCCGCAGCATCGCCTCGGCGTGGTGTTCGGTTCGGCCGCGCCCAATCCTGAAAACAGCTTCCTCCAGCCATCGGGTCTTGTCGGTCCTGGCCATCTGATGTCCGTTCTCGCGCGCCGACATATGCACCTTTACGGTACCACGCAGGACGCTTTCGGCGAGGTTGTGATGGCCACCCGCGCGAACACCCATAACCGCCCGAAAGCGGTGCGCAAGGAACCGCTGACCAAGGAACAATATGACGCGTCGGTAATGCTAGCCGACCCGCTCCGGCGCCTCGATTTCTGTCTCGAAACCGACGGTGCGGTCGCTGTTATCACAACGACGATGGACAGGGCCAAAGACTGTCGCCACAAGCCCGCGGTCGTTCATGCTGCGGCGCATGGCGGCCAGCGCGAATGGGGCCGGGCCTTCGCGTGGATGGGAATGCCAGACCCGCATTTCGCCAGCTCGGGGCATAAATTCACCGCCGACCGCGTCTGGGCGCAGTCGGGTCTGTCGGCCAAGGATATGGACGTCGCGCTGATCTACGATCATTTCAGCCCGATGGTGCTGATGCAGCTCGAAGATTATGGCTTCTGCGAAAAGGGGGAGGGCAATGATTATGTCCTCTCGGGCAAGCTTCGATACGATCCGGTGACCGGCAAGGGCGTCAACGGCGGCACGCCGGTGAACACCCACGGCGGGAACCTCAACGAGGCTTATATCATCGGTATGACCCATATCGTCGAGGGCGTCGAACAGGTGCGCGGCACCGCGATCAACCAGGTCAAGGACGCTGAATTCGCGCTTGTCTCGGGCGGCCCGGCGTCGCTCCCCGTCTCCAGCCTCATCCTGCGCAAGGACTGACCCTCATGACCTATGGCCCCGCCCGCGCGCTTCCCGGCGACCAGATCCGCATCACCACCAACCCCGACACCGAACCTTTCTGGCAGGCGGCGAAAGAGCATAAGCTTACCGCGTGCGAATGCGGCGAATGCGGCCACTTCCGGATGCCGCCGACCGCGGTCTGTCCCGAATGCGGCAGCCGCGCCAAAAACTGGCCCGCGCTCCCAGGCACCGGCACGGTGTTCAGTTATGCGATCTGCAACAAGAACCCCAAGAATGGCGAGGATTATGTCTATGTCCCCGTTGTCGTCGACCTCGATGGCGCGCCCGGCACGCGCCTGAACGCCAATGTGTCGGGCTGCGATGCCGAGGACGTCCATATCGGGATGAAAGTCATCGTCGACTGGACTCCGATCCAGGACGACTGGGTTCTCCCGAACTTCAAGAAGGCCTGACCGATGCTCGGCGACCTTCGCATCGTCGAGATCGGCGAGGGAATGGCGGTCCAGGTCGCGGGGCTGATGCTGTGCGAACTCGGCGCCGACGTGCTGAAGGTGGAGCGCCCCGGTGGCGACCCCGCGCGCGGCACCGCACCCTTTGCCAACTGGAACCGCGGCAAGCGCAGCCTGATCCTCGACCTTGATACCGCCGACGGCCTTGCCGCGCTGACCGACCGCCTCCCGGGCGCCGACGTCCTGCTCCACCAGTTCACGCCGCAGCAGGCGCAAGCGCTGGGCTTCGACGACGCAGCACTGGCCCGCGCCTTCCCCCGTCTCGTCACCTGCGGCATCACCGGCAGCCCGCATAATCACCCCGATGTCGAACGCGGCGCCGACGATCTGCTCGTCGCCGCGCGCGTCGGCGTGCTTTACGAGAATGACGGCTATCGTGGCGGCCCGATCGTCTACCGCTACCGTCAGGGAAGCTGGGCCGCGGCGCACCTCGCCGCATCGGGCATCCTCGCGCGGCTCGTCATGCGGCTCCAGTCGGGGCAGGGCGGCGCCGCGCACACCTCGCTGTTCCAGGGATTTCTCTCGACGCTGCCGCTCGTCTGGGCGCGCAACAGCGAAGGGCCCATGCCCAATCCGCCGACCTATGCCCCCGGTGCCCCGCGCGCAATGGCGCAGCAGCTGTTCGAGTGCCAGGGCGGCGACTGGTTGCAGATCATGGATCCGACCCGCCAGTTCGATTACGCCACGATGCCGACGATGTGGGACGTGATGGCAGAGGCGGACGTCGACCTCGAGACCCCCGAAGGCATCGAGGCGGCGTTTCGTCTGCGCCCGCGCGACAGCTGGATCGCCGATTTGCGCGCTGCCGACATCGCGGTCGAACCCGCCTATCCGATGGGCGAAGTCCTGCGTCATCCGGAGGTCGAGGCGAATGGCTATGTCATCGCCGTCGACGACCCCGATCTCGGTAAGACGCGCCAGCCCAACGTCCCTTTCCACACCGACGCCGACCTGCCGCAGGGGCGCCCCGCACCGCGCCTCGGCGAAGGCGGCGACGAGAGCTGGACCTCAGAGTCCATCGCCCCTGCACCCGACGCCGCCCCCGCCGAAATCCTCGAAGGCGTCCGCGTCCTCGACCTTGGCATGTTCCTCGCTGGCCCGATGGGGCCATCGATGATGGGCGACATGGGCGCCAATGTGATCAAGGTCGAGGCGCTGACCGGCGACCGCATCCGTTTCATGCACCGCTATTATCAGGCGGCGGCGCGCTCAAAGCGCAGCCTCGCACTCGACTTGACACGGCCCGAGGCGCAGCCGATCCTCGAACGACTGATCCAGTGGGCCGAGGTCGTCCATCACAATATGCGGTTCAGGGGCGCGGCGAAACTCGGCCTCAGCGAAGAGGGCATCCGTAAATATAACCCCGACGTCGCGTTCAACTATGTCAGCGCTTATGGCCAAAAGGGCGCGCGCGGCAATTGGCCGGGCTATGACTCGATCTTCAACGCGATTGCGGGCTGGGAGTTCGAAAATGCGGGTGCCGGCAACAAACCCGTGTTCAACCGCCCCGGCACGATGGATGTCACGTCGGCGCAATCCTGCCTCGTCGAAATCATGGCGTCGCTATACGCCAAGCGTGCGGGGAGCAGGGGGTATACGACGCAAAGCTCGCTGCTCGGCGTCGCCGCTTTCACACAGGGCGAGCGGCTGATCGACGCCGAAGGAAAGCTCACCGAAACCTATCATCTGACCGACGACCAGACGGGTTTCTCGCCCTATCACCGCATCTATGAATGTTCCGACGATCAGTGGGTCGCGGTCGCCGCGCACCGACCCGAACAGCAGGCCGCCCTGCGCGATCTGCTGGGCGAAGAATCGCGCTTTGAAGCCGCCACTGAAGGGTGGAAAGCAGCCGACCTGCTCGCTGCGCTCGAAGCCGCTGGTGTGCCCAGCGACGCGGTTAATTTCGAAGATGCGATGCACCGTTTCTTCGACGATCCGCAGAATCGCGAATTGAACCTTGTTTCGGCCCTGCCTCAGCCACTCTATGGCCTCGTCGAACAGCCCGGCGCCTTCTGGAATTTCGGTGACGTGCCGATTGTCTTCAAACGTTGCGCCCCCGCGGTCGGCGAGCATAGCGACGAGATTCTGCGCGAAATCGGCTATTCGGATTCCGAGATCGCGGGCTTCCGCGAAGCAAAGATCATCGCCTGATGGAGCCCGCAGCACTTCTGCCTGACGGCCTCGCAGTTGCAGTTGAGGCGGCAAGCGGCGCGCGCGTGACAGCCGTCCGGCCGCGCGGCGGCGGAGGCGCATCGCGCGACGGCGCCGAACTCGACCTCGCCTGGCCCGACGGACGCACTGCAAGCGCGTACATGAATTATGATGTGCTTAAAGCGGGGGCAGGGGACGACGCCGCTTTCCTGCGCGAAGCGGCCGTGCTGCGCGCGCTGTCGGGTCCGTTGGCATCGGCAGGCGTGCGTGTAGCGCCCTATTTCGCATCGGTGCCGGACCAGCGCGCGCTCGTGTGCGGTATGGTGCCCGGCAAGGACCGCTTCGGCGGCATCGCCGATCCGGCTCAGCGCAGCGCAATCGCGGCCGATTTTATGGCACAACTCGCAGCACTCCATCGCATCGACGTGACCGCCAGCCCGGTCGAGGGCATGGGCGCGGTCGAGCCCGCCGACTCTTTCATCCGCCGGCGGCTCGCCGTGCTGCGCGCGGCGAATAGCGGAAAGGCTTGGGATCCGCTGATCCACCTGTCATTGAACTGGCTTGACGCAAATATCCCCGCCGATATGCCCGCGCCTGTGATCGTCCACGGCGACGCCGGGCCGGGGAATTTCCTTTACGACGGCAAGCGGGTCACTGCGCTGCTCGACTGGGAACTGGTGCATTACGGCGACCCGATGGCGGACCTCGCGATGCTCTGCCTGCGGATGCTGTTCCAGGGCTTTGTCCCGCTTCCCAAAGCTTTCGCAGATTATGAAGCTGCGGGCGGTTACCCGATCGATCTGGCGCGCGTGCGCTATTGGCGGCTGCTCTTTCAAACCGGCTTCGCACGGCGCTCGCGCTATGACGATCCCGATGCGCCGCCGCCGCCAAACCTCGGCATGAACCTCGTCTACTCGACGATCCACCGCCGCGTGTTGTCGGAGGCGCTGGCCGACGCGGCGGGGGTGGCTATGCCGCCTGTCGCCATGCCCGACGCGCCTCTCGGTGCCCATGACCGCAGCTTCACGATCGCGCTCGACGATATCCGCAACAGCATCGTTCCGCGCATCGCCGACCAACAGGCCGCGGTGAAGGCCAAGGGCATGGCGCGGCTGATCAAATGGTGGCGCGCGATCGAACGCTTCGAACCGGGTTTTCACGCGGTCGAGAAGCAGGAGGTCGAGGCTGCACTGGCTCGCCAATTTTCCGATCATGCCGCCGCCTGGGCCGCTTTCCGCGACTCGGTGGCCGCCGATCGCATCGCAACTGCAACCGCGATGATCCTCTGCAATGCGCATGAAGCGCGTGAGGCGGCATTGATGGCCGAAGCTATGGGCGGGCTCGCCCAGACGACGTTCGCACCGCTGGAATGATTTACAGCGTATCCAAATTATTGACGAAGTGTCAAGTTTTGACTTGCTGCTCGGTCGGCGCGGGTTTACCCCGGTTTCTCTAGATAAAAACGGACGGAGAAGGTGTGATGGCTACCGATATTTTGGGCTATAAGGGCAAGCGCGTGGTCGTCATGGGCTGTTTCTCGGGAACCGGCGAAGCCGCCGCCCGCGCACTCGTCGATCTGGGCGCGGAAGTGCATGGCGCCGATGTCAAACCGTCGCCCGTCGACCTCGCCAGCTTTACCGAAATCGACCTGAAAAGCCCTGAAGCGATCGCGGCGGGCATCGCCAGCATTGGTGGCAAGGTTGATGCGGTGTTCAACGTCTCGGGCCTGCCGCAGACTTTCCCGGGCGAGGATGTGGTCACGGTCAATTTCCTTGGCATCCGCGCCTGGACCGAAGGCTGGATTCCGAACCTAAACCCGGGCGCATCCATTGTCAGCGTCTCGTCGCTCGCTGGTATGGGTTATCTGGCGCGTCAGCCGCTGCTGCGCGAATTTATGGGTATCACCGACTTTGCAAAGGCGCGGCAATGGTACACCGATCGCGCCGACGAACTCGGTGATCCCTACACATTGTCAAAAGAACTCATCAATACCTGGACCCAGATCAGCGCCCCCGCCCTGATCGCTCGCGACATCCGCATCAACTGCACGATGCCCAGCCCGATCGACACCCCGATGCTTGGCGAATTTCGCAAGATTGCGGGCGATGCGGTGCTTGGCGCATTTGCCAAAGCAAAGGGCCGTTATTCGACCCCGGAGGAACAGGCGCTGCCGCTGATCCTTCTCAACAGCGACGCGGCACGTTTCATCAGCGGCGTCTGCCTGCCGGTCGATGCGGGTCTTGCCGGCGGATTGGCCACCGGCGTTCTCAACATTCAGCAGATGATTGCAGAGGCGTCGGCGGCGTGACTCAACCTCCCGGTGACGAAGTCATGGGGAAGGGAACCGCTCGCCCAGCGAGTGGTGAAGGCGCGGCGACGGCAGTGCCAAGGCCCCTCCGTCAGGGGTTACACCGCTGTCGGCTTCCCATCGCTGCGCGACAGGGGGGATCGCCACAGCTACCCTCTGGCGCCCAGCATCGTCGATATGCTGTACGCGGCTGCGGCCTTGAGGTCGGCATAGCCGACCCCGTCATCGTCGCGGCTCATCGGGCCGATGGCCGAAAGGCGTTCCAGCATCATCAGCATCGTTCCGGCGCACGAACGCGGCGACAGGTCGGCTGGGATACGGCCAGCCGCCTGCGCGCGCTCGACCTGCTCGCTGATCGCAATCAGGATGGGCCGCGCCAAGGTCATTCGCGCTTCGTAAAAGCGCGCGTCGCCTTCTTCGGCGGCGAGGTTGCGGACCACGAATATTGTCCGGTTGCGATTCCAGATATCGGTATAACAATCGACGAACGCTCGCGCATTTGCCGCGGCCCCAGCCGCCAGCCAGTCGCTCGCCACGATCGCCTCCAGTTCCGGGGACGTTTGCGTCGCACTTTCAAGCGCCGCCAGAACAACCTCTGGCACGCCTTTGAAATAGACATAGAAAGTCGCTGGCGAGGTATTGGCGGCGCGAGCGACGTCGACCACGGAAACGTCCCGCAACCCGTGCGTTTCCAGCAACGCAACCGTGGCATCGATCAGTTGCTGACGGGTGCGCTGACCTTTGGCGCCCAGCTTGCGACCAGTGCCCTCGGACACCGCATCAGACGCCACGCGCTGCTCAACCACGGCTTGTTGCTGTGTCGTCAAATTCGTGCCCCGCTCAAAATGTGCCACTCTTCCTAACAGCTGGGTTGCGATAAGGCAAAAAATTGACGTATCGTCAGAAACAAAAGAAAAGCATAGTAATTGGGGAATCGGGATGGAAAGCCTTTCCGGCAAAACTGCCGTTATCACGGGTGCTTCGAAGGGGATGGGCCGTCATTTCGTCACCGCGCTGACGGGGGCGGGGATGCGCGTCGCCTGCCTTGCGCGGCCGTCGGACGAACTCGACAGTCTGGCGCAGCAATTCGGCGACGCCGTCCTGCCGCTGGCCTGTGACGTCACCTCGTCGACCGCTGTCGATGCGGCGATCGCACGCACCATCGATGCGTTTGGCCGCATCGACGTCGTTGTTGCCAATGCTGCAATCTACCACCCTTTCGCGTTCGAACATGGCAGCGACGACCTGATCCGCAATCATGTCGATATCAACATCCTCGGCGTCGCCTGGCTGGCCCGCGCTGCGATTCCGCATTTGCGCGAAACCAAGGGGCAGATCATCGCGATCAGCAGTGAATCGGTCCGAATGCCTTTCCCGATGTTGGCGCTGTATGCGGCGACCAAGGCGGCCGTCGAAACGCTTTGTCAGGGCCTGCGCGACGAACTGCGCTCGGAAGAAATCCGCGTCACCATCCTGCGTTCTGGCTCGGTCAAGGGCGGGTCGGGCGGCAAGGCATGGTCGCAAGACACCATGGCAGCTTTCTATAAAAAGATCGTCGAGACGGGCCACGCCTCGATGTCAGGGGAATCGGCGACCCCCGAATCGATGGCTGCGGCGCTGCTGGCGGTCATCGGCCTTCCCGCCGACATCGGGGTCGACCTTATCGAGGTTCGCGCAGCGCAGGTAGGGGTTCCCGACGGGGCCAAGACGGTCGCAAGCTGAGTGAGCGATCGCCGCAACCTTCCACTTCTCATCGGTGCACTATGGGTCGCCGAAGTCACCGGGTCGTTCGAAACTGCGATGATCCTCGCGGCGCTCAAAAAGCTGATCGAGGATTTTGGAAATCCCGCAATGGTCGGCTGGCTGATCACCGGCTATCTTATCGTCGGCGCGGCGATCGCGGCGGTCGTTGGCCGTCTCGGCGATTTGTTCGGGCGGAGACGGGTGCTGATTGTCGTCCTAGCGATCGGGGCGATCGGTTCTCTGATCAGCGCGCTTTCGACCAATTTCTCGGTGCTGCTCGCCGGCCGGCTGATGCAGGGGGTCACCGGCGCGATCCTCCCTTTATGCATAGGGCTGGTGCATGAAAATATGCCAAAGGACCGCGCGCCAATGGCGATCGGCCTGATGATTTCGGGCGCGTCGATCGGAACGGCGGCAGGGCTCGTCGTCGGCGGCATGATCGTCGATCAGTTCAGCTGGCACGGCATTTTCTTCACCAGCGCCGGACTGTGCGTGACGGCTATGCTCGCGATTCTCGCCTTCGTGCCCGTTTCGATCCGGCGCCCATCGACGCAGGCGGTCGACTGGATGTCGGGCTTGGCTTTTGCGCCCGGCGTGGCGCTCGTGCTTGTCTATTTCAGCATGGGAAAAAGCTGGGGCTGGGGCAACCCAATGCCGCTGGGTGCGCTGGCGCTCGGCGTCGCGCTTGTCACCTGGTGGGTCCGCCGCAGCCTGACCAGCCCCAATCCACTGATCGCGATCCGCAGCTTCGCCGACCGCACGATCGCAGTGGGCGGCGCAGTTACCGCGCTCGTCTCGATGAGTACGCTTCAGATCACGGTATTCTTCTCGCTGCTGCTGCAGGCGCCGGCATGGACTGTTGCCGGGCTCGGACTCACGGCAACGGTGGCGGGACTTGCCAAGCTTCCCTCGAACCTCAGTTCGACCTTCGCCGGACCGCTCGGCGGCTGGCTCGCGGGCAGGGGGGGTGGTCGGATCGCGCTTATTGTCGGCGGCCTTATCACCACCGCGGGGTGGCTCCTGTGGTTTATCGTCGATATCGACGGCTTTGCCATTGCTGTCGCGCAGCTCATCATCATCAGCTTTGGCGCGACGATGCTATTCTCGGTGGCTCCGACGATCATCGCGCAAGCATCGCCGCCTGAACGGATCAGCGAGATTTCGGGAATGCTCACCGTCATCCGTCAGCTGTTCCTGGGTATCGGCGCGCAGATGGTAACGACCTTGCTCGCGGTCGATGTCGTGCGCCGCGGCGATGAAATCTATCCCTCGCCGTTCGCCTACGACCTCACCGTCACTGTCATCGTCGGTATCTGCCTCGTGGCGATTCTCGTCGCATTTGCGCTACCGCGACAACTTTCACCGCAGGAACAGCCATGAGACCACTCCCCGAACTGACGCCCGAAAATACCGCCTTCTGGACCGGCGGCGCGGACGGCAAACTGATGATCGCCTTCTGCGCCGACTGCAACCACGCGATCCACCCGCCGCAGCTGATCTGTCCGAAGTGTTGGAGCGAAGCCGTTGAAAGCAGGCCGGTTCCTGGAACCGGCACAGTCTATACCTATACGGTGAACCATCAGCCATGGGCCCCCGGAATGCAGGTCCCCTTTACCCTCGCGGTGGTCGATCTCGACGGCGCTCCGGGTGTCCGCGTGACCGCCGAAGTTGTCGGAACCGACCCTGAAAGCGTCGCTATCGGCCAGACGATGCGCATAAGCTTCGCCAACATCGAAGATATCTGGTTTCCGCAGTGGGAGAAGGCGCAATGACGCTGAATGCAGCGATTACTGGCGTCGGCATGTCCGACATCGGGCGGAAGACCGGACGCCCCGCAATGGCGCATCTTGCCGAAGCCGCGAAGCGCGCGCTCGAATGCGCCGGGCTGACCAAGGACGATATCGACGGCATCTCGACCTATCCGGGCAAAGCCGACAATTCGCCTGGCATGTCGCCACTGGGCACCGGCGAGGTCCGCAACGCACTCGGCCTCCAGACCCGCTGGCACAGCGCGGTGCCCGATGGCCCGTCGCAGATGGCGCCGCTGATGGTGGCGGCCATGGCGGTCGCGACCGGGCAGGCGCGTCACGTCCTTTGTTTCCGCGCGCTTACCGAAAGCAGTTCGCAGACTGCGACCCAGCGCGCGAGCATCCCGGGTGCGGGACGCGCCCGGCTGGGTGGCTGGTACAGCTATCTTGTCCCTGCCAACGCCATGTCGGCATCGAACTGGGCCGGCTGGATGGCGACGCGATACTTTCACGAATTCGGCATGACGCGCGAGCATCTGGGCCTCGTCGCGACCGGTCAGCGCGCCTTTGCACGGCATAATCCATCGGCGGTGATGCAGGCGCCGCTGTCGATGGACGATTATCTGGGCGCGCGGATGATCTCGTCGCCGCTCGGGCTGTTCGACTGCGACGTACCGATCGACGGGGCGTGCGTGATCATCGTTTCGGCCGCCGACGCCGCCAGGGATTGTGCGCGCGCGCCGCTGACGATCGAGGCGATGGGTGCGGCGCTCGCGTCGCAGGAAACCTGGGATCAGCGCACCGACCTGACGACGATGGGCGCGCACGACAGCGCGGCGGATATGTGGAAACGCACCGACCTGAAACCCGCCGACGTCGACATGCTCGCACTCTACGACGGCTTCAGCATCTTCGTGCCCTATTGGCTCGAAGCCTTCGGTTTCTGCGGCCATGGGGAGGCAAAGGACTTCATCGCCGAGGGCAATATCGGTCCTGGCGGACGTTTTCCGGTGAACACCGGCGGCGGTCAATTGTCGGGTGGGCGACTGCACGGTTTCGGGTTGTTGCACGAGGCTTGCACGCAATTGTGGGGCAATGCGGGCGGGCGGCAGGTTGCGGACGCGAAAACGGCGGTGTGCGGAATGGGGGGTGGGTTCATTTCGGGATCGATGCTGATCCGGCGCGACTAGCTTCCTTCCCACCCGCCTGAGGGAGGGCGATTACAAGTCGATCCACCGCCGCTCGTCGCTCGCCTGCGCCGCCGCCTCGACCACGTGCTGTACATGCAGCCCCTGCGCAAAGTCGGGCGCCGTCGTGCCGAACCCATGGATCGCATCACGCATCGCTGCAAAAATCGACGCCAGCGCCAGCAGTCCGGTCTCAGGCCGGTCTGCAACCGCGTGGCAACCCGGCACCGTCAGATACTCAGGCGCAATCGCAATCTCGCCCATCATCGCGGTGCCCAGCGCCGTATCTCGGGTGCCGAACAGTCTTGTATCATGCGCCATCGGAAACACCGGCGCGCGTGCTTCGAGCCTTCCCGCCGATCCCCACACCGAGAAGCGAAACCCTTCGCCGCCGATCTTCGACCAGTTGGCCTCCACCCGCGTCGGCAATCCCGACGCGTGGCGCAAGAGCATCGAGGCGCGGTCGGGCACCTCGGGGCAGATTACGTCGCCATCGAGTGGCCATTGCTTCAGCGCCAAGGTGTGATCTGATGCAACAGACGTGATCGGCCCAAAAAAATGCACCAACAGATGCAGCATGTGGCTGCCCAGATTGCGGCCAGCGCTTGCGCCGTTGGCGGGGTCGGCGAACCAGACATAGCCCGGTACGTTGGTCTGCGCCGAACTGAATAGCGGCACCTCGAACGCGACATCCGCGCCAAAGACGTCGCCGATCCAGCCGTCGCCCAACATCGCCTTCATCTGTACCATCGCCGGCACCGCCTGCATGAAGGCGTCAACAACCGCGACCGTCCCCGCCGTGCGCCACGCATCGGTCATCGCGCGCGCATCGGCCATATCCTTGGCAAAGGGAATCCCGTTATACACATGCTTGCCCGCGCCGAGCGCCGCCATCACCATGGCGTAGCGTAAAGGCGGGCGCGTGCCGCAATCGACGATGTCGATATCGGGATCGGCGGCCATCTCACGGAAATCATGGAACGCGCGCGCGACGCCGAACTCGGCGGCGGCCTTCGCCGCCGTCTCGGGCCGCGAGGTGCAGATTGCGGTGACTTCGATCCCGTCGAGGCTGCGCCACGCGGGCAGATGTGCCTTGGCGCCCCAGGCCGCACTGATGATTCCGATGCGAAGGGGCGTGGGCGGCATGCCGCGCCCGCCGCTCAGGCGATCGCCTTCTTGTTCTTCAAGTCCTCGATCCGGTCCCATTCGAGCCCCAATTCCATCAGAAACAGCTCGGTATGCTCCGATGCCTCGGGCGCGCGGCTATTCTCGACGCCCTCGCGGTTGAACTGCACCGGGTTAGCGACGAGCCGGATCGGCGCACCACCATCGGCGCTCTCGACCTCGAAGATCAGATCATTGGCCAGCACTTGTTCGTCGCTCGCGACGTCGTGGACCGACTGATAGGCGGCCCATTGCCCCTTCATCGTTTTGAGATGCTGAACCCAATAGGAATAGGGCCGGGCCGCAATGGCTTCCTTGACCAGCGGATAGGCCTCGGTTGCATTCGCCATGATGGCCTCGGCGGTCGAGAAACGCTCGTCCTTTGCCGCGTCGGCGATGCCGAGATGGCCGAACACATCCTCGATATAGGGGCCGGGCGACAATACAGTCAGGTTGATGAACTTGCCGTCGGACGTCTTGAACACGCCCATGAAGGGATTGGTGCCGACCGCCTGGCTGCCGCCGGGCATCTGATTTTCGAACGGATCCGCGCCCAGTTCCATCGCGACGTCGACCGAACAGGCGGTCGCCCAGATGCCCGATGAGAGCAAAGACACATCGACCTCGGTCGCCTCTCCGGTGCGCTCGCGGTGGAACAGCGCTGCTGCAATCCCGCCTGCGATGTTCATTCCCCCGATCGTGTCGCCATACGCTGGGCCGGGCTGGGTCAGCGGTCCATCAAGCGCTTTGGGCGTCACCAATATGGCCGACCCGCCGCGCGCCCAATATGCGGTCGAATCGAACCCGCCCTTGTCACGCTCGGGACCTTTGTCGCCGAACGCGCTGCCGCGAACATAGATGATGTTCGGATTGGCGGCGCGGATATGCTCGAGGTCGATCTTCAGCTTCTGGCGCTGGCTGGGTAGGTAATTGGTCAGGAACACATCGCAGGTCACAGCGATTTCGTAGAGCAATTGCTGCCCCTCGGCGGTCGAAACATCGATGCCGACGCTGCGCTTGCCGCGGTTGGGATGCTGCATCAGCGACGAACGCTGGGGGTTTACCGCAAGCCGCTGCAGCATCTGGATGCCGCGCTGCGCGTCGCCGCGCACCGGATGCTCGATCTTGATCACGTCGGCGCCCCAGTCGGTCATGACCCCGCCCGCTGCGGGCACGAAGGTGAATTGCGCGACCTCGAGGACGCGGATACCGGCCATAACTTTGGTCATGCGCTTGTTCCTTACTCGGCGTGAAAGCCGATGACTTTCTGATAGGTGAATTCGTTGAGGCCATCCTCGCCATATTCGCGGCCGTAGCCCGAGCGTTTGATGCCGCCGAACGGTGCGTCGGACTGCATCGTCCCCGCGCCGCCGTTGATCGAGACCCCGCCGGTGCGCAGCTTGAGCGCCATTCGGTAAGCCTGCCCCGCGTCGGCCGAATAGACCGCGCCCGACAGCCCGAAATCGCTGTGGTTGGCCATCGAAATGGCCTCATCATCGTCGTCGAAACCGATAACCGCGCCGATCGGGCCGAACACCTCTTCCTGCGCGAGACGGCTGTCGTTCTTCACATTGTCGAACAATGTGGGCTCGTAATAGAAACCTTTGCCGAGGCCCTCGGGACGCTTGCCCCCCGCGACTAGCGTCGCGCCTTCGTCCTGCGCGATCGCCACATAATCCTCGGTCCGTTTACGCGCGACTTCGCGGATCAGCGGACCGTAGTTGACGGTTGGGTCGGAGGGATTGCCGATCTTCACATGCGCGAGCATCGCCTGCATCGCAGCGACGAATTGCGGGCGGATACTATTATGGACGAGATGCCGCGTTGTTAGTGCGCAGCCTTGGCCACAGTGCGTGGTGAATCCCATAATGCCGGCCGCCGCTGCCTTCTGGATATCGGCGTCGGCACGGACGATAAGCGCCGACTTGCCGCCAAGCTCCATCACAATACGCTTGAGCGTCGGCGCCGCCTGCGCCTGGATCATCGCGCCGACCTTGTCCGACCCGGTGAAATGAACCAGATCGACGCGCGGGTCGGTCGTCAGTAATTTGCCGGTTTCGACGTCGCCGGTGACAATGCTCAGCACGCCTTTCGGAAGTCCGACCTCATCGGCGATCTCGCCGAGAACAAGCGCTTCCATCGGCGTGTACGGCGAAGGCTTAAGGACGACGGTGCAGCCGACAGCGAGTGCCGGGATCACCTTGCCGATATTGAGGAAGAACGGGAAGTTATAGGGCGAAATCGCGGCGACGACGCCCACTGGCTCACGACTGACGACCCCAGTGCCCAGCGTTGTGCGGCCCTGTGCATTGGGCGTGAGCTCGACAGGCAGCGACGAGACCGCAGGCCGCGAAGCGAGCTCGACTGTCCGGCGCGCATGCTTCATCGGAATACCATATTGTAGGAACTCGGCGAGCATCCGCGTGGCGCCTGCTTCCGCGACGATCATGTCGACAATCGCCGCCTTCCGCGCGTCGAGTGCGTCGAGGAAGCGCGTCAGGATCGCCTGCCGTTGGGCGACGGGCATATAAGCCCAATCCCCTTGGTCGAACGCCGTGCGCGCCGCGCCGATCGCAGCGCCGACTTGCGCCGCGCTGCCGACCGGTGCTTCAACGAGAAGACTTTCGTCGGCGGGGTTGATTACTGCCTCGCGCCGGTCAGTCTTCTGCCATTCGCCGCCGACATAGATGGCGTCGTCATATTTCAAAAATGCCATGGTCTCGTTCCTGTCAGGCGGATTGGGCGTCCCAGACGATCGGCAGGTTGCGGATCGACAAAAGCCCTGGGATTACTGTGGTGTCCGCGCCGGGCTTGATCTTGAACGGCGGCACGCGGGTCAGCCATTCCTTGAGCAGTACACGAAGTTCGCGCCGCGCCAGATGCGCACCGAGGCAGATGTGCACGCCGCCAATCAACGTGAAGTGCCGGTTGTTCTTGCGCTCCGGGTCGAAGTCGCGCGGGCAAGCGAATTGCTGTTCGTCGAAATTGCCCGAGCTGTTGATGCAGGCGATCCAGTCGCCTTCTTTCAGGTCGACGCCATGCCACGTGAAATCCTTCTTGATCCTGCGGCCACTGTTGACCAGCGGTTGAACCCGGAGGAACTCTTCCACCGCGCTGTTCACCATCTCAGGGTTGGCGCGGATGCGTGCTTGCAACTCGGTGTCGAGCGCCATGCGGCGGAACATCTGGCTGATCGTCGAAGCCACGGTGTCGAGGCCACCAAGCCAAAGGAACCAGGTCATGCCGATCGTCTCGTCAGCCGTCAGCGGCGTCCCTTCTATCTGGCCGTTGGCGATGTAACTCCCGAGCGTCGCGTCGGGGTTCGCCTGTTTCTCCGCGATGAAAGCGCGCAGATAGGCAAGGATGCCCTTCACCGCATCGACCTTCGCCGGGATGTCGGGATTGTGCAGGATCGCATATTCCCACTCGAGAAACTGGTCGAACATGCTGAACGGAAAACCCATCAGGTTCAGGAACACGCGAACCGGATAAATTCGCCCGAAATCATAGGCGATATCGACTTCGCCCTCGGCAATCACCGCGTCGATCATTTCGGTGACGATCGCGTGGATTTTTGGCTCCATGTCGTTCATCGCGACCGGCGTGAACCAGGGATTCAGGAACTTGCGGTAGCGGCCATGATCCGGGGGGTCGATGCCGAGCGGGATCGAAGGGAAGCTCTCGCCCGCGAGCGCCTGGAATTGCGCGGCGCCTTCGGTAGAGAACAGGTCGTTATCCTCATAGACGCGGCGAATGTCGTCGTAATGCGACACCGTCCACGCGCCATGCTGTCGCCCACTGGTCGGCCAGGGATAATAAAGAATGCGCGGTACGTCGGGCGAACGCATGACGTCCGCCGGCAGGTACGGATCGGGCAGGTCGTTCGCCACCTGGCCCTGGGCGAAGCGCGTATCAAGCACCAGTTCGGCTGGGACATGCGCAGGAACGGCCGGCGCATCTGCCGGCGCGCGTGCGATCGGGCAACGGGACATCGTCTCGCTCATGGGGGCGCTCCTATCAAGCCGACGCGAACATGCGTTCGATGTCGCCCGACGTCACGGGACGTCGCGCCTGGCCGATTGCATCCATGCTGTCGGTCTTGAGCCCGCCCAGATTGTGCCGCGGGCTGACGTCGACGTCCTTGCCGAGTTCGCGTAGATGCGCGACCGTGCAATTTTCCCGGCCGCCGTTCAGCGCGAAGGCATCGAAGCTGTACTCGCGAATCACATTCTGATGCGTGATCTTGTCGATCGTTTCCTTCGAAAGCCCATTGACCGATGCCCAGAGATATTCGGGCACATTGGGCCACACCGTGTCAGAATGAGGGTAGTCGCATTCGTAGCAGACCATATCCTCATTCATATATTCAAGGTTCTTCACCCCGAACTGGTCGTCGATGAAGCAGCAGATGATGTGGCGTTTGAACAGGTCCGACGGGCGCTCGCCCTTGAAATCGGTGAAGGTCCATTCGTGATGATGTTCGTGTGTGAAATCGGCGCGCTCTAGGAAATAGGGTATCCAGCCGATGCCCCCTTCGCTGAGCGCCATACGCAGATCGGGGTAGCGCTGCCAGAAGGTCGCGAAGGTCCAGTCGGCGGCCGAATTGGCAATCGAGATTGGCATCGCGGTAATCCACGCGTCAATCGGGCTTTCGGGTGAGGGATGCATCGCGCGCGCGCCGGTGCCGATATGGCAGTTGATCACCATCTTGTAGTCGGAGCACGCTTTCCAGAACGGCTCCCAATATTCGTTGTGGATGCTCGGCAAGCCGATGTTCGAGGGATTGTCGGAGAAGCTGACCGCATGGACGCCTAAATCGCGCATTCGCTTCAACTCGGCGAGCGTGTCGTCCATGTTCCACATCGGGATCAGGCACATCGGGATGAAGCGGCCCGGGGCGGCAGCGCACCATTCCTGTACATGCCAGTCGTTCCACGCGCGGCACGCGAGCAGCGCCTCTTCAGGATCCTTCTGCGCCATGCCCACGAAGGTGCCACCGGCGAAGCTCGGCATGGTCGGGAAGTTGAGCGAAGCAAGCACGCCATTGGCATTCATGTCATCGACGCGAAGCTTCGGATCATAAGTGCCGGGACGAAGCTGATCGAAGGAACTGGGCTCCATGCCATATTCGCTGCGCGGCCGACCGACGACGGCATTGAGGCCAATGGTGGGGAAGCGTTGGCCGTTCCACGACCAGACGTCCTTGCCCTTGTCCTGCACGATCCGCGGGGCGCGGTCCTTCTTGCCTTCAGGATAGTGGCGGATGAACGCCTCGGGGGGCTCGATTGCATGATCGTCGACGCTGATGATCACCATGTCGTCCATCTTCATGGCGACTCTCCTCTTCCAGTTGATGTTCTTGTTGTCCGCATCATCGCAAAAATTGACGATGTGTCAACTATTGGTTTATCACCTAGTGTGATAAGTCGGGCTAAACGCTCACGTGCAAAGGGATGAGCAACTATATGACTCAAGCGCCCGTCCGCATCCTGCCGGTCGTCGACCGCGACAGCGAGGCCTTTTGGACCTGGGGCCGCGATGGCAAGCTCGCCGTCCATCGCTGTGCCGACTGCGACTATTTCGTACATCCGCCGGTACCATTCTGTCCGAAATGCGACAGCCGTGACGTCGTGCCGCACGCGGTAACGGGGCGGGGCAGGGTGGTAACCTTCACGGTCAACCACAAGTCGTGGGTGCCGGATCTCCCCGTCCCTTATGTGCTTGCTCTGGTTGCGATCGAAGAACAGGACGATGTCCGCATTCCCTGCAACATCGTCGACTGCGCCCCCCAGGACGTCATCTTCGACATGCCGGTCGAGGTGGTGTTCGAACGGGTCGAAGACGTCTGGATCCCCTTGTTCCGCCCGGTGCATTCATGACCCGCTTTGCAGAGAAAAACACCGCCATCACCGGCGTCGGCATGTCCGAAGTCTCGCGCGGCGCGACCAGGTCGGCGCTCGCGCTCACCGTCGATGCCGCGCTCGAAGCGATCGCCGACGCCGGCCTGAACCGCGCCGATATCGACGGCATCGCGACATGGCCCGGCGAGCGCGCCGACGGATCGGGCTTCTCGCCCGTCGGCTGTGCCGCCCTGCAGGACGCGCTGCGACTCGAAGTCGGCTGGTACGGCGGCGGCGGCGAGGCTCCCGGCCAATATGGCGCGGTGTTCAATGCGATCGGCGCGATCGCAGCGGGGCTTTGCCGCAATGTCCTTATATTCCGGACAATGTACGAAGCGACAGCGCGCAAGTCGTCCTATGCCAATTCCCTGCTCCGCGAGGGGCAAAGGCAGACGGGGCCTTTTTCGTGGTATGCCCCCTATTACACCTACGCCGCGGCTTTGCATTAGGCGCTGTTCTTCAACCTCTACGTCCACAAGAGCGGCATAGCGCCCGAGCAGGTCGGGCAGATTGCGGTAAACCAGCGCCGCAACGCCGCGCTCAATCCCAATGCGATCTATAAAACCCCGATCACGCTTGAAGACTATCTTGCCTCGCCGCTGATCGCGACACCGCTGAGGCTCTACGACTGCGACGTGCCGATCGATGGTGCGGCGGCGATCATCGTCTCCCGCATGGACATTGCACGCACCCTCAAGAACCCGCCGATCCAGATCGAAGCGATCGGCTCGTCAATGCGTTACCGTAACAGCTGGACCCAGCTCGACGCGCTCGACACGCAGGCGCAGCCGAAGGTCGCCGAGATGATGTGGGGCCGCACCGACCTCAAACCCGCCGATGTCGACATTGCGCAGCTTTACGACGGTTTCAGCTTTCACACGATCAACTGGCTCGAAAATTTCGGTTTTTGCGAGCGTTATGGCGCCAAGGATTTCCTTGAAGGGGGAACGCGGATCGCGCTTGATGGCGACCTGCCGGTGAACACGGGCGGGGGGGCGCTGTCGGGCGGCCGATTGCATGCTTATGGCGCCGTGCACGAAGCTTGCACGCAATTGTGGGGTCGCGCGGGCGAACGGCAAGTGAGGGACGACCCGCGAATTTGCGCGACGTCGACATCAGGCGGCCCGCTTGCGGGCGCGATGCTGCTGGTGCGCGATTAGCGCTGCCAAACGATAGTGCCGCCAATCAGCGTAAGCCCCACAGTGGCAAGGGCGCGCGCCTCTTCTGGCCATTCATAGAGGATCAAGTCGGCCGGCGACCCGGCAGCGAGCGGAGCGGGCTGATAAAGCGCCAGCGCGGACCGCCGGCCGATCGCTTCGTCTGCGCCGATGACGTGGCCCTCCCGCGTTCGCCGATCGGTCGCCGCACGAATCGCTATCCACGGATTGGCATCGCCATAGGGCGCGTCCGATCCGCCAAGCACCCGCACCCCGCCGTTCAGCAGCGAGCCGAGCCGATAGAGATCGGCAAGTTCTTGCGCGTCCATTTGCGCCAGATAGCGGTCGCCGCGGTCATGAATGAAGTTGGGCTGGGTGACCACTGTCAGCCCGGCGGCGGCAATGTCGCCGATCAGGCTTTCAGGGATGACACCGCCATGCTCGATGCGGTCGCCGTTGCGCGATCCCCCCGCTTCGGCGAGTGCCTGCAGGAAAAAAACGAGTTCGCCCAGCGTCACGCAGTGCGCGGCGACGGTCCGGTGCAGTGCGCGTGCCGCCTTGATGTGCTCCGCGAGCGTTTCGATCGGGGGCAGGTCATTTTCATCGAGCAGCAGCTTGACCGGGCCGAGCGTGTAGCCCTCGCCGGCAGGCAGTTCCGCCGTTCCCATCAGCACCAGCCGCTGCGGTATCGCTCCGGTGAGCAGTCTTGCCTCGGCCGGGCCGTTCGATGCGCCGGCGTCGGTCGCGCCGGTAACCCCCCATTCGGCGAATTCGTCCATGTTGAGCTTGCCCAGCATGACCGCGCCGTCGTCCCAGAGGTTCTCGGTGACGGTCGAGTCGAATTTCGGCTAGAAACTGTAGAGGATGCCAGAGCAGGCCTGGGTGTGGACGTCGCGGGTGGAGAAAAC
>NZ_JAIBES010000014.1 GCF_019459305.1 Sphingopyxis sp. | reverse complement strand
GATTGCTTCGCTTCGCTCGCAATGACGAAGTGGGGGTTGCTACCTCATTGGGAGCGGGCGATAGCGGCGTTCGATGACCATCCGCGACGCTTCAGACCGCCAGTCGGCATTCGACCGCCTGACCGCCAACGCACCGTTTCTGGCGCGGCTCGCCGAACTCAACCCCGATGACGTTACGCGCTTCCTGACCGATGGCACCGACGCCGCACAGGCAGGCGTATCTGCGCCGCCAGCCGACCACGATATCATGCGCGCGCTGCGCCAGTGGCGCGGCCGCATCGCGCTGCTGCTCGCGCTCGGCGACCTGTCGGGCGAGCATGATGTCGCGACCACCACCCGGCTGCTGTCCGATTTTGCCGATCAGGCGTGCGACGCCGCGCTTGCCGCGGCCTTTGCCGAACGTACCCCCGACGAGGAACCGCGCGGGCTGTCGGTGATCGCGCTCGGCAAGCTCGGCAGCCACGAGCTCAACTATTCGTCGGACATCGATCCGATCCTGATCTTCGATCCCGACACGCTGCCGCGCCGCTCGCGCGATGACCCGACCGAGGCGGCGGTGCGGATCGCGCGGCGCATGACCGAAATATTGTCGGCGCGCACCGGCGATGGCCATGTGCTGCGCGTCGACCTGCGCCTGCGCCCGCATCCCGAGGTCACCCCGATTGTCCTGCCGGTCGATGCGGCCATCTCCTATTATGAATCGGAAGCCCTGGCTTGGGAACAGGCGGCGTTTATCCGCAGCCGCGCATCGGCGGGTGACCGCGCGCTCGGCGCGCAATTCCTGTCCGCGATCCAACCGTTCATCTGGCGCCGCAGCCTCGATTTCCGCCAGCTGAAGGAAATCGGCGCGATGAGCGACCGCATCCGCGATCATTATGCGCAGGGGCAGGCATTCGGGCCGGGCTATGACCTGAAACGCGGACGCGGCGGCATCCGCGAAATCGAATTTTTCGCGCAGGTGCATCAACTGATCTATGGCGGGCGCGACCCGTCGCTGCGTGTACCCGCGACGGTCGATGCGCTGGCGGCACTCGCCGCGGCGGGCCGGGTCGAGCCCGAGGTCGCGACGCGTCTGTCGGGCCATTACGCGACGCTGCGCCGGATCGAACATCGCTTGCAGATGGTCGAGGACCAGCAGACGCATTGCCTTCCGACCCAGCCCGCAGCGCTCGACGGTGTTGCGTGGCTCGACGGCAAGGCCGATGGCGCGGCGCTGCTCGCGATGCTCGGACCCGTCACCGCCGATGTCGGCGCCTGCTACGACCGGCTGGTTGCCGAACGCGCGGTTACCACCGGCTTGCCGCGCGACGATGACAGTCTTGCCGCGGCGCTGCTGGCGGCGGGGTTCGATCCGCCCGATGCCGCCTTGCGCACAATCGCCGAATGGCGCGGCGGCAAATTGCGCGCGCTGCGCAGCCCCGCGGCGCTCGACGCGCTCGAGACGATGCTGCCCGAATTGATCAAGGCATTGGGCGCGGCGCCCGATCCCGACGCGACGCTGACGCGCTTCGACAAGCTCGTCGCGGGGCTGCCGAGCGCGATCAACTTCTTCCATCTGCTCGCGGCACAACCAGCCTTGGCGCGCATCGCGACGCGCGTCTTGGCGCTCGCCCCGACGCTCGCCGACGCGCTCGGGGTGCGGGCGCAGCTGATCGAGGGGCTGATCGACAGCCGTGCCTTCGACGCGCCCGCGGACAAGACTCAGCTGCTGCAGGAATGGGCGCCGGGGCTGGCGACGCTCGATTATGAACGGCTGCTCGACCGGGTGCGCGATCATGTCGGCGAACGGCGCTTTGCCTATGGCGTTCAGCTGGTGGCCGGGGCGACCGATCCGCTAGCTATCGCGCTTGGCTATTCCGAGCTTGCGGAGGCCGCGCTGTGTGTCCTTGCCGATGCCACCGTCGCCGAATTTGTCGCCGCCCACGGCCGCATTCCCGACAGCGAGCTGGTCGTGCTTGCGCTCGGGCGGCTCGGGGGCAGGGCGCTGACCCACGCGTCGGACCTCGACCTCATCTATCTGTTCACCGGCGACCATCTCGCCGAATCCGACGGACCGCGGCCACTCGGCGCAACGACCTATTACAACCGCCTTGCCCAGCGGGTGACCGCGGCGATGTCGGTGCCGACCGCGGCAGGCAAGCTGTATGACGTCGATACGCGGCTGCGGCCGCAAGGCGCTCAGGGACCACTCGTTGTCACCCTCGACAGCTTTGAACGCTATCAGCGCGAGGAGGCGTGGACGTGGGAGCATATGGCGCTGCTCCGCGCGCGGCCGGTCTATGGATCGGACAAGGCGCGCGACGAGGTCGAGCGGATCATCGCCGAACTGCTCGCGACCCCGCGTGATCGGGCAAAGCTCGCCGCCGATGCCGCCGAAATGCGCGACAAGATCGCGGCGCACAAATTGCCGCAGGGCGCGCTCGACATCAAGGGCGGCCCCGGCGGGCTCGTCGATCTGGAATTTGCGATGCAGGTGACCCAGCTGGCCACCGGCCAATGCCACGACCCCAATATTGCCGCGGCGCTCGCCTGTCTGAAAGCGGCAGGGCTGGCGCCCGACGGCGTGTGCGAAGCGCACGGCCTACTCGCGCGGATGCTGGTCATGCTGCGGCTGACCGCGCCCGACGGGGAACCCGCGACGGCGGCGGCGCGTCAACTCGTCGCCAGCCGATGCGGCGAACCCCGCTGGCCGCAACTGCTTGCCGCGCATGATGCGGCACGGCAGGAGATTGCCGACTGGTGGGCGGCGATTCGCTCGCAGCAGGAGAGTGAAAAATGAGCGGTCTGAAACTGGGCGATGCCATTCCCGCGGTGAAACCTCTCGACGCCGAAGGGAGGACGATCGATCTCGCCGCGATGAAAGGCGCGCCGCTAGTCGTTTATTTCTACCCCAAGGCCGATACGCCGGGCTGCACGGTTGAAGCGCAGGATTTCACGCGCCTCGCCCCGGAATTCGCGCATCTCCATGCGCAAGTGCTCGCGATATCGCGCGATGCGCCGACAAAGCTGTGCAAGTTCCGCGAAAAATATGGCCTGACCGTCCGCCTCGCTTCCGATGAAGACGGAGCCATGTGCGAGGCCTTCGGCACCTGGGTCGAAAAACAGAATTATGGCCGCAGCTATATGGGGATCGAACGTTCGACCTTCCTGTTCGGTGCCGATGGCAAGCTGGCGAAAGAGTGGCGCAAGGTGCGCGTCAAAGGTCACGCCGAAGCGGTGCTGGAGGCCGCGAAGGCGCTCTAGGACATGGTGCCGTTCCGTTGGTCCTGAGGAGCCATTGAGCTTGTCGAAATGGCGTCTCGAAGGACGCCGACGCAGATCTGCTGTCCTTCGAGATGGGTCTTCGCCAAGGCTCAGCTCCTCCTCAGGACGAACGGCAATATGACAATGCAGAGCCTGGGCGAAGCCGCGCGCGCGGTTCTGCTGACGCCGGACCCGCACGACAAGCGCCGCGCGGCGCGCAGTATGGCGCGCGCGTGGCGGCAGGGGCGGCTCGACCATCGCTGCAATACTCCAATGCCCGACCAGCCAGCATGGCCGGTCGCGCCCGAACTGCTCGAACCCGGCCGGATGCCGCGGCGCGGCAAGGGCGGCTCCGAACGCGGCCGCATCGCACTGCTCCACGCTCTCGCCCATATCGAATTTGTCGCGATCGACCTCGCGGTCGATCTGATCGGCCGGTTCGGCGACCAATTTCCGCGTGAATTTGTCGATGACTGGATCGGTGTGGCGGCCGACGAAGCGATGCATTTTGCGCTGCTCGACCGCCGCCTGCGCGCTCTCGGCAGCCATTATGGTGCATTGCCCGCGCATGCCGGATTGTGGGAAGCGGCGCAGATCACCGCAGACGACGTGCTGGCGCGGCTCGCGATCGTGCCGATGGTACTCGAAGCGCGCGGGCTCGACGTTACCCCGCCGACGATCGCTCGCTTTCAGGGCGCCGGTGACGAGGCGTCGGCGCAGATTTTATCGCGGATTTTCAACGATGAAATCCGCCATGTGCGCGCGGGCACAGAGTGGTTTGGCTGGATGTGCGACGAACGGGGATTCAACGCCGTTGAAACGTGGCACGCGCTCGTAAAAGCGCGGTTTCGCGGGCCGCTGAAGGCTCCGTTCAACGACTCGGCGCGCCACGACGCCGGTTTAACGCAAGAATACTATGCTGTTATTGCGTCTTAACCATTGGGGCAGCACACAGGCGTCGCGGGGGATGAGAAATCATCCAAACCAACAAACACCGGCGCCAAAGCCTTCTTATGACTTTGGCGACATGGCACACGCGGGGTCGTATTTTGATAAACACTCTTCTGACGCAGAAGTTGCATCGAGTCGCAATCGTCTGCGCCGCAGCATGTTTCGCAACAGCCACTCCGGCTGTCCACGCGGCTGAAACCAGCGCTGACGCTGGAATTGTCGCTCCCGATGAACCCGATGACGACGGCTTCACTGCTGGCGTTCCCTCAGTCGGCGAAGACAGCGAAGCCCGCGCAATTTTCCAGGCATGGAAGCGTCTCGACACCGGCCTGACCGCCTCGATCGGCGTCGCAGTTCCGTCACGCCGCCCGATCGACCAGATGTCGCTGTCGTCCTCCTATGGCATGCGCGTCCATCCCGTTACCGGCAAGGTCGCGCGCCACAACGGCATCGACATTCCCGCGCCGCACGGCACCCCGATTTACGCGACCGCCGACGGCATCGTCGGCCGCGCCCAGCGCCTTGGCGGCTACGGCAATTATGTCGAAGTCGAACATGGCAACGCGATCCAGACGCGCTACGGCCATATGTCGTCTTATGTCGTCGTCCCCGGCCAGTCGATCAAAAAGGGCGATGTGCTCGGCTATGTCGGTTCGACGGGCCGTTCGACCGGCAACCACCTCCATTACGAAGTCCGCATTGAAGGCGCGCCGGTCAATCCGATGCCATTCGTGCGGTCGGATCAAATGGCAATCGCCGCGATCACCGGCAAGAATGTCGCGATGGGCGGTCCCGAATAAGAAATAATGACGAGCTTTCCTGGGTCGGAGAGGAGGGCGCCAGGCGGGGTAACCGTCGCGGCGCCCTTTTCATTTGGTACAAAGCGCCTATCTAGCGTTTATGGCCACGCAGCTTTCCGATATCACCCTGTCGCCCGCCGCCGCGGCGCGCGTCCGCTGGATTGCCGACCGCAAGGGCGAAGCGCAAGCGGCGCTCCGTCTTGCCGTCGATGGCGGCGGCTGTTCGGGCTTCACCTATCGTTTTGGCTTGGCTGAAGGCATTGATGGCGATGACATCGTCACCGAAACCGACGGGGTAAAGCTGGTCGTCGATCCGGTGAGCATCGATCTGGTCCGCGGCTGCATCGTCGATTTCGTCGATTCGCTGGGCGGATCGTCGTTCAAGGTCGAAAACCCCAACGCAGCCTCGGGCTGCGGTTGCGGGTCCAGCTTCTCGATTTAGGGCGACACCCTTTTCCGTTCGTGCTGAGCTTGTCGAAGCACCGTCCTTCTTTTACGCAGAAGGAAAGAACAGCCCTTCGACAAGCTCAGGGCGAACGGAAAGAGATGCCCGCCTATGACCCTGAAAGTCGCGACCTTCAATATAAACGGGATTAAGGCCCGCCTGCCGCGCCTGATCGAATGGCTCGAGGAAACCCAGCCCGACGTCGCCTGTTTGCAGGAACTGAAATCGAGCGACGAAACCATGCCGACCAAGGAGATCGAGGCGGCGGGTTATGGCTTTCTCTATCATGGCCAAAAGGGCTTCAACGGCGCCGCGATTCTCGCCAAAGGCACCCAGCCGATCGAGACGCAGCGCGGCCTCGCGGGCGAGGATGAGGATGAGCAGTCGCGCTATCTGGAGGCTGATGTTCACGGGGTGCGCGTCGCGTCGATCTATCTGCCCAATGGCAACCCGCAGCCCGGTCCCAAATTCGATTACAAGCTACGCTGGATGGCGCGGCTGCGCGAGCGTGCGAAATTCCTCCTCGCCTCCGAAATCCCGACGATCCTGATCGGCGATTACAACGTCATCCCGCACGACGACGATGTGTGGGATGCGCGCGTTATGGCGACCGACGCGCTGATGCAGCCCGAATCGCGCGATGGGTGGTTCCGCTTGCTCGGCGACGGCTGGACTGACGCGCTGCGCAGCCGCCATCCCGGCGGCCAAGTCTGGACCTTTTGGGACTATCAGGCCGGCGGCTGGCAACGCGACCATGGCTTTCGCATCGACCACCTGCTGCTCAGCCCGGCGCTCGCCGACCGGTTGGTCGACGCCGGGGTCGACAAGGACCATCGCGGGCGCGAAAAGGCCAGCGACCATGCCCCGACCTGGGCGGTTCTCGCTTAAGCGTCGGGATACAGCGTCGTCATCACCCGTTTCGGGTCGAGCGCATAATGATGCGCGACCGCCGCGGCGATCACGCTTTCCAATGACCGCGTCGGCCTGAGGTCGCGGCCATCGAGCCGTTCGGCCGGGGTCAGCCCGGGCCAGTCTGCCGACACCTTGCCGCCGAGCGCCAAACTCCCGCCCAGCAGCATCGCGGTCGATGCGGTGCCATGGTCGGTGCCGCCGGTTCCATTGACCTCGACGGTGCGGCCGAATTCGGTGGCGACGATCACCAGCGTGTCGTTCCACGCCGGGCCGAGCCCAGACTGGAGCGCGCCGATCAGCTGGTCGAGCCCGCGCAGTTGCGCGTTCAGCCGTCCGCGCTGGCCGCTGTGCGTATCCCAGCCGCCGGTCTCGACCATCATCACCCGCGCCCCGTCGGCGGGCAGCATCAACGACGCGGCGAGCTTGCCGAGATCGGCGCCGTTGCGGCCATTGTTGCCGCCGATGTCGCCTGCCAATTCCTGCGTCTTGACCGCGCTGTCCCATAGCGGGTGCAGCAGCGGGTCTTCGGCATAAAGCGCCGATAGCCCAGCGATCAGGTCGCCGTCGGCCTGCGGCAGGCGGCTGGGTGCATAGGTGCCGACCTGTACCGTCCCGCGCAGCGCCAGCGGCACCGCGGGGGCGATGGCGATCGCGGCGCGCTCGGCAGTGGGAAGTAAGGTCAGCAGCCGCCCCACCCAACCGTCGCTGCGGCCATAGGGCCGCGATCCGCCGCCCTCGAGCATATTCTGCCCGTCGAAATGCGACCGGTCGCGATAGGCGGTGGCGACGGCATGGGCGAAATGCGCCTGCTGGCCCGAATACAGCCCCGCGGTAGTCGCCAGTGCCGGGTGCAGCGTGAACATTGTGTCGAGTTTCGCCCCGCTTGCGGTCTCGTCGGCCAGCGTGCGGCGCGCTGCGGCGAACGCCGGGTCACCCGTCGGCGCCACCGTTGCTAGCCCGTCGGCGGCGCCGCGCTGGATGATGAAGACGAGCCGCCTGGGCGTGGCCGCCGCGGCATAGGCAAAGACGGGGAGGGTGCCCGCTGCGGCGACGGTAATCCCGGACAGGATGATCGAACGGCGCGAAAGGATCATCGTCTATCTCCGCAAAAACATGGGACTGGCGAACAGCATCGCGATGCCCTGGCCGGGACTGTCGGCGCGCGCGATGGCCTGGCCGGTTTCGGGGCTCAGCGCGTCGGCCAGCACCAGCGGCGCAAGCTGGCGCGGATCGACGCGATCGCCGATCCGCGCCGCGATCCGGCTGGCGAGTTCGACGCGCTGCATCAATCCCGCCGATCCGGCCCAGGTCGCAACCTTGTCATCATATCCGGCCGGTGATCCGGGGCGCCAGATCGGCTGGCCCAGCTGGGTGAACATCGCCGCAACATTCTGTTTTTCGCCGAGCGCCGGGATTTTCAGCGCGCGCAGCATCGATACCGTCCAGTCCCACGGCGACTTGAACATCGTTGGAGCAGCGACCCACGGTTCGGGTGAGGCGATCAGGGCGCGATAGAGCGACGCGAGGTCGCCGCCGGTCTTGAGGAAATCGGCAGCGAGCCGATCAACTAGCGCTCCGGGCGGGTCGTCGGCAGTGAAATGGCGCGCCAGCTTGGTCGCGATATGTCGCGCAGTGGCGGGATGGACGGCGAGGTCGCGCAGGATCGCTTCGGCCTGCGCCGCCCCGGCGGCGCCATAGCGTCGGCCCAGCAAGGTTTGCGCGCCGGGTTCGTGCAGCGGCGCGATAAACACCGTGGCGCCCGGTTCGGCATCGGATGGCATCAGCCGCTGGCCCGCGCCGCGCCCGAGCCCGGCCACGGTCAGACCGGTGAGCGCCTTGGCAAAGGCGGTCACATCGGCCTGGGTATAGACCGTCCGCACCCCTAGCGTGTGCAGCTCCAAGATCTCGCGCGCCAAATTCTCGTTGAGACCCGGTGACCGGCGGTTGCCGCGGTTGCGCACCCGAGTCGCGAAGGGACTCTCCGGGCCGAAGCTCTGCGCCTGATCCAGATACAGCAGCATCGCGGGATGTTTCACCGCCGCGACCAGCAGGTCGGAAAACTTTCCCATGATGTGCGGCCGGATCGCTTCATTCTCATAATTGCCGACAAAGCCGATCACCGTCTGCTTGTCGGCCGACACCGCGAAATGATTAGCCCAGAAATGGACGAGGCGTTCGGGGAAAGGGGTCGGAGTCGCAATCGCCGCGGTCAGGCGCGCCGCGGTGGCCTCGACATAATGGCGGCGAATCGCCGAACGCGATAGCCGCCGCAGTTCGGGGTCCATGCCCTTTTCTTCCTCGCTCATCGGGGTTTCGGCCGCCGCGCGGCGCATTGCCTGCCGATCTTCGCGATATTCGACATAGGCAGTGGCGATCGTGGCGCGCCCGGCAAGCCCCGCTGTGGCGGCGGGGGCGGGATCATAGTCGCCGAGCTGGCGGCTCAGCCACATTTTGGGATCGCCGATCGCCAGATCGTCAAAGCGGCGACCGAGGCCAAAGCGGTTAGCGGCAAGATATTGGACTGCCATGACAAAGCCTTTCATGCCCCAAACGCACGATGGCCCGCGTTTGTCGCAAAGCTGTCCCAGCCGTCAGAGCATTTTGTCGTAAATTTGATACACCCGGTTGACCTTGGCATCGATCGCCTCGGCGACCGCCTTCATCCCCTGATTGTCGTCGAGCACCCAGCCGATGTCGCCGCGCTCGGTGCCATAATCGCGCACTGCGTCGCGGCGGATCAGTTCGATCATCATGAAGGCGAGGGTGCTCGCCATGCGGCTGTTTTGCAGCTTTTTGGCGACCCCCATCAGCGGCACGCGCAGGGTGCGGCTCTTCGGCTTGCGCAGCCACCACAGCAAGCGCGCCCAGTTGAAGGGGAGCAGCGACCCGTCCATGTCGATCAGCAATTCGTTGATGTTTGGCAGGACGATGATGAACGCCACCGCCTCGCCGTCGAGTTCTGCAACGCGGACCAGATCCTCGAACACGATAGTTTTCAGCTTTTTGCCGACAAAAGCGATCTCGCTGTCGGTCAGCGGTACGAACCCCCAATTGTCCGACCAGGCGTCGTTGAGCAGTCCCATGATCAGCGCCGCTTCGGCGTCGAAATTCTTCTTGTCGACCTTGCGCACCCGGATGCGAGAATTTTTCTCGCCCGCGGCGACGATGCGGTTCACCAGCGGTGAAAAGCCTTCTTTGACGTACACATCATAGTTGATCAGCTGCTTTATCGGGCGATAGCCGGTGCCTTCGACCCACCCGCGATAGAGCGGGCTGTTGTGTCCCATCATCACCGTCGGGCGGTTGTCGAAACCTTCGATCAGCAGCCCGGGCTCGTCCCACACCGAAATCGACAGCGGGCCGAGCGATCGGTGCATGCCCTGACGGCGCAGCCAATCTTCGGCGGCGACGATCAGCGCGCGGGTGGTTTCTTCATCCTCAGCCTCGAGCAGGCCCCAGTTGCCAGTGTCGGGGCCCATTCCCTGTTCGGCCGGCTGGGCGAGTGCCAATTTGTCGATATGCGCCGAGATGCGGCCGACGGTGCGGCCCTTGCGGCGGGCTAGGAACAGCTGCGCCTTGCCATGTTCGAACCACGGATTCTTGCCTGGGGTGAGCAGGCTATAGACCTCCCCCTTGAGCGGCGGCACCCACGCCGGGTCTCCGCGGTTGAGCCGAAACGCCAGCTCGACGAACTCGCGCGTGTCGCTCTTGTCCTTCACCGGGTGGATCGTGATCGGGCCGTCCGAATGTCCGCTCATACTGGTTTCCTGAAATGCCAACCTTATATGTCTGGCGACGCATTAGGGCATCGCTAAGCCGCTGGCGACCCGCATTTGGCCATTTTGCTGCCACGAAACCATGATGAAGAGTGCAGGTTATGACGACGATCAATGCCCCCGCCGACCGGGTCGCGACACCTTTCGCTCCGTCGGGAACGAAGATCCCAAAGTCGGCAATCGCCGATGACATGGCGATGATCCGCGCAGCATCGGAGCTGACGCGCGACCTCGTCACGCCGTCGGCGCGTATCTATTGGACCGACTTTCTGGCGTCGGCGTTCATCGGTTACGCGGGTGTCGCGGGCGCGATTTTATCCCCGCCGAAAGCGAGGGCCCGTGGCGCCCCTTAGGTCGCCAACCTCGCCGATTATAGCGCGGGCGACATCAACCACCAGAGAACCCACATCACCA
>NZ_JAIBES010000004.1 GCF_019459305.1 Sphingopyxis sp. | reverse complement strand
TGAGAGGGGGGGGGGCGGGTCCGGCTTTTTTTTGGGCGGCGCCTGGGTTGGCGGGCGACTCCCCGCCCCCCCCACGCATCGACCTTGTCCGCCGCTGCGCCATCGAGCGGGTCGAGCGCGCCGCGCGGTGCCAGCGCAGTGTCGATGGCGCGGCGGCGGTCGGCGGGGGTGGGCCAGCGCGCCTTCATAGCGTCGCGCGCGGTGTAGAGCGCCGACGCCAGCGCGCCGAGGCGGGCAGGGAGCAGCGCTTCGATGCGTTGGCGGACGGCTTTCGCCAGCCCCGCTGATGCGCCGCCGGTGCCGATGGCGATAGTGACGGGGGCGCGGTCGACGATCGCGGGGGTGGTGAAATCGCAGAGTTCAGGGCGGTCGACGACGTTGACGAGCAGGCCGCGGTCGCGGAGGGCGGTGGCGGCGATGCGCGCTTCTGCCTCATCGTCGATCGCGATGAAGGCGATGGTAGCGCCTCGTTCCCATGCCTGGACGATCCGCCCGCCTGCGCGCTCGATCAGGCGGCCCTTGGCATCGGCAGCCTCCCCTTCCCCGACCAGCACGACGGTGCGGCCGGTGAGGTTCAGGAAGATAGGGAGTTGGTGCATGGGAAGATCCTAGCAGAAATGCGGCTAAAATCCTCCCCGCTTGCGGGGAGGTGGCAGGCCGGAGGCCTGCGGCGGACCCCTACGCTGCCTCGCTTGAGGACGCGATCCCCCCCCCACCACCTTTCGGGCGGCCCCACTCGCCGTTTCGGGGAGGGTCTAGTCAATCCAGTCCGGAACGCGTTCGGCAGCCATGATCGTGCTGGCGGCGATGCGGTCGGCGACCTTGATGTAGCGATCGCCGTCGACGAGCACCTCGGGGACGAGGCTGCGGCTGTTGTAGGTCGAGGCCATCGTCGCCCCATAGGCGCCCGCGGTGCGGAACACCGCGAGGTCGCCGGCCTCGACCTTGTCGGTGACGCGGTCGCGCGCGAAGGTGTCGCCGGTTTCGCACACCGGGCCGACGATCGACGCAGTCATCTTTTCGCCGCTCGGCTGGACCGCAACGAAGTCGTGGTAAGCGTCGTACAGCGCCGGGCGCGCGAGGTCGTTCATCGCGGCATCGACAATGACGAACGGGTTGGTCGCGCCGGGCTTGACCCACAGCACTTCGGTTAGCAGCACCCCGGTGTTACCCGCGATGACGCGGCCGGGTTCGAACATCAGCGTGACGTCCCAATCCTTCGTCACGCGCGCGACCATGGCGCCATAATCGGCCATGCTGGGCGGATTGTCGCCCGGCTTGTACGACACGCCAAGACCGCCGCCGAGATCGACATGGGTGATGCTGTGACCCGCGGCGCGGAGATCGGCGACGAGGCGGCCGACGCGGGTGAACGCAGATTCGAGCGGGTCGAGGCTGGTCAGCTGGCTGCCGATATGCACCGCAATGCCGCGCATCTGGAGCCCGGGGAGCGCGGCGAGACGGTCGAACATCGCTGGCGCGACGTCGATGCCGACGCCGAACTTGTTGTCGGCCTTGCCGGTCGAAATCTTGGCGTGGGTGCCCGCGTCGACGTCGGGATTGACGCGCAGCACCGCGCGCGCGGTCATTTCCTTCGCCAGCGCGATTTCGGCGAGCGCGATGCCTTCGGGTTCATGTTCGATGTTGAACTGGCCGATGCCGCGGTCAAGCCCCTGCGCCAGCTCGGCGCGGGTCTTTCCGACGCCCGAGAAGACGATGTCCTCGGGCGCCATGCCCGCCGCAAGCGCGCGTTCGAGCTCGCCGCCCGACACGACGTCGGCGCCATAGCCCTGCCGCGCCAGCACACGCAGCACGCCGAGGTTGGGGTTGCTCTTGATCGCAAAGGCAAGGTGCTTGCGCGGCACGTCCTTCAACCCGTCACGAAATTCCTGCGCGTGGCGTTCGAGCATCGCGCGCGAATAGACATAGACGGGGGTGCCGACTTCTTCGGCGATACGGGGCAGCGGAATGTCTTCGGCGTGAAGGACGCCGTCACGAAGTGCAAATTGATCCATTATTTTAGTCCTGAAGCTCAGCCCGGAGGCGGCAAGTCGAAATCATCGGGTTCGCGTTGTTCGGACCGTTTGAGAAGGTCGTCGCTGCGCGCGGGCCGGGCCTGCGCGTCGGGCGTCGTAAGCTCCTCTGTAGTCGGGGCGCGGGGCGCGCCGACGGGAACGACCGCGGCGGGCTGACCCGCCACCGGCTTCAGATCTTCCTTGCTACCACACGCGCCAAGCAGCGCGGTAGCAACGAGCGTTGTTATGATGAGGCGCTTGGTCGCCATCAATTCGTTCCTTCCAGCGCGGCGCGGGCCGCAGCGATCGCCTGCCTTACCCGTTCGGGGGCGGTGCCGCCATAGCTGGTGCGACTGGCGACCGATGCCTCGACGGTGAGCGCCGCAAGCACCTCGGATGTTACCGCGGGGTGGATTGCGGCGGCATCGGCGGCGGGCAATGCCGACAGCTCGACGCCCAATTCCTCGGCGCGCTTGACGCAGGCGCCGACGACATGGTGTGCCTCGCGGAACGGCAGCCCGTTTTCGCGCACCAGCCAGTCGGCGAGGTCGGTCGCGGTCGAATAGCCCGACGCGGCGAGCGCGCGCATGCGGTCGGTGCGGAAGGCCAGCGTTTCGACCATGCCGGTCATCGCGGCGAGCGACAGCGCCAGCGCGTCGAAGGCGCCGAACACGGTTTCCTTGTCGTCCTGCAGATCCTTCGAATAGGTCAGCGGAAGGCCTTTGACGATCACCGCGAGCCGCTGAAAGGCGCCGAGCAACAGTCCCGCACGCCCCCGCACCAGTTCGGCTGCGTCGGGGTTGCGCTTTTGCGGCATGATCGAGCTGCCGGTCGACCAGGCGTCGGGCAGGCTGATGAAACCGAAGGGCTGGCTGGCCCAGATGACGATTTCTTCGGCGAGGCGCGACAGGTGGATCGCGGCGATCGAGGCGGAGGCACAAAATTCGAGCGCGAAATCGCGGTCGGACACGGCGTCGATGCTGTTCGCCATCGGGCGGTCGAAACCCAACGCGCCAGCAGTCGCGGCGCGGTCGATCGGAAAGCCGGTCCCCGCGAGCGCGGCGGCGCCGAGCGGCGATTCGTTGAGGCGGCGGCGCGCATCGGCGAAGCGGCTGCGGTCGCGGCCGAGCATTTCGACATAGGCGAGCAGATGATGGCCGAGCGTCACCGGCTGCGCGACTTGCAGGTGTGTGAAGCCGGGCATGATGCTTTCCGCATGTTCGTCGGCGCGCGCGAGCATCGCGGCTTGCATCGCGGCGAGCCCGGCGTCGATGCGCTCGCACGCGGCGCGCGTCCACAGGCGGAAGTCGGTCGCGACCTGGTCGTTGCGCGAGCGCGCGGTGTGGAGGCGTCCCGCGGCGTCGCCGACGATCTCTTTCAGACGCGATTCGACGGTCATATGGATGTCTTCGAGCGCGAGGTCGACGGGGACGCCGTTCGCGGCGAATTCTTCGGCGATCTGGGCGAGGCCGCGTTCGATCTGGACCGCGTCGTCGGCGCCGATGATTCCGGCGGCGCCGAGCATCGCGGCATGCGCGCGGCTGGCGGCGATATCTTCTTCCCACAGGCGCTTGTCGATCGGGATCGAGGCATTAATCTCTTGCATGATCGCGGCGGGACCGCCACCGAAGCGGCCACCCCACATGCTGCTCTTGTCCGGAGTATCCGTCATTCGCCGCGTCCCAAACCTGTATCTAGCGATCCTCGCCGTCCTGCTGACCGGATCAATCGCGGGCTGCGATAGGGAAAAGGCGGGCGGCGGGCAACCCGCAGACGGCCAAGCAAATATTTCGGCGGGCCAAGCGAAGGGCGTCGGCCAGTTCGAATATGTGATCGACCGCAGCCACAAGGGTGAAGCGGCGCCGACCGCGGCCTTCACCGGCCCTGACGACGCGGCGGTGACGCTGGCGGCATTTCGCGGGCGTCCGCTGCTGGTCAATCTGTGGGCGACCTGGTGCGCGCCGTGTGTTGCGGAGATGCCGACGCTCGATGCCTTGGCGGCCAAAAGCGGCGGGGCGACGACGGTGATCGCGGTGGCGCAGGATCTGCAGGGCGCCGAGGTGGTTGATCCGTGGTTTCAAAAGGCGGGGTTCAAGGCCTTGCTACCCTATCTCGATCCTGAAAACGGCTTGCTCGATGCCGCGAACAGCGCGTTGCCGACGAGCATCTTTTACGACGCTGAGGGGCGCGAGCTGTGGCGTGTCATCGGCGCGATCGACTGGCAGGGCAAGGAAGCGCAGGCGTTGCTGGCGGAGGCGAACTGATCCTCACTGTCGCCTAGCGATGGGGAGGTGGAAGCGCGACGCGCTGACGGAGGGGCCTTGGCGCACCCGTCCCGGCTCCTTCGCTGCCAGCTAGCCTCGAAGCCTGTCGGTTAGCCTGAACATCATGGACGAGCGCGAGGATGTTCCCTGGCGCGACCAATATATCGTCGGCCGGGGCTGGGAAGCGGGCGAGCGCGCGGCCAATCCCCCCACCATCGCCCGCCGCCCGACGCCGTCCAGCGGCGAAATGCACCTCCGCTGCGCCGTCACCTGAGCGCCGAGGCGCACGACATCGCCGACCATGTTGCGCAGCCGCACCCCGTTCCCCGCGTCCGCGCGGGCGCCATTGCCGCGCTGGCGGCGGTGACGAAGGGCGAGGGCAGGGCGGCGGTGCTGGAGCGGGGGATGCGGGATCGCGATGCGCGGGTCAGGGATGATTGCGGACGGTGGCTGACGCCATAGATTACGAACGAGAGCGGCAATCACTAAACTTGGGTCGAAAGCCAATCGTTGAACAGGTCCAAACGATGAGACCAAAATACTTTCACATTCTCGTCGAGCAATCGCGGTACATCGCTCATTTTTATAACGCCGTGGAGTAACGCGGCAGGCTGCACAAAATTTCCCCAATTTTCCGCCTCCTCTGCGTCTACGCGTCCTCCGCGTCCCCGCGCGAAAACCCCTTTCCCACATTATCCCGCCATGCGAGCCTTGCGGTCTGGCTCTTTGACTCGTCCGAACCCCCTGCTCCACCGCGCGCCAAACATCGCGGCCGCGCGCGACCTTGCGATCTTTCCTGCCCCCGCCGCGCTGGGCGACCTTGGCGACCTTGGCCCATAACTGGCCGCTAACCCCTTGTTTCCGAAGGCGATTCGGTGACAAGTTTGACAACGTCCGAGCGCGCCCCTGCCGACCGGTCCGCTCCCTGCTGACAGCGCGCATTTCCCCTGCTAACGCGCCCGCATGACCACGCCCATGTCCCACATCCGTAACTTCTCCATCATCGCGCATATCGATCATGGCAAATCGACGCTCGCCGACCGGTTGATCCAGTTCACTGGCGGGCTGACCGCGCGCGAAATGTCGGCGCAGGTGCTCGACAATATGGACATCGAAAAAGAGCGCGGGATCACCATCAAGGCGCAGACGGTGCGCCTGAAATACAAAGCGCATGATGGCGAAACCTATGAGCTCAACCTGATGGACACCCCGGGCCATGTCGACTTCGCCTAAGAAGTGTCGCGGTCCTTGGCGCCCTGCGACGGCGCGTTGCTGGTCGTCGACGCGGCGCAGGGCGTCGAGGCGCAGACGCTGGCCAACGTCTATCAGTCGATCGAACACGACCATGAAATCGTGCCGGTGATCAACAAGATCGACCTGCCCGCCGCCGACGTCGACAAGGTGAAAGCCGAGATCGAGGATATCATCGGGCTGCCTGCCGACAACGCCGTGCTCGCCTCGGCGAAATCGGGGATCGGGATCGAGGAAGCGCTCGAGGCGATCGTCACGCGCATCCCGCCGCCCAAGGGCGACGCCAATGCGCCGCTGACCGCGATGCTCGTCGACAGCTGGTACGACCCCTATCTCGGCGTCGTCATCCTGATCCGCGTCATCGACGGGGTGTTGAAAAAAGGCCAGCAGATCAAGTTCATGCAGGCGGGTACCACCCACCTGATCGACCGCGTCGGCTGTTTCACGCCCAAGATCGAGCAGCTTGCCGAGCTTGGCCCCGGCGAAATCGGCTTCATCACCGCGCAGATCAAGGACGTCGCGCAGGCGCGCGTCGGCGACACCGTGACCGACGCCAAGCGCCCCGCGGCGGCGGCGCTGCCGGGATTCAAGGAAGTCCAGCCGGTCGTGTTCTGCGGCATGTTCCCGACCGACGCGAACGACTTCGAGAAACTGCGCGAGAGCATCCAGAAGCTGCGCCTTAACGACGCTTCGTTCAGCTTCGAGATGGAGAGCAGCGCGGCGCTTGGCTTCGGCTTCCGCTGCGGCTTCCTCGGCCTGCTCCACCTCGAGATCATCCAGGAGCGGCTGACCCGCGAATATGACCTCGACCTGATCACCACCGCGCCGTCGGTGGTGTACAAGCTGAAGCTCGGCCACACGAAGAATGAGGCGGCAAAGGAGATCGAGCTCCACAATCCCGCCGACATGCCCGACCCGAACCGCATCGACGAGATCGAGGAGCCGTGGATCGAGGCGGTGATTTATGTCCCCGATGAATATCTCGGTTCGATCCTGAAGCTGTGCCAGGACCGCCGGGGGGTGCAGAAGAACCTGACCTATGTTGGCGGCCGCGCGCAGATCACCTATGAACTGCCGCTCAACGAAGTCGTGTTCGATTTCTACGACCGGCTGAAAAGCATCAGCCGCGGTTATGCGTCGTTCGACTATCACCAGATCGGTCACCGCCCCGGCGACCTCGTCAAGATGAGCATCCTCGTCAACAACGAGCCGGTCGACGCGCTGTCGATGATCGTCCACCGCGGCACCGCCGAAACCCGCGGCCGCGGCATGTGCGAGCGGCTCAAAGACCTGATCCCGCGCCACATGTTCAAGATCCCGATCCAGGCCGCGATCGGCGGCAAGGTGATCGCCCGCGAAACCATCGCCGCGCTGCGCAAGGATGTGACCGCCAAATGTTACGGCGGCGACGCGACCCGCAAGAAAAAGCTGCTCGAAAAGCAGAAAGAGGGCAAAAAGCGGATGCGCGAATATGGCAATGTGAACATCCCGCAGGAAGCGTTCATCGCTGCGCTGCGGATGGGCGACGACGCCTGATTGGGCTGGGCAAAAGAGCGGTTGTCGGGTCGGCGCTGCTCCTGGCCGCCTGCGCCGCGGCCGCAACCGGACCGGTGAATGGAGAACGGGCGGTGAACGACAAGCCGATCATGACCTGGCCCGACCTGCTGACCCGCGCCAAACCGATCGCCGATGCGACCGTCCGCTATGGCGAGGACGCGTTGCAGATCGTCGATGTGTGGGTGCCAAAGGGGACGGGACCGTACCCCGCAGTGATCATGATCCACGGCGGCTGCTGGCAGACCGCCGTCGCCGAACGCGACATCATGAACTGGATCGCGGACGACCTGCGCGCCCACGGAGTCGGCGTGTGGAACATCGAATATCGCGGCGCCGACCGCGGCGGCGGGATGCCGGGAACCTATGAAGATGTCGCTCGCGCTGCAGATCTGTTCGTTACCGAGGGCGCAAAGCACGGCTTCGACACCAGCGGTATCCGGATCGCGATCGGCCATAGCGCGGGCGGGCATCTGGCGTTGTGGCTGGCGCGGCGCCTCGCGCTGGCCGCGGACGATGCGCTGCGTGGCGCTGATCCGATCCACGTCGATCTCGCGATCAGCCAGGGCGGCCTGCCCGACCTGCGCGCGGGCGCGGCGAGCTTCGGCCATGCCTGCGGCGCCGACGCCCCCGCCGCAATGGCGCGCGGCGACTATGCCCGCACCTCGCCCCCCGAAATGCCGCTCGGCACCTCCCGCGAGGTCCAGTTCAACAACGACCGCGACCATGTGACCCCGCCTGCAACCGGTGCCGCCTACAGTGCCGCGATGGCCAAACGCGGCGTGACGGTGCCGATGGAGGTGACCCCGGGTGAGGGCCATGTCGAACTGATCGCGCCCGACAGCGCCAGCTGGGCGAAGCAGCGCGGCGCGATCCTGGCAGCGCTGGGGCGATCGGTCGCCGCGCCTGCATCTCGATAACGATCCGCACTGGACGGGATTTGCCAGCCGGGCGTGCGGTGCTTATCATAGCCCGACTGGGAGGCTGCGATGACCGCGACGGACGGACAGGCGCCACGGCGAGCAAAGGCGATAGCGGACATCGCGGTGCATAGCGCGCTGAACGACGGCACGATCATATGCTTGCGCACCATCACCCCCGACGACGAGCAGTTGCTGCGCGACGGGATTGCGCAATTGTCCGCAGAGTCGCGCTATCTGCGCTTTTTCTCGCCGGTGGCAGTATTGCCCGACGCGGTGATCGAGCGACTGGTCGATGTCGACGGCCACGACCATATCGCGTGGGGCGCCATCTGCACCGAGTGCGAAGGGCAACCGGCGATCGGCGCGGTCCATGCGGTGCGTTATGACGACGGCGGCCGCGCGGGCGAGTTTTCAGTCGCAGTGGTTGACGAATTTCAGGGGCAAGGGCTGGCGCGGATGATGACCGCGGCGCTGCTCGTCCACTGTCTGTCGGAGGGGCTGGCGGTGCTCGACGTACACATATTGTCGGAAAATGCTGCCGCGAAACGACTGATCAAATCGCTTAATGCCGAATGGACCGGAGAGTCGGCCGGGGTGGCCGAATATCGGCTCGACGTGGCGGCAGGGTTGGCAGCTCTCCGCGCTGATACCGAAGCGCCCGGGGTGCAGGATGTCCTGCGCGCGCTCGACGGCGATGCGGCAGGCTCAGCCTAGTCCCTCCCGCCGCCGGGGGTCGCTACCGGCGCCGGGAGGGTAGGCCGTGGTGCAAGAACGCCAAAACGCTCCGTCCACACCGCCCCATAGCGGCGATAGGATTACAAAGTGGTGACGGGCGTCACACGCGGCGCGAAACGCTGAAAAAACTGGCGCACACGACAAAGGGCGCCGGAACCAGGTTCCAGCGCCCTTCACCCTGCCTGTTTAGGGAAGGCAGTATTATTTTTGCGTGTCGCCGACGCCGGATTCCGACGGAGCGATCTCGCCGTTATCGTCCATGGCGTTGGCTTTTTCTTCGCCCATTTCTTCGACGACGTCAGCCTTGTTTTCCATGGCTTCCTTGGCCGGACCTTCGGGCATGGCGTCGGCCTGATCGTCGATCACGTCAGCCTGAGCTTCAGCCTGATCTTCGACCTTGTCGGCGGCGGGGCTCTGGCAAGCGCCGAGCGCGAGGGCCGAAGTGGCGGCGAGGGTAATGAACATCTTACGCATATTGAGTGACTCCCAAAGTTGACTCCGGGGCTTAACGCGGGGTGAACAATAGGGTTGCAACGAAAACGTCAAATTGCGGAAATGGGTTGGAATTTTGGGGGTTCGCGCGCTGATTGCGCTTGCTGCGTGCAAAAAAAGAGGACGCCGAAGCGCCCTCTTTGGTTTGATCTTCGCGCAACCGCGTTCAGAAGCGCTGTTGGCGCTCGTAAAGGTCACGATAGTGCTGGATACGCGTCACGCGCAGCCCGGGCATGCCGCTGCGATCGATCGAACGCTGCCAGCTGGCAAATTCCTCGAGCGTCAGGCTGTAGCGTTCGCACGCTTCGTCGACGCTGAGCAGGCCGCCATTGACCGCCGCGACAACCTCTGCCTTGCGGCGCACGACCCAGCGCGTTGTCGACGGCGGCGGCAACGAATCGATCGTCAGGGGTTCGCCGAGCGGACCGATGACCTGAGCGGGCCGGATTTTCTGATTCTCGATCATATTCATTCCATAGTTTCTACGTCGGGGGGGATTTGGTCCGACGCATTTGTCTCTAAATCAGAGGGACTCAACATCGGCTGAAATCCTCTGGTAAACAGGCTGTTCATAGTTTCCGGCAAGGCGTTCACACCGTCCGACAGATCGAAGAAGCGAACGATATGCGGCGCATTTTGTTCCGACGGACGGCGCGATCCACCAAGCATTTTCCGCAGCGCGTTAAGGGTTGCGGCGTGCGCCCGGCGAGTCGCGTCCGCTTGCAACAGCCGGACGGTCGGCTGCGCCGCCTGCCGCGCACTGGACACGGCCAGAATGATGTCAAAGCCGGGCTTCGACAGCTTGGCCGCACCGGCAAGGCGCGGAAATTCGGACGGGGCGATGTTCATGACGCTGGTCTAGCGCCGACCGCCTAAGGTCACGTAAATGCCTATTTCATGCCTTGTTAGCGAAGCTTAACCCGCGTCAATATCTTGACAGTGATGGCGGAAAAGCTGGCATTTTCGGCGTCTCGTCCCTAGATGGCGCGCATCATGGCGACGATGATTTCTCCTGCCGGGCTTGCTCAGGCCGACTTCCAGCTGGCGATGCCGATGAAAGATCGGCGAATCGTGGTCGCGATGTCGGGCGGAGTCGACTCGAGCGTCGTCGCCGCGCTCGCCGCGCGATCGGGCGCCGAAGTCATCGGCGTGACACTTCAACTTTACGACCATGGCGCCAAGGCAAAGCGCGTTGGCGCCTGCTGCGCGGGGCAAGACATCAATGACGCGCGCGCGGTCGCCGACCGGCTGGGGTTTGCGCATCATGTCTATGACCATGAAAGCCGGTTTCGCGACACGGTGATCGACCAGTTCGCCGACGAATATCTGAACGGACGGACGCCGATCCCGTGCGTGCGTTGCAACATGGGGGTGAAGTTTACCGACCTGTTTGCGCTGGCCAAGGAGCTTGGAGCCGACTGCCTTGCGACCGGCCACTATGTCCGTCGCATGATGGGACCGAACGGTGCCGAACTCCACCGCGCGGTCGATCCGGCGCGCGATCAGAGCTATTTCCTGTTTGCGACCACGCAGGACCAGCTCGACTTCCTGCGTTTCCCGCTAGGCGGCATGGAGAAGCGCGTCGTGCGCGAGATCGCGCGCGAACTGGGGCTGGGTGTTGCTGCGAAACCCGACAGCCAGGACATCTGCTTCGTCCCGGACGGCGATTATGCAACACTGGTGCGCAAGCTGCGTCCCGAGGCCGATGATCAGGGCGATATCGTCCATGTCGATGGCACGGTGCTAGGCGCGCACAAGGGATTGATCCATTATACTGTCGGCCAGCGGCGCGGGATCGAGATCGGCGGTCAGGCGGAACCGCTGTATGTCGTGCGACTCGACGCGCCCGCAAAACAGGTGATCGTCGGGCCGCGCCGCGCGCTGGCAGTGGCGAGCGCGCGGCTGGGCGATGCGAACTGGCTGGGCGCGGTTGACGGCCGCGAGGTGCTCGCCAAGGTACGCAGCATGGCACGGCCGGTGGCGGCGCGCGTTGACGGCGAGCGGCTGATCTTTAACGATGCTGAATATGGCGTCGCGCCGGGGCAGGCGGCGGTGCTTTATGATGCGGAGGATGAAAGCCGCGTGCTCGGCGGCGGCTGGATCGATGAGACCTTTGCCGCCGACGCTGGATAAGCCGGTGCAACCATTGACATTCCTCCCTGTTGGTTCAGCTTGGACAATATCAAAGGGGAGACAATGATGACCAACTGGATTTGGCGCGGCGCGGTGCTGTTATGGGCCGCCTTTTTTGCGATCGTCGGTTTGCGGGGGCTCATCGATCCGACGAGCTATTCCGAGACCTTCAATTTTTCCATCACCGGGGTCGCGATCAATACGCTGCGCGCTGATCTATCGGCTTTCTTCCTCGTCGCGTCGGGTGCAGCGGTGATCGGGGCGCTGGTCCCAAGCTGGGTACGCGCCTTGCTGGTCCCGGCGGCACTATTTGGCAGCGCGTTTGTCGGGCGTTTGATTGGAGCCGCGATGGGTGATCCAACCAATTGGGGCATCATCCAGGCGATGATCGTCGAGGCGCTGACTGTCGTGCTGATGCTCGCCAGCTGGTGGGCGTTGTCGCGGCACACGGCGGTTCAGGAACCCGCTGTACATGTCGGCGGACCGGAGAATATTGCGGGATAGAGCACCGCTAAGGGCTCTCCCGAACGGCGCCGTTCTTGCCTTTTTAGTCTTTTCGTGAGCACATGCGCGCCGGGTCGCTTCTTTTTCCTTTAGTGGTGGAGGGGGCGTATGACATCGGACGACGACAAGCGGGCACCTTCGGACAGACGGTCGACGGATCGGCGCGTCACCGACGATCCCGGCTATAGGGGACCGGAGCGTCGCAAGGACGAACGACGCACAGGCAAGGATCGCCGGTCACCCGACGGGGCGTGACCAGCAGGAGATTTTCGTTGGCTGAGCCGAACGTACCGCGTCTGAGCATCGACATCGTGTCTGACGTGATGTGTCCATGGTGCATCATTGGCTGGCTGAAATTTCGAACCGTGATGACGCATTTCGAAGGTCGGTTGGATTTCCGCGTCCAGTGGCATCCGTTCGAACTCAACCCCGGCATGCCGCCCGAGGGCGAGGATGCCGCGCAGCATGTGATGCGCAAATATGGCATCACCGCCGAACAGAGCCGAGCCAACAGCGGCAAGATGGCGGGTGTCGCCGCAGACCTCGGCTTTGTCTTTAACCGCGGCCCCGATTTCCGGATGCGCAACAGTTTCGACGCCCACCGCCTGCTGACGTGGGCGGGTGCGCTGGAGGAGCCCGAGCAGGAGGGTGCGACCGGCGTGCAGTCCGCGCTGAAGCTGGCGCTGTTTGCAGCGCATTTCACCGATAATCGCGATGTCAGCGACCATGTCGTGCTGGCCGACGTTGCAGCCTCAGTCGGCCTAGACCGTGCCCGCGCCGAGGCGATTCTGACGTCGGGCGATTTCGGCGAGATGGTGCGCACCGAACAGGCCTACTGGGCCGATCAGAATATCACCGGCGTCCCTGCCTTCATCCTGGACGGCCGGATGCTGATCCCCGGCGCCCAGGATCCCGAGGTGTTCGTTCGTGTCATCGAGAACAAGGTGCTCGCCGCCGCCGCTTGATAGGCAGGACGACCGCCAGATCACTGTTCCGCGGCGTCGTCCTTCACCAGCGGCAATTCCTCGCGCATCGGCGCGGCGAGACGCGTGGCCGCCGCGAGCGTCAGGAGACGGTCCATCGGCTCAGCCTGGCCCCGCGGCCGCGGTTTGGGAAGCAGCCGCGGCTTTCGGGCGGCTCGTCGGTGCGCGGGATCGAACGCCGCCGCCGGGCGTATCAGCCACGTACTTCGCGGGCTGTTCCGCAAGGCGGCAAGGAGAATGACAATGGCTGAGCATGACCATAGTGCGATCAAGGAACATATGAACATCATCGGCGCCGACGGCGTTCATGTCGGCACCGTCGATCATCTGGACGGCGAACGCATCAAGATGGCGAAGAGCGACAGCGTCGACGGCAAGCATCATTACCTCCCCGCCGGTCTCGTCGCGACCGTAGAAGGCGACACGATCCGCCTTTCGGCGACCGGTGCGACCGCGGTCGACCTGTTCGAAGAGGCCGAATAGCCCCGCACGATCATCCAGCGCCGGTTGCGCCAAGGCGCGCACCGGCGCGGGGGGGGGGGGGGGGGGGGGGGGGGGGGGGGGGGGGGGGGGGGGGGGGGGGGGGTGTGGTGGGGGGGGGGGGGGGGGGGGGCGTGGGGCGGGGGGGGGGGGGGGGGGGGGGGGGGGGGGGGGGGGGGGGGGGGGGGGGGGGGGGGGGGGGGGGGGG
>NZ_JAIBES010000102.1 GCF_019459305.1 Sphingopyxis sp. | reverse complement strand
AATAGTTGGTGGTCGGGGGCGCCGTAAAAGTGGTGGCGCGGAATGCACCGACTAAAACGCGGGATAAATTGGTTAAAGATTTTGAGGTGTTGTGGGTATCGCCCCCACGCCCCCGCGATGGGGGGGGCCGAAATCGGCCTTACGCCACTCCTCCAGCGGCCCCGCCTTCGCGGGGGCGATGGCGCTATCCCAACAACTCCTCAATCTCTTTACGCAATTGCTCCGGCTTTGTCGTCGGTGCATGCCGCGACACCACTTTGCCGTCGCGCCCGACCAGAAACTTTGTGAAATTCCACTTTATCCCGCTGCCCAGCAGCCCGGTCTTTTCCTGCTTCAGATGCTTGAATATCGGATCGGCGTCATCGCCATTGACCTCGATCTTCGCCATCACCGGAAAGCTGACGTCATAGGTCAGCGAACAAAAATTCGCGATCTCGCTTGCATCGCCCGGCTCCTGCGCCCCGAACTGGTTGCACGGAAAGGCCAGCACCTCAAACCCACGATCCTTGTAGTCGCGGTACAGCTCCTCCAGCCCTTCATATTGCGGAGTGAAGCCGCATTTCGACGCGGTGTTGACGATCAGCAGCACCTTGCCGCGATAATCCGCCATCGACTGACTCGCTCCACCGGGCAGCGGCGCCGAAAAATCATAAAGGTTCATGGTCTTTTCTCCCCCGCTTTGCGCGGTCTGTAGATGAAATCGAAACTGGTTGCCCATGTCAGGCCGTGGTCGGTCGATTGCTCGCCATGTTGGCGCACCGACCCGTCAGGCTGCTTGCTATATGTCATGCGGATCAGCCCGTCCTGCCCTTTGGCGACGACATTCGCCCAATGACCGGTCAGCACCATCTTGCCGTTCGCGGGTCCGCCGTCGAAATCCACCCGTGCGCCGCTGCTGTCGACCCACGCCTGCCGCCAGTGGCGGCGTTCGGCGTCAAAATGGCTGAACGACCCGCCGCCACCGCCCTTCAGCGGTTGCCACGTCTCGCGGATCGCACAGCCCGCGAACATCGCCTTGATGCTGCTCGTCGCCACCTGCGCACTGCTGCCATTCGCATAGACATCCCACTCACCGACCCAAAAGTCGAAGGCGCGATAGTCGGGCGCCGTGCAAGCCGATTGAACCAGCGGCGGCGCGACAGGCGCCGATACGGGCGGCGGCGACGGTGGCAGCAGGATGGGAGGCGGTGGTGGCGCCGGCGACGACGGCATCGGAACAGGCGGCGGTGGCGGGGGCGGCGACTGGGCTTGCCCCGGATGAGCCACCACCCATGTCAGCGCAATCAGCAAAAACAGCTTGTACCGGATCATGCGCGCACCCTTTGCGAATGCAGCCTACGCTTCAATCCGCCCGTCATGCAAGCGCAGCACGCGGTCCATCCGCGCCGCCAGCCGTTCGTTGTGCGTCGCCACCAACGCCGCCGAGCCATGATCGCGCACCAGCGAAACGAACTGGTCGAACACTCGGTCGGCGGTCGCCTCGTCCAGATTGCCCGTCGGCTCGTCCGCCAGCACCAGCATCGGCCGGTTCGCCAACGCCCGCGCTACCGCGACGCGCTGCTGTTCGCCGCCCGACAGCTTGCTCGGCTTGTGCTGCAATCGCTCACCCAGCCCCAGCCGCCCGAGCAGCTCCGCCGCGCGACCCTCGGCGTCGGTCTGCGCGGTCCCGCGGATCAGCTGCGGCAACACGACATTCTCGATCGCGTTGAAATCGGGCAGCAGGTGGTGGAACTGATAGACGAAGCCGATCTTCTCGCGCCGCGTCTTGGTTCGCTCGCTCTGATCATATTGCGTCACGTCGGCGCCATCGATGCGGATCGTTCCGTCGAACCCGCCTTCGAGCAGCCCGACGGCCTGCAACAGCGTCGACTTGCCCGACCCCGACGGGCCGAGCAGCGCGACGATCTCGCCGCGTTTCAGGTGCGCGTCGACCCCGCGCAGCACGTCGATGGTCACATCGCCCTGCGTAAAGCTGCGCTTGAGCGCGGTCAGCTCGAGGATCATGTCACTCATAACGCAGCACCTGCACCGGATCGGTATTCGCCGCCTTGAACGCGGGATAGAGCGTCGCGAGGAAGCTGAACACCACCGCCATCAACGCAATCCCGGCAATCTCGAACGGATCGGGCTTCGACGGCAATTCGGTCAGGAAGCGGATCGACGGATCCCACAAAGGCTGGCCGGTCAGAAACTCAACCCCCCGCAGCACCCCCTGCCGGAAATATAGCAGTCCGAAGCCAAGCGCCATGCCCATCAGCGTCCCCGCAATCCCGATCGACAACCCGATCGCCATGAAGATACGCAGCACCGCGTCGCGCGGCGCGCCCATCGTGCGCAGAATCGCCATGTCGCGCGTTTTGGCGCGCACCAGCATGATCAGCGACGACACAATATTGAATGCGGCGACTAATACGATCAGCGAGAGGATCACGAACATCGCGACCCGCTCGATCGATAGCGCTTCGAACAGGCTGCTGTTCATCTGCCGCCAGTCCGAAACCACCGCCTGCGCCGCGACCTTTTCTTTCAGCGGCGCAAGTATCTCGCCGACCTCGTCGGGGTCGGTGACCTTGACCTCGATCATCCCGACCTGATCGCCGGTAAGCAGCAGCAACTGCGCATCCTCCATCGGCATCACGACATACATTTTGTCGAAATCATAGACCCCGATCTCGAACACCGCGGTCACCCGGTAACTGATCTCGCGCGGCACGGTGCCGAATGGCGTCGATCGCCCGGCGGGGTTGATGATCGTCAGATTCGATCCGACCGTCGCCCCGATATTGCGCGCCAGCTCGCTTCCGATGGCGATATTGCCCGAATTGGCGGTCAGCGTGTCGAGGCTCCCCTGCAACACCTTGCCGCCCAGTGTCTGGTTGTTGCGGATGTCGGGCACCGTCATGCCGCGCACCAAAATCCCCTCGACGCGGCCGTTGAAGGTGGTGAGCAACGGCTGTTCGATCAGCGGCGTCGCCGACACCACATCGGGCGTCGCCCTAGCCTGCTTCAGCACATCGCGCCAGTCGTCTAGCCGCCCGCCGAACCCTTGCACCACCGCATGGCCGTTCAGCCCGACGATCTTGTCGAACAGGTCGGCGCGTACCCCGTTCATCACGCTCATCACGATCACCAGCGCCGCAACGCCCAGCGTGACGGCGACAAAGCTGAACGCCGCCGCGACAAAGATGAACCCTTCGCCGCGCTGGGGAAGCATATAGCGTTTGAAGATGGTGCGTTCGTAAGGACGCAGGATCATGGGGCAATGGGCCTTTGCAGCGCATGTGAGATGACACGCATGCGGTCGCTTTAAGCAGAGCCCGCACCGCTGGCAATGGGCGCGGGCATACACGTCTCTTGCGAGCGAGTCGCAGAATATGTTGCACATCGGCCACAGCGGGGGTCAAAAGCGCCGCCGAACGGCTTGCACAGGGTGACAAACTGCCCCCTTGCGCCTAGCCCGATGACTTCTGGATCAAGCGGCCCCAAGGCCCGGTTCCAGGGAGTGCAGGCCTTTCGCCAGGCTTGCAACAAAAGGGGATGGCGAGTGTTCGTCACACGCGCCCGGGTCTCGAAAACGAGGCCCGGGCGTTGTGATTCCAGCGCGACGCGCGCACCCAACGAACATAGGGTTGCGCATAGCCAATCGGCATCGGACGCGCCTGCTTTTTTCCATCGCTCAGCCTCGCCCTCGTGCCGCCGCGCAGCGCGCGGATCGTCACTATCGACCCCGTTGCAAAAATCGATGCAAGGAAAGGGAGGAGGCGGTATCGCCCTCACCCGTCCTTGTTTCCGGAAACGACCGGTCCGGTGACTTTGTGCGGCGTCAGAAGCGCGCGCGGATGCCGCCGATCGCCAGTCGCGGCGCTCCGGGGCGGGCGCCTGCGGGAGAGAAAGCGGCGTTATAGGTTACGTCGAACAGATTCTGGACCGAACCGAACAGCGAGACGTTGGGCAGCAGATCGACTTCGGCGGACAGATCGATCAGCACGCGGTCGTCGATGCGGTCGGCGGGCACGATCGCGCCGCGACCGGCGGTGGCGCGCGCCTTGCCGACCCAGTTCAGCGTCGCGTTCAGCCGCGCAGCCTTGAGCGCCAGGCCAGCGTTCACCGTCATCTGATGGCGCGGCAGATAGGGCAGCCGGTCGCCCGCGGTCACCGTCCCCCACGGCTCGTAACCGCTAGCGAAGCTGGTTTTGAACTGGGCGTCGGTGAAAGTGTAGGCGATCGACACTGGCAACTCGAACCCGTCGTTCGCAATGCGCCCGAACGTCCGCCCGGCAGTGATTTCGACGCCTTTGACATCTACTTTGCCGCCCGCGAACTGGTCTCCTATGTTGCAATTGCCACCGGTCGAGGCGGTGCAGGTGCCGACCAGATTCCTATAATCGTTAAAAAAGCCGATGACTTCAGTGCGCCAAGCCTCATTGCCGAGCTTGACCCCCGCCTCGTAATTCCACGACGTTTCGGGATCGATCGGTGATCCAGGGCCGGGGCTTGCGAACCCGCGATGCGCGCCCGCGACGATCCGGACATTCTCGGCCGGGCGCCACGTCGCCGAGATCCCCGGAATGAACACATCGACGTTCGACTTTGCAACAGTTGTCGCGCCCGATCGTGCAGGATCGGTCAAGGCCCAACGCGTTTGCCGAAGGTCGATCGCTTCGTAGCGCAGGCCGGGAACAATCGTGACGTTGCCCGCTTCGATCGTGTCGCGGATAAAAAAGGCCCAGGCCTTGGCATCGCCGATGCGATTGTCCTGGCTGCCGGGCACGCCCGGCGTCGTCAGCATCATGCGAGAGTTGACCATCTGGTAACGGTCGTCCTGCTGCAAACGATCCTCGTCATCCTCGTGGTAGCGCGCCGAAAGTTCGAGCGTGTGGGCGACGGCGCCGGTGCCGAACCGGGCCGTGAGCACGCTCTGCACGCCCGTTGCCTGATAGACGCGGTTGTTGTTGCGCACGCGCAGCGCACCCGCCCGCCCGGTAAAGCCGTTGGCGCCGATAAGGTCGGCCATTTGCAACGGATTGGCAACGGGATTGTCGAGCACGCTGCCGATCGTCACCCAGCCGGTGTTCGCGCTGTTGCGAACGTCGTTGAGCTTGTACCAGGTGCGCGCCGTGTCGGTGCGATAGGCGACCGTGGTCAGATTGATGTTCGGCGTGATGTCGAACCGGTGGCTGAACTGATAGGTCGTGTGCGCGACGTCCATCACGTCGGCCTGACTGCCGTTATAGCGGCGGTTCGGCGACAAGGCGAAGTCGGCGAGCGTCAGACCCAGATAGGTTTCGTTGCTGGTCTCGTCGTAGTTCTGGTATTTGAACTCGAGCGCGTGCCGGCCGTCGGTGCTGCGCAGACCCAGTTTCACCGTCCAGTCGGTAATTTCGAACCCGGTATCGCCACCGATGTCGAGCACCTTGAATCCGCTCGAATGTTCGTACAGCCCTTCGGCAAGCGCGCCGATCTCGATCCCTCCACCAAGCGGTGCCCAGCCGCCGGCCCAGCCATGCGCTCGCCTGCCGTCATGGTTGCCGATCAGCAATTCGGCCTTGCCCGCCAGCGTTCTCGCCGCAACGTCAGGGATCGGGGTCGAAAACAGGTTCAGCGCGCCACCGACCGTCATCGGGCCATATTTGATTGCGGCCGGGCCCTTGGCCACCTCTACCGCGGCGATCCGCGCGGGGCGCGGGAAATAATAGGCAGCCGGGGCGGAATAGGGTGCGGGGCCGATCAGCACACCGTCTTCCATCACCGTGATCCGGCCGTTGCGGTCGGTACCCGATCCACGGATGCCGATGTTAGGGCGCAGACCGAAACCTTCCTCTTCCTGAAGATAGACGCCCGGAATCTGACGCAGCACGCGGTTGATGTCGCCATAGGAAAAGCGCTCGAGGTCGGCGGTGTCGAGCCGCTGTACCGAGCCGCCGATGTCAAGCGTGTCCGACTTCGATCCCGTCACCACGATACTGTCGATGATTTGCCCCGATCCCGCGTCAAATGCGGCGGCGGTGTCGGCCATGGCCGAGGGGCTCGACAATCCCGCGATCAGCAACGCGCAGCAGCTAACACTCATGCTGGTCGACATCGGCCCGGTCATCCTTTCAATTCGATTCGACGCGCGCACTAATGACAATCACTATCATTTGCAACGCGCCGGTTGAGCAGCGGATGAAAGATAGCGCATCGCACACGAGATATATTGCGAGCGGTTCTCAATAATGATAGGCCAAATGCCCATCCCCCAAAGAAAGGTCGATCGTGCGGAATTTGTTGATTTTGGCGGCAACTGGCGGCGCTATGGCGGTGGGCGGCTGTTCGGGCGGCGAGAAGACCACGGACACGCAAGAGGTCAACCTCTACACCGCGCGCCATTATGACAGCGACCAGGCGCTCTATGACCGGTTTACCAAGGAAACCGGCATCAAGATCAACCGCATCGAGGGCAAAGCCGACGAACTGGTCGCGCGGATGAAGAGCGAGGGCACGAACAGCCCCGCCGACTTGTTCATCACCGCCGATGCGGGCGCATTGTGGCGCGCGCAGCAGGCGGGGCTGTTCCAGCCGACGGTTTCGGAAACGCTGACGGCGCGCATCCCTGCGAACCTGCGCGAACCGGGCGGCAACTGGTATGGCTTCATGCGCCGCGCGCGTGTCGTCGCCTATGACGCGGCCAAGGTGAAGCCCGAAGAAATCGACGATTATGCCAAGCTCGCCGGGCCACGCTTCAAGGGCAAGATCTGCGTCCGATCGTCGGACAGCGTGTATAACCTCTCGCTCGTCGGCGCGCTGATCGAGGCATGGGGAGCCGACCGGGCGGGCGAATGGGTCAAGGGCATCGTCGCCAACATGGCGCGACCGCCCGAAGGCGGCGACCGCGACCAGATCCGCGCCGTCGCCGCAGGCGTGTGCGAGGTCGCGATCACCAACAGCTATTATTATATCCGCTTGGCGACCGGCGACGATGCCAAGGACCGAGCGGTGACCGACAAGGTCAAACTCGGGTTCCCGAGTCTGGACGGCAAAGGCGCGCATGTGAATATCTCGGGCGGCGGCGTGGCGAAGAACGCGCCGAACCAGGCCAATGCCGTCAAGCTGCTCGAATTTTTCGCCTCAGCGGATTCGCAAAAGCATATTTCAGCGAACAATAACGAATATCCGGCCTCGCCCGACGTCCCGGCCCCGCCGCCCGTCGATGCCTTTGCGAACTTCACTGCTAATCCGATGAGCGTCGCCGCCTTTGCGGCGCGGCAGCCGGCGGCGCTGTCGTTAATGAGCGCGGCGGGTTGGCGCTGACGACCGTCGCCACCCTTCGCCGACCTGTCCCGTCATCGCTCGCCAGCCTCGCCGCGCTGGCGGGGCTGGCGGTGGCGTTGCCGCTGATCGGCGTGCTGCTCGCGGCGTTCGGGACCGACACCGCCGACATCGCGGGCCGCGACATTGCGCGCTACGCGCTGACCTCGGTGTGGCTGGCGCTGCTCGTCGGTTGTCTCACGGCGGTGGCGGGGACGACCGCGGCCTGGCTGGTGGTCATGCACCGCTTTCCCGGCCGCGGCGTGTTCGCGTGGGCGCTGGCGCTGCCCCTCGCCACCCCGGCCTTTGCACTGGCCTATGGCTATGCCGACCTGTTCGATGTCGCGGGATCGCTGCGCATCTGGCTGCGCGACACGACGGGACACGACCTGCCGTTCGAAATGCGAAGCATCGGCGGCGCAGCGTTCATCCTGTCGGCGGCCTTTTACCCTTACGTCTATCTCGCGATGCGCGCCGCCTTTCTCAATCAGTCCGTGAATGTGCTTGAGGCGGCACGGATGCTCGGTTGCGGCGGCGGGCAGGCACTGTGGCGCGTCGCGCTGCCAATGGCGCGCCCGGCGCTTGCCGCGGGGGTGGCGCTCGCGGTGATGGAAACGCTCGCCGACTATGGCGCGGTCCAGTTCCTCAGCGTCCAGACGCTCACCACCGGCGTGGTGCGCGCCTGGTCGGTCTATGGCTCGACGGTCAGTGCGGCGCGGTTCGCGCTGCCTTTGCTCGCCGCCGCCGCGCTGCTGCTGTGGATCGAGCGCGCCAGTCGCCAGGGCGCAACGCACGAAACGGGCAAGGCGCGCTGGCGGACGATCGATGTGCAGCCGCTCGCCGGGGTGCGGCGCTGGCTCGCCTTCGGCTTCTGCCTGTCGCTGCTGATGGCGGGATTGCTGCTCCCGGTCGGGTGGCTGATCTGGAACCTTGCGCAGACCACACCCGATTGGGAGCGGCTCGTCTCGGCGACGCGCAACAGTCTGTTGCTCGGCTTCGCCGGAGCCTTGGTCACGGTCGCGCTTGCAACGATGCTGGCGCTTGGGACGCGGCGCCTGCCGATCGCGGCGCGGATCGCCAGCCTCGGCTATGCAACTCCCGGCGCGGTGATGGCGATCGGCTTGCTCGCGCCTGCCGGGCTGATCTGGAACCTCGCGCCGGGATCAGGCACAGCCGTTGCGATCGTGCTGCTGGTCCTTGCCTATGCGGCGCGGTTGATGGCGGCGGCGCTCGAACCGATCGATGCGGGGCTGGCACGCGTCACGCCGTCGATGCGCCATGCCGCGCGCACGCTGGGGCGCGACGAGGCAGGCGCGGCGTTCGCCGTCGATCTGCCGGTCGCGCGCGGCGCGCTGCTGACTGCGCTGCTGATCATCTTCATCGATGTGCTGAAAGAACTGCCCGCGACGCTGATCCTGCGCCCGTTCGATTTCGACACGCTCGCGGTGATCGCGAACAATTATGCGCTCGACGAACGGCTGGGACAGGCGGGGCTGCCGTCGCTGCTGATCGTTGCGCTGTCGCTACCCGCCGTCATCTGGCTGACGCGCCGCATTGCGACCGCGCGTCCCGGCGACTAGGCACCTTATCGTGACCGATCATCCCGTTCTCGAATTGAGCGATGTCATGCGCGCCTATCCCGGCCGCACCGCGGTCGACGGCGCGTCCTTCGCCTTGCCGTCCGGCGGGATAACCTGCCTGCTCGGCCCGTCGGGCTCCGGCAAAAGCACCTTGCTGCGCTTGATCGCAGGACTGGAGCCCGTCGATGCTGGCGAAATCCGTATCCGCGGGCAGACCGTCGCCGCACCGGCGATGACCGCCGCGCCCGAACATCGCGGCGTCGGGCTGGTGTTTCAGGACAATGCGCTATTCCCGCACCTCAACGTCAGCGCAAATGTCGGCTTTGGCCTCGCCGCCATGGCCGCCAACACCCGCCGCGCCCGCGTCGCGGCGCTACTCGACCGCTTCCACATCGCGCATCTCGCGGACGCGTGGCCGCATATGCTATCGGGCGGTGAGCAGCAGCGCGTGGCGATCGCGCGCGCACTGGCACGCGCACCGTCGCTGCTGCTGCTCGACGAGCCTTTTTCGGGTCTCGACGGCCATCTGCGCGACGCGGTGCGCGATGCGCTACTCGCTGATCTGCGCGCAGCGGGCACGAGCGTCCTGATCGTCACCCACGATCCCGAAGAGGCGATGATGATCGCCGACAATCTGATCCTGATGGCCGCGGGCCGCATCGTCCAGACCGGCCGGCCCGAGGATTGCTACCATCAGCCCGTATCGATCGCGGCTGCTCGGCTGCTTGGCGATGTTGCTGTGATCGATGCCGTCGTGACGAACGGGATTGCCGATACTGCGCTCGGTGCCATTCAAGCCGATGGCATTCCCGACGGCGCCGCAACGCTTGCTGTCCGGCCTGGTGCGATTGTTGCCAGCTCGACAGGCGTGACTGCGACTGTCTCGGCGACCCGCTTCGCCGGTCACCATTATATCGTCGAAGCGTTTGCGGCGGATCAGTACTTCACCATTCAGCTGCCGGGTAAACCTCCGGCGAACGGCGAGCAAATGACCTTGGCGATTCGCCACGATGCCCACGCGCTGATTGTTCGGGATGGTGACTAAATGCCAATGTCCCGGCACGCCTCCGATGGCGCAGTCAGGGTGCGGGCGTCGCGAGCATCGTTTCCATCATCGCCAGCGCCGACTCTCGTCCAATTCTTGCGATGAGTGCCCGGTCGGTGTCATCGCCGATTTCAAACGTCGCGGTGGGGACACCATAGGTTTCATAGACCCATGATTTGGCGGTTGGCAGTCCAGGATTATGGCTGGAATCGCGTTCAACGTGATAGCCGGGCATTCGGTCCTGATAGCGCGCCAGCCAATTGGCAGCGAAGCGGGGCGGATCGGTAATCGTGGCGTCCGGCAAGGTGTAAAAGACATCTTTGCGGGTCGAATGAAAATCAAGGAAGAGCCGCAGCGTCCGGTCCGGATCGTCGGCAATATCTTTCAGCAAACCCTGGACCAACCGGGTCTCAGCCTGGGTGAATGGACCCCAGTCGCGATTTAGGTCGAGCCCGCCGATGGCGTGGCGCCAATGCCCGCGCGCCACGCCATCGGGATTGAGCATCGGCACGACGATCGTGGAAAAGCGCGCCCGATAAGCTGTCGCGATCGGCTCATCCGACAGGATTGTATCTACAAATGCCAGCATCGCCTGCGCACCGGTGATTTCCGGGGGATGCTGGCGGCCGACCAGCACCACCTGTTCGCGCGGCGGCGTCGGGGCGGACGTGATGGTGAGTTGTTCGATGCTGCGGCCCTCGGCGGACCGGCCCAGAATGGTGCGGCGGGCGTCAGGATGGCGAGCCTTTTCGGCGAGCCAATGATCGTTGGTCGAAGGAGCAATGATTTCCTGCCCGGCGACAAGCAGCGGCCCAGCGCCCATTTGGATCCGCAGCTGCGCCTGCTTGATCCCGTTGTTTTCGAATAAAGTCAAGTCTTTGGCAGGCAGGCGCGTCCAACGCACCCCGTCTTCGCTGACTTTTGGCCAATAGCGATGCCCGCAGGCAGTATAGTTCAGCGTGATCGTGACCCGCTGGCCGCGCTTTACCCCGGGTTGGGGGGTCAGGCGAAAGGCATACCAGGCGCTGCAATTGATCGGCGGCGCATCTTCGGGCGCCAGCGTCACAGCCAGTTCGTGTTTGCCCGGCGTTTCGCAACGCGCCGCGGCGCCGGTCGGAAAATTGGTGTCGAGCCGCACCTGACCGTTTGCGCATCCCGCCTTTGCCGGCGCGGAGACCGGAATTGCCGATGCGGCGGTGTCGACGGCATGTGCCGACCCAGTCGCGAGCAAAAGGGCGGCTATCGATACGGAAAGGGCGTGGCGGATCATGTGTTTCATTCCCGCCACGCCTTTCTCATGCGATTATCCTCAGAATTTCTTGCGAATTTCTGCAAAGAGCGTGCGCCCTTTGCCGCTATGTTCGGCGCCATAGATGCCAACTGGTCGATAACGTCGTCGGCCTCGGATTCGCGGGGATGACGACGGCTACCCCTCGCTCTCGCTGATATCCTCCAGCATATCGGCATCGAGCACCCGCACCCGCCCCTGCTCGAGCGAAATCACCCCCGATTCCTCCCAGCTGCGTAGCTGGCGGTTGATATGCTCGCGGCTCATCCCGGCGAAATTGCCCAGCTCTGTCTGGCTGAGCTCAACACGGTGCGACGCCTCGACATCCTTGCGAATCAGGCGCTTCAGGTACCGCGCCAACCGCGGCCCCGACGCATAGGCGCGGTCGCTTTCGATCGTCTGGTCGGCGGTGCGCAGCCGCCGCGCCAGCTGCTGCATCAGCGACCAGGCAAAATCGGGATGGCTCGCGGCAAAATCGCGCAGCGCGTTACGACCCAGCTGCAATGCGCTCCCGGCGCTCGTCGCGGTCACCGATGCGGTCCGTTCGCCGCCATCGAGCAGCGCAATTTCGCCCAGCACCGCACCGGGTTCGGCATAGGCCAGCACGATCTCGCGCCCCCCGCCGGTCAGCATCGACACCCGCGCCGTGCCTTGGGTCAGGATCAGCATCATGTCGCCCGGGTCGCCTTGGACCAGCAATTCCTTGCCCTTGACGAAATTGACCTGCACCGCGCGGCTGGTGATCTCGGCCCAGTCTTCGGCCGACAGCCCTGAAAAAATGCTATCGGGGCTCTGCAACTCGGCGAGTTTCGCGTGATCCATGCCCCTGATACCCCTTTATCCGTTCGGTCAGACCAGCCGACTCTGCTTCACCGCCGCTTCGATAAAGCCCGCGAACAAGGGATGCGGGTCGAACGGCTTCGATTTGAGCTCGGGATGGAACTGCACTCCGATAAACCACGGATGGTCGGGCCGCTCAACGATTTCCGGCAACATGCCGTCGGGCGACATGCCCGAAAACACCAGTCCGCCCTTCTCCAGCCGCTCGCGATAGGCACCGTTGACCTCGTACCGGTGGCGGTGGCGCTCGCTGATATCGTTGGCGCCATAGACGGCCGCGACATGGCTGTTGGGCGATAGCTTGGCGTCATAGGCGCCCAGTCGCATCGTGCCGCCCATGTCCGTGTTGGCACCGCGCTTTTGCAGCCCTTCGGCGCTCATCCATTCGGTGATCAGGCCGACGACGGGCTCGTCGGTCTTGCCGAATTCCGTGCTCGACGCATCGGCAATCCCACTGGTGTTCCGCGCCGCTTCGATACACGCCATTTGCATGCCGAGGCAGATGCCAAAGAAGGGCACATCCCGCTCGCGCGCAAAACGGACACTCGAAATCTTGCCCTCGGACCCGCGCTCGCCGAACCCGCCGGGGACCAAAATACCATGCAGCGGCTCGAGGTTGGCGGCCAGATCCTCATCGCGCTCGAACATTTCCGCGTCGAGCCAGCGGATATTGACCTTCACCCGGTGCGCCAAGCCGCCATGGACCAGCGCCTCGTTCAGCGACTTATAGGCATCGGGCAGCGACACATATTTGCCGACGACGCCGATTGTCACTTCGCCTTCGGGGTGCTGCTTGCGGTCCATGATGTCGTACCAGCGCGACAGGTCGGGCGCGGGCGCATCGTCGAGGCCGAAATGCCGCAGCACTTCATTGTCCAGCCCTTCACCATGATATTGCACCGGCACTGAATAGATGCTGTCGGCGTCGAGCGCCGGGATCACCGCCTCTTTGCGCACGTTGCAGAATTGCGCGATCTTGGCGCGCTCGCCATCGGGCAGCGGCCGTTCGCAGCGACAGAGCAGGATTTCGGGCTGCACGCCCAGCGAAGCCAGCTCGCGCACACTATGCTGCGTCGGTTTGGTCTTCAGCTCACCCGCAGCGGCGATATACGGCACCAAAGTGACATGCACCGACAGCGTCTTGTCGCGCCCCTCTTCGTTGCGCAGCTGGCGGATCGCTTCGATGAACGGCAGTGATTCGATGTCACCCACGGTGCCGCCGATTTCGCACAGGACGAAATCGAGGTCGTCGAGTTCGGCGCGCGCGAACGCCTTGATCGCATCGGTCACGTGCGGGACGACCTGCACCGTCGCGCCCAGATAATCGCCGCGGCGTTCCTTGGTGATGATCTGCTGATAGATGCGGCCCGAAGTGATATTGTCGCTCTGCCGCGCCGCAACGCCGGTGAAGCGCTCGTAATGGCCCAGATCAAGGTCGGTTTCCGCGCCGTCGTCGGTCACATAGACTTCGCCATGCTGATACGGCGACATCGTGCCGGGATCGACGTTCAGATAGGGATCGAACTTGCGAATCCGGACGCGATAGCCGCGCGCCTGCAATAAGGCCGCGAGGCTAGCCGCCATCAAACCTTTGCCAAGCGAGGAGACCACGCCGCCGGTGATAAAAATGAACCGCGCCATGGGAGGAAAGACTTACTCAACCGGAGGGGGACGGCGCAAGCCGTCGAATCGCAAACGGCGGAATTTATTTCCGCCGCGCGGGCTTATCTGAAACCGAAGCTGTCGGTTATTGCTGGGCGGGCGCCGGTGCCGGAGCAGTTTCCTGCGTCGCTGCCGCAGCGGCAGCGGCGAGCGGATCATCGCTAGCCGGTTCAGGGGCTGCCGTCGCGGGCGCGCTTTGGGACGGCTGCGCCGGACCGGTCAACGACGACGTCGGTGCCGCGCCGCTCGTCTGCGCCGATTTCGACAGCGAGGTGTCGATCGTCGAGCCGCTGCGGCCGACCGATGCCATAGCCGCCAGTACGATCGACAGGCCGACGAACAGGCAGGCCAAAATGGTCGTCGCCCGGGTCATGAAATCCGCCGCGCCGCGCGCCGACAACATCCCGCCGGGGCTGCCGCCAACCCCCAAACCGCCACCTTCCGACTTTTGCATCAGAATGACGCCAATCATCGCCGCGGCGACAAGCGCCTGCAGGACGAGAATGAAGGTGAAAAGGCTGGACATCATATTTTCCCGAACTTGCGCGGTCTCACACGGACCGCGCCCGCGGCGCACATAGAGATGAAGCGGCTCGGCTTCAAGCTATACGTCGCCCCGATACTACCCGTCGCGCCGGCCAAGGGGGGCCGCTGGCGGTTTGCGCGGCAGCGCCGACTAAAGCCGATGGCGGCCCCGCCTTCGCGGGAGCGACGATCATAACTTGGCAGCCGCCGCCACAATCGGCAAAAACTTCGCCGCCGTCAGGCTCGCGCCGCCAACCAGCGCCCCATCGACATCACCTGCTCCCAGCAATTCGCAAGCATTGTCGCCATTGACCGAACCGCCGTACAACAACCGCATATCCTCCTCTGCGGCGCCGCCAAAGCGCGCCGCCAATGCGCCGCGGATCGCACCATGCATCGCGGCGACATCGTCCACCGTCGGGACCAGCCCGGTCCCGATCGCCCAGATCGGTTCATAAGCGATCGCCAGCCGAGTGGCGTCGAAATCGTCGGGAACCGACCCAGCAATCTGCGCCAGCACATAATCGATTGCCCGGCCCGATTCGCGCACCTCGCACGGCTCGCCGACGCACAATATGACCGACAATCCCGCACCCAGACCGGCTTCGGCCTTCGCCCGCACATCGGCATCGCTTTCGCCGCAGCCTTCGCGCCGCTCGCTATGCCCGACGATCACCAGGCTGGCACCGGCATCGGCTAGCATCGGCGCCGCGACCGATCCGGTAAACGCGCCCGACACAGCGCTGTGGCAATCCTGCCCGCCGACCTCGGCGCCCGGTACCGCGGCAACCATCGCGCCGATCAGGGTGAACGGCGGGCATATCGCCACATCTACCCCGGCATGATCGCCAGCCGCCGCGAAAATCGCCTGCGCATCTGCGATCGACGCGGTCACGCCGTTCATTTTCCAGTTGCCGACCACATATTTACGCCGTGCCATTGCCGCATCTCTCCCGCTGTCTGAATGATGCCAAAGCCCTAGCGGCGGGCGGGGGCGATAGGCAAGCCGCGTTGCGCCGCCATGAAAAGCCCGTTTCGCGCCTTGATGCCGTGCCGCCGCGCCTCTAAAGCATCGCGCAAACGCGCATCCCCGCGCCCCGCCGAAAGATTGCCTGCCCCATGATTACCGCCATCCGCCGCATGTTTTCCTCGACCATCGGCAAATTCCTTGCGCTCGCCTTCGTCGCCCTTGTTGGCGTGGCCTTTGCGCTCAGCGACGTCACCGGCAATTCGTCTTTTGGCGGCATGGGCGGCGCCAATGTCGCGAAAGTCGGCGGCGACGAAATTGGCGTTGGCGAGCTGCGCGACCGCGTGCGTCTCGCCTATAATCAAGCACGACAGGACCAGCCTGGGATGACGATGGCCGCCTTCGTCGAATCGGGCGGGCTTGACCAGGTGCTTAACCAGCTGATCGAAGGGATGGCTTTCGACCAGTTCGCGACCGAAATGGGCTTTGGCGTCAGCAAGCGGCTTATCGATGGCCGCATCGCCGACATCCCTGCCTTTGCCGGCGTGTCGGGCAGTTTTGACCAGACGCGCTTTGAAACCTTTCTGCGCGAAAACGGCATGACCGAAGCGCAGCTGCGCCGCGACCTGCGCCAGCAACTGCTGATCGAACAGATCGCCGCCCCGATCGCCAGCATGCCGCGCCTCGCCCCCGGCATGGCGCAGCCCTACGCCGCGCTGCTGCTCGAACAGCGCCGCGGTCAGGCGACCTTCATCCCGTCCAGCCCCTTTGCGCCGACCGCCGACCCCGGCGAGGCTGCGCTCAGAACCTACCTCACCCAGAACGCGGCGAAATTCACCGTGCCCGAACGCCGCGTTATTCAATATGCGCTGTTTGATGCGGCCAGCGTGCCGGTCTCGGCCGTCACCGACGCCGAAATCGCCAAAGTCTACAAGGACAATGCCGCGCAATATGCCGCGAGCGAAACGCGCCGCTTTGCGCAGGTGATCGCGCCCGATCAGGCGACCGCCAATGCACTCGCCGCCAAGGTGCGCAGCGGCACCTCGCTCGCCGCCGCGGCGCAGGCCGCGGGGCTGTCGGCCTCGACCACCGGCGACCTCACCCAATCCTCCTATGCCGCCACCAGCACCGCCGCCGCCGCGAAAGCCGCCTTTGCTGCCAAGCAGGGCGACCTGATCGGTCCGATCCAGACCGGTCTCGGCTGGAGCGTCGCGCGCGTCGAAGATGTCACCGCGCGGCCGGCGCGCAGCCTCGCCGATGCCAGCGCCGACATCCGCACCGAACTGGCCAAGAACAAGGCGAACGAGGCGATCGTCGATTATTACAACGCGATCCAGGACGCCGTGAACAGCGGCGCGTCGATCGAAGAAATCGCCGCCGACCGCAAGCTCACCCTAGCCACGACGCAGCCGCTGCTGCCCAGCGGCCGCGTCCCCGGCCAGCCTGCCAACACGCTGCCGTCCGAACTCGCGCCATTGGTCAGCCAGGCGTTTCAGGGCGCGTCTGAAGGCGAAGGCCAGCTCGCGACGCTGGTCGAGAACGAAAAATTCGCCGTCTATGCGGTCAAATCGATAATCGCCGCGGCGCCGCCGCCCTTCGCGCAGATCCGCGCCGAGTTACTCGCCGACTGGCGTTTGGCGCAGGGGCAGAAAATTGCCCGCGACAAGGCACGCGCGATCGTCAAGGCGGTCGAAGGCGGCCAGGCGCTCGGCGCCGCGGTGGCCGCTGCGGGGCCGAACATCGGCAGCGTCCAGACGATCGGCGGGCGCCGCGGAGAACTCGGCCAGAACGGCCAGCCCGTGCCGCCCGAACTCGCTTTGCTGTTCTCGATGGCCAAGAACAGCGTCAAGACGCTCGAAATCCCCGGCAATCGCGGCTGGATGGTCATCGCACTCGCCGACGTCCAGCGCCCCGATTCCAAATCGATCGAGCCCGCCCGCGTCGCCGCCATCGCCCAGCCGCTCGCTCCCGCGTTCGGCAACGAACTGATCGAACAGCTGGCAGGCGAAGCCAAGCGCCGCGTCGGGGTGACGATCAACAAACAACTGGTCGAGCAGCTGCGCCAGGAACTCACCGGCACCGCGCCGGTCGCCGAATAACGTCGCGGTGGCGTTGGAGGGCAAAGCCGCGGCGCTCAAGGCCCTGGCGCGCGGCCGCGGCGCGGTCGTCTGGCAGCGGCTGATCGCCGACATCGAAACTCCTGTCTCGGCAGCGCTCAAGCTAATCGAACCGGGGCGCGGCGACTGGGTGCTCGAATCGGTCGAAAGCGGCGAAACGCGCGGGCGTTACAGCCTGATCGGGCTCGATCCCGACCTGATGTTTGAAGTGACCGGGGACACCGCGCGCATAAACCGCGACTGGCGCCATGACCGGGGCGCCTTTCAGCCCCTCGCCACTCCGGCGTTGCAGGCGCTGCGCGATCTCGTCGCCGAATGCCGGTTCGACGTCCCCGACGGCTTGCCCAAGGCGCTCGCAACGCTCGTCGGCTTCTTCGCTTATGAAACCATCGGCCTCGTCGAGCGCATCCCGCGCGCGTCGGGGGCCGGGCTTGGACTGCCCGACATGGTGTTCGTCCGCCCGACGACGATCCTCGTCTTCGACCGCCTCGCCGACGAACTGTTCCTGATCGCACCGATCTGGCCCGATGCCGACGGCGCACTCGACCGGATGATCGAAACCGCGCAGGACCGGCTCGACACCATCGCCGCGCGCCTGTCGACCGCCAGCGTGTCCGCCGACCGCGCCTTGACCGATGCGCTCCCCGCCGACATCGCGGCCAACCCCGCCACCCCGCCCGCGCAATTCGCCGCGATGGTCGCCAAGGCCAAGGATTATATCGCCGCGGGCGACATTTTTCAGGTCGTGCTGTCGCAGCGCTTCTCGACCCCCTTCGACCTGCCGCCCTTCGACCTCTACCGCGCGCTCCGCCGCATCAACCCCTCGCCCTTCCTCTATTTCCTCGACCTGCCCGGCTTCGCGCTGATCGGCTCGTCACCCGAAATCCTTGTCCGCGTGCGCGACGGCGAAATCACGATCCGCCCGATCGCCGGAACCCGCCCGCGCGGCAAGACCAGCGCCGAGGATGTCGAAAACCGCGAAAGCCTGCTCGCCGATCCCAAGGAACGCGCCGAACATCTGATGCTGCTCGATCTCGGCCGCAACGACGTCGGCCGCGCCGCGGTCGGCGGCAGTGTCACCGTTACCGACAGCTACACCGTCGAATTTTACAGCCACGTCATGCACATCGTCTCGAACGTCATCGGCCGCATCGCCCCCGACAAGGACGCCATCGACGCGCTGTTCGCGGGCTTCCCCGCCGGCACGGTCAGCGGCGCCCCCAAAGTCCGCGCTTGCCAGATCATCGCCGAGCTCGAAGCCGTCGCGCGCGGGCCGTATGCGGGCGGCGTCGGCTATTTCGCCCCCGACGGCAATATGGACAGCTGCATCGTGCTGCGCACCGCGATCGTCAAGGATGGCGAAATGCATGTGCAAGCGGGCGCCGGCATCGTCGCCGATAGCGACCCCGCCTATGAACAGCGCGAGTGCGAGGCCAAGGCGGGCGCCCTCTTCGCTGCTGCGCGCGAGGCGGTGCGGCTGGCGGGAACGCCGGGATATGGGCAATAGCTTGACCTGAACTTGGCGCGCGTTAGCGTCGCGCCATGCACAAAATCCTCGCCCCGCTCGCTCTGCTGCTCGCCAGCCTTCCCGTCCACGCCCAAACCCCCGCAGGCGCCGTCGAAGGCGACGCGATCCTGAAGGATTTCACTTTCACAACCGGCGAGAAACTGCCCGAACTCAAAATCCACTACACGACGCTAGGCACCCCGCAGCGCGACAAAAAGGGCCATGTCACCAACGCCGTGATGATCCTCCACGGCACCGGCGGCACCGGCAAGCAATTCTTCCAGCCGCAATTTGCCAGCGAGCTGTTCGGCCCCGGTCAGCTGCTCAACACCGCGAAATACTACATCATCCTGCCCGACAATATCGGCCATGGCGCCTCGTCGAAGCCCAGCGACGGGATGCGGATGACGTTCCCAAAATATGACTATGGCGACATGGTCGCCGCGCAGCACCGGGTGCTCACCGAAAAGCTCGGCGTCCACAAACTCAAGCTGATCCTCGGCACGTCGATGGGCTGCATGCACGCCTTTGTCTGGGGCACCACCCGCCCCGGCTTCGCGGAAAAGCTCGCCCCCTTTGCCTGCCTGCCGGTCGAAATCGCCGGCCAGAACCGCATGTGGCGCGCGCTGACGATCGACGCGATCAAGGCTGACCCGCTGTGGCAGGACGGCAACTATACCACCCCACCCGCGGCGGGCCTGCGCACCGCCGCATCGCTGGCGCTGATCGCGGGCGCCAACCCCTATGCGCTCCAGGTCCAATATCCGACCCGCGCCGCGGCCGAGACATACAAGGACGAGGCCTTTGTCCGCACCTATGGCCGCAACGACGCCAATGACGTGATTTATCAGCTCGATAGCTCGCGTACATACAACCCGTGGCCCGACCTCGAAAAGATCAATGTCCCGATTCTGTGGATCAACAGCGCCGACGACTTCATCAACCCGCCCGCCTACGGTATTACCGAAAAGGCGGCATCGCGGATGAAGACGACGAAGTTCATCCTCATCCCAGCCAGCCCTGAAACCAAGGGCCACAGCACCCACACCTGGGCAAAGTTCTGGAAAGACGATCTGGCAAAGCTGATGGCGCAGTAACCAATCCTCCCTGTCGCGAAGCGATGGGGAGGGGGACCGCGCCCGAAGAGCGTGGTGGAGGGGCGGCAACGGTAGCGCCAAAAAACCCCGCCGTCCCCCCTTCGCGCTCCCACCACCTCATCGCCCCGCTACTGGGAGGAACGCGACCCGCAAATCCCGCTTCGTCCGCACAAAAGGACTTATTGCTTCACTCGCGCGCTTTCACCCATTACTGCCCAACCCCATGATCCTCGTCATCGATAATTACGACAGCTTCACCTTCAACCTCGTTCATTACCTGATCGAGTTGGGCGCCGACGTGCGCGTCGAACGCAACGACGCGCTGACCGCCACTGAAGCGCTCGCGACCGGCGCCGATGCCATCCTAATCTCGCCCGGCCCCTGCACCCCGAATGAAGCCGGGATCAGCCTCGACCTTGTCGCCGCCTGCGCCGAAGCCGTGCGTCCGCTGCTCGGCGTCTGCCTTGGCCATCAGGCGATCGGCCAGCATTTCGGCGGCACAGTCCAGCGCGGCCACCTGATGCACGGCAAGACGTCGCCCGTCTGCCACGACGGCACTGGCCTCTACACCGGCCTGCCCTCCCCATTTCAGGCGACGCGCTATCACAGCCTCGAGGTTGTCGACATTCCCGCCTGCCTGATCATCAACGCGACGAGTGACGACGGCGCGGTGATGGGCCTCCGCCACATCGACCTGCCGATCCACGGGGTGCAATTCCACCCCGAAAGCATCGCGACCCAACATGGCCATGCGATGCTCGCCAACTTCATGGCCGTCGCCGGACTGCCCGTATTGGCGCGGCAAGCCGCATGAGCCGTTTCGGCCTGCTGCCCGACCCCGCGCATCTCCTGGGTCATGATGAGGCCGCGCAGGCCTTCGCCGACATCCTCGACGCGCGTACGAGCGAGGACGAGATCGCCGAATTCCTCACCGCGCTGTCCGATCGCGGCGAAACCATGGTCGAAATCGCCGCCGCGGCGCAGGCGCTGCGCGACCGGCTGATCCCCATCAATGCCCCCAAGGGCGCAATTGATGTGTGCGGAACCGGCGGCGACGGCCACCACACGCTTAACGTTTCGACCGCGGTCGCGATTGTCGTTGCGGCGTGCGAAGTTCCCGTCGCAAAGCACGGAAATCGTGCCGCTTCCTCAAAATCCGGCGCCGCTGACACCCTCGAAGTCCTCGGGTTCGACATGGAACGTGTCGGGCGCCTCGCCGAAGCTACCCTCGCCGACCTTGGCATCTGTTTCCTGTTTGCCGCCAACCACCATCCGGCGATGAAGCGCATCCAGCCAATCCGCCAGAAGCTCGCCCGCCGCACCATCTTCAACCTGATGGGCCCGCTCGCCAACCCCGCGCGCGTCACCCGCCAGCTGATCGGCATCGCGCGCCCAGGCTATGTCCCCGTATATGCCGAGGCGCTACACCGGCTCGGCACCGACCATTCGCGCGTTGTCTCTGGCGACGAAGGCATCGACGAACTGTCGCTGGCGGGCGGCAACGAGGTCGCGGTGGTCAACGCCGAGGGCGTGTTCATGCAGCGCAGCCACGCCGCCGACGCAGGTCTGCCCACCCAGCCGATCGAGGCCATTCGCGGCGGTGATGCGGCCGACAATGCCAAGGCGCTCCGCGGGCTGCTGGAGGGCGCCCCCGGCGCCTATCGCGACGCGGTCCTGTACAACGCCGCCGAAGCGCTCGTCATCGCGGGCGCCGCCGAAACGCTGACCGAAGGCGTCGAGGAAGCCGCCGAAGCGATCGACAAGGGACTCGCCAACGCGCTTCTCAACTGCTGGATCACCTATAAATGAACAAGCTGACTCAGATCCTCGCCACCAAAGCCGAAGAAGTGGCCGCGCGCCGTGCGCTGCGCTCGTTCACCGACCTCGACGCGATCGACGCCAGCCCGGTGCGCGGCTTCCACGCCGCCTTGCAGGCGAAAATCGACGCAGGCGGCTTCGCCCTAATCGCCGAGATTAAGAAAGCATCGCCCTCCAAGGGCTTGATCCGTAGCGATTTTAACCCTGGCGACCATGCCCGCGCTTATACCGCGGGCGGCGCCGCCTGCCTCTCGGTCCTCACCGACGCCCCATATTTTCAGGGGCATGAGGATTATCTCATCGCCGCGCGCAACGCCTGCCCGCTGCCCACGCTGCGCAAGGATTTCATGATCGACCCCTGGCAGGTCGCCGAAGCGCGCGCGATCGGCGCCGACGCGATTCTGATCATCGTCGCCGCACTGGACGACGGCGCAATGCAAGAGATTGAGGCCGCGGCGCTCGACCGCGGCATGGACGTGCTCGTCGAGGTCCACGACGAAGCCGAACTCGACCGCGCCCTGACCCAGCTGCAATCGCGCCTGATCGGCGTCAACAACCGCGACTTGCGCACCTTCGAAACCGACCTCGGCGTCACCGAACGTGTCGCCAAACTTGTCCCCACGGACACCCTGCTCGTCGGCGAAAGCGGCATCGCCACCCACACCGACTGCCAGCGCCTCGCGGCCAGCGGAGTAAAAACCTTCCTCGTCGGCGAAAGCCTGATGCGCCAGGCTGACGTCACGGCGGCAGCGAAGGCGCTGCTCGAGGGGTGATGTCCGCTCCTGAACGGCGAGCAGGACCACAAAAACGTCGCCCCCGCGCAGGCGGGGACCGCTAGCCGCCTGTTCCTGCGCTGCTGAGTAAACCGACAGCGGCCCCCGCCTACGCGGGGACGACGGCTAGTTTTGGCCGGTTCCAGCCGCCATAATCCCGCATTGAACCCCATGCCCCTCATCTCCCCTTGCCTTTCCCACCCCACCTTGCTTCGCTCCCGCAATGACCCTCAAACCGACTCATCTCGACGACACCGGCGCGGCCAACATCGTCGATGTCGGGGCCAAGCCCGCTACCCAGCGCCGCGCCGTCGCCAGCGGCCGGATCACCATGTCGACCGACGCTCTCGAAGCGATCCGCAACGGCAATGCGCCCAAGGGCGACGTACTGTCGACCGCGCGCATCGCGGGAATCATGGCCGCCAAGCGCACCGCCGACCTCATCCCGCTCTGCCACCCGCTGGCGCTCACCAAAGTCGGCGTGGACTTTGCATGGGAAGAAAATGGAATCACCGTCACTGCCACCGCGGCGACCAATGGCCAGACCGGGGTCGAGATGGAGGCGTTGACAGCGGCGTCGGTCGCGCTGCTTACGCTTTACGACATGGCGAAGGCGCTCGACCGCGCGATGGTGCTCGGCGACATCCGCTTGCTCCAAAAGAGCGGCGGCCGCTCGGGCGACTGGCGCGCCGAATGAGCGCGCTGCTGCCGGTCGAGGAAGCGCAGGCGCGGCTGCTGGCGTTGCGTGGCCCGCTGTCGCCCGAGAAAATATCCTTTTACGAATGTTTTGGCCTCTACACCTCGGATGATATCTTCGCCCAGCGCGACCAGCCCGCCGCGCCATTATCGGCGATGGACGGTTATGCGATTCGCTTCGACGACCTGCCCGGCCCGTGGACCGTTATCGGCGAAAGCGCCGCCGGGGCCGCGCCGGGTCGCACCGTAAACGCGGGCGAAGCGATGCGCATTTTCACCGGCGCAATCGTCCCCGATGGCGCCGACACGGTCATTGTGCAGGAGGATGTCGCCGCCGATGGCACCGCGCTGACCTTGACCGGCGACGGCCCCGCTACGCGCGGCCGCCATATCCGCGCCCGTGCGAGCGATTTCGCCGCCGTCGATTGCCTGCTCCCAGCGGGAACCCGCCTGAACCCCGGCGCGATCGCCGCCGCAGCGATGAGCGGCGCCGAGCAACTAATAGTCGGGCGCCGCCCGCGCGTCGCGATCCTCACCACCGGTGACGAACTCGTCCAGGCCGGACGCGCGCTGACCCCGGGGCAGATCCCCGACAGCAACAGTCCGATGCTGGCGGCAATGCTCGCGGGCGAACCCGCCGCCGTCAGCCTGACCTACCACGTCCGCGACGACCGCGCAATTTTGGCCAATGTTTTTAAAGATTTGGCGCGACATCACGACGTCGTCGTCACCGTCGGCGGCGCCTCGGTCGGTGACCACGACCATGTCCGCGGTGCGCTGCACGACGCGGGCGGCACCGTCGATTTCTGGAAGCTCGCGATGCGCCCGGGCAAGCCGCTGATCGCCGGAACGATTGGCGATGCGATCCTGCTCGGCCTGCCCGGCAACCCGTCGTCGGCGTTCGTCACCGCGACCCTGTTCCTGCTCCCACTCGTGCGCCACCTCGCCGGTGCGCACCATCCGCTCCCCGCGATCCACCGGGCGCCGCTCGCGACCACTTTGGACGGCGGCGGCGGGCGCCGCGATTATCTGCGCGCGCGACTCGAAAACGGACGGCTGACCCCGCTGATCGGGCAGGACAGCGGCATGACGCTGCCACTCGCCATCGCGAATACACTGCTAATTCGCGACATCGCCGCACCGCCGCGCGATGCGGGCGCCATGGCGGAGTATATCGTCATCGCTTGACAAGTCCCGCTCTGTTCCACTATCGTTCTCATTATGTCCGGTTCTGGTCCTGACGGAGAATGACAATGTTGACCGCCAAGCAGCATGAACTGCTTCACTTCATTCAGCAAAAACTCGACGCAAGTGGCATTTCGCCATCGTTCGAGGAGATGAAGGAAGCGCTGGGGCTGAAATCCAAGTCCGGAATTCACCGCCTTATCAGTGCCTTGGAAGAACGAGGCTTCCTCCGCCGCCTCCCCAACCGCGCCCGCGCGCTCGAAGTGATCAAGGTGCCCGAAGCTGCCAAATCGCCCGTGCGCAACGATCACGACAATGTCGTCACGCTACGCAAACCCGCCCCCGTGATGCGCCCGATCGCCGCCAACGACATCGTCGAGGTGCCGCTGCACGGCAAGATCGCCGCGGGCGTCCCGATCGAAGCGTTCGAGGATCACAACCACCTCTCGGTTCCCGCCGCGCTGCTCGGCTCGGGTGAACATTATGCGCTCGAAGTATCGGGCGACTCGATGGTGGAGGCCGGAATCTTTGACGGCGATTATGCGCTAATCCAGAAAGCCAGCACCGCGCGCGAGGGCGACATCGTCGTCGCGCTCGTCGACGGACAGGACGCGACGCTCAAATATTTCCGACGCGAAGGCCCGATGATCCGGCTCGACCCCGCGAACAGCGCCTATGAGCCGCAGCGTTACCCCGCCGACCGCGTCATCGTGCAAGGGCGCTTGTCGGGACTGCTTCGTCGTTACCACTAAGCTGCTGCGGCTGCCGTCACGGATGCGCGTCCCCCGCGCGCAGCATGGCGACGGCCGTGGGCCGATCCCCCAGATAGAGCGCAAACCCGCAGGTTTCGGGCAGACTGTCCCTTCCGATCGTCATCCAGCGCCCGACGCCTTCGCGCGGTAACCAGCGGTCGCTGATCACGATATCCGCGGCGGCGGCTGCCAACACTGGCGCCGCAACCCACAAGGCGCGGCCCCAGATGAGCAGAATTCCTATCGCAACGACGACGCAGCCGATGACGATCGAGCGCCCGAGCCGACGCTGCCCGCCCACCAGCGGCCCTGCCAACGCTCACGCGCTCAGTGCCAGCAGCGCCCCGATCCAGTGTATCGCGGTCGGCAGCACCAGCTAAAGAGCGATGCCAGCGCCCAACGCAACCGGCATCCACAGCTCGATCCGCTCGCGCTCTTCCTCCAGTCGCTCCTCGATCGCATCACCCAGCGTCCGCCAGCGACCTCCCCAGCGTGCGGCATTGGGCATTTGAAGCTGTCTTGTCGCCATGCTAGGGGCTCCCCGATCGCCGCCGCGATGCGCGGCAAAATGAGTGAAAGAGGCCTTGGTGGCAACCGATATTAATACGAGTTTGACCGCGACCGCCACGGAAGCAACGGGCGCCGACGTCGTGACGCGGTTTGCACCCTCGCCGACCGGTTTTCTGCACATCGGCGGCGCGCGCACCGCGCTGTTCAACTGGTTGTTCGCGCGCCATCACGGTGGAAAATTCCTGCTTCGCATCGAAGATACCGACCGCGCCCGCTCTACCGATGCGGCGATTGACGCGATCATCGACGGAATGCAATGGCTCGATCTCGACTGGGACGGCGAAGCGGTATTCCAGTTCGCGCGGGCCGACCGCCACGCCGCGGTCGCCGCTGAGTTGCTGGCGAAGGGTGAGGCCTATCGCTGTTACCTCAGCCAGGACGAACTCGCCGCGATGCGCGCCGAAGCGCAGGAAAAGCGCCTGCCCTTCCGCGTCCGCAGCCCCTGGCGCGACCGCGACGACGGTGACCCCGCCCTCCCTCACGTTGTGCGCGTTCGCGCGCCGCAAGACGGCGCCGCGACGATCACCGACAAAGTGCAAGGCGATGTCACCGTCCAGAACGCCGAACTCGACGATTTTGTCCTACTGCGCAGCGACGGCACCCCGACCTATATGCTCAGCGTCGTCGTCGACGACAACGACATGGGCGTCACCCACGTTATCCGCGGAGACGACCATCTCAACAACGCCTTCCGCCAGCTGGCGCTGATCCGGTCAATGAACTGGCACGAGCCGGTTTATGCGCATGTGCCGCTGATCCACGGCGCCGACGGCGCCAAGCTGTCGAAGCGCCATGGCGCGCTCGGCGTCGATGCCTATCGCGACGAAATGGGCTACCTCCCCGAAGCGGTGAACAATTATCTACTCCGCCTCGGCTGGGGGCATGGCGACGACGAGATCATCAGCCGCGAGCAGGCAACCGAATGGTTCGACCTTGCCCATGTCGGGCGCTCGCCGTCGCGTTTCGACTTCAAAAAGCTGGAGAATCTCAACGGCCATTATCTGCGCGAAGCCGACGATGCGCGGCTGGTCACGCTGGTCGCGCCGCGCGTCGAAACGCTCGTCGGTCGCGCGCTGAACAACGACGAGCGCGCCGTGCTGACCCGCGCGATGGAATCGCTCAAACCGCGCGCCAAGACGCTCGACGAAATCGCCGACGGCGCGATGTTCCTGTTCCAAAGCGGTCCGTTGCCGGTGGACGAAAAGGCCGCCGAGGTGCTAAAGGGCGCCCCGGAAGGTTTGCTGGCTGCCGTGACGCAGCGGCTGCGCGGGCTGAACCAATGGACGATAGAAGAGCTGGACGCCGCGGTGCGGGCCGAGGCCGAAGCCGCCGAACTGGGGCTCGGCAAATTGGCCGGGCCATTACGCGCTGCCCTAACCGGCCGGACCGTTTCCCCAGGGATTTTCGACGTGCTGTTGTTGCTCGGGCGTGATGTCAGTCTGGCCCGACTTGACGCAGCGCAACATTATCCGGCAGGGGCGTAGCCACGCTCTCTCCTCGCCGTCATAACAGGGAAAAATATATGACCGATCAACCCGCAAAAATCACCCTGGGCGACAAGACTGTCGAAAGTCCGGTATTGTCGGGCACCGTCGGTCCCGACGTCGTCGACATCCGCAAATTCTATGCCCAGACGGGCGCCTTTACCTACGATCCGGGCTTCACCTCGACCGCGAGCTGCGAATCGCAGATCACCTATATCGACGGCGACGAAGGCGTTTTGCTGCACCGCGGCTATGCGATCGGTGACCTCGCCGAACATTCCAGCTTCATGGAAGTCTGCTATCTGCTGCTGAACGGCGAATTGCCGAGCGCCGACGAGCTGGCGACCTTTGACTATACGATCACCCGCCATACGATGCTGCACGAGCAGCTGGCGACCTTCTATCGCGGGTTCCGCCGCGACGCGCACCCGATGGCGATCATGTGCGGTGTCGTCGGCGCGCTCAGCGCTTTCTATCATGATTCAACCGAGATCCACGATCCGCACCAGCGGATGATCGCCAGCCACCGGCTAATCGCCAAGATGCCGACGATCGCCGCGATGGCGTATAAATATTCGGTCGGCCAGCCGTTCGTCTACCCCGACAACAAGCTGAGCTACACCGGCAATTTCCTGCGCATGACCTTTGGCGTTCCGGCCGAGGAATATGAGGTCAATCCGGTCGTCGAACGCGCGCTCGACCGCATCTTCATCCTCCACGCTGATCACGACCAGAACGCGTCGACCTCGACCGTCCGCCTCGCCGGTTCGTCGGGCGCCAATCCGTTCGCTTGTATCGCCGCCGGTATCGCCTGCCTGTGGGGTCCGGCGCATGGCGGCGCGAACGAAGCGGCGCTCAACATGCTGCGCGAAATCGGTCGCCCCGAACGCATCCCCGAATATATCGCGCGCGCCAAGGACAAGGACGATCCGTTCCGCCTGATGGGCTTTGGCCACCGCGTCTATAAAAACTACGATCCGCGCGCGACGGTGATGCAGAAAACCGTGCGCGAAGTGTTCGAAGCGCTGAAGGTCAACGACCCGGTGTTCGAAGTCGCGCTGCAGCTTGAGGAAATGGCGCTCAGCGATCCCTATTTCGTCGAGAAAAAGCTGTTCCCGAACGTCGATTTCTATTCGGGCGTCATCCTTTCAGCGATCGGTTTCCCGACGACAATGTTCACCGCACTCTTCGCGCTCGCCCGTACCGTCGGCTGGGTCGCGCAGTGGAACGAAATGATCTCCGACCCTGCCCAGAAAATCGGTCGCCCGCGCCAGCTGTACACGGGCCCGGCACCGCGCGATTATGTGGCGGTGGACAAGCGCTAATACGCCGAAAAGAAACGACGAACAGGGACCGCGATTGCGGTCCCTTTTTCGTTTATCCGGGCATTGCCTGCGACAGACACGGACCGTTGGCCGCCCCCCCGGGCTAATCCCGCCGGGTGTAACCGGGGCTCCCCACCCTGTTGGCCAATGCTACCCCCTATCCCCCCCAAAATGCGCTTAGCTGCATGCGCGTCACCCGCTACGGCGACCGCGCGACGGTGACCGTC